>CBEVRO010000061.1:0-7151 GCA_965552295.1 uncultured archaeon | reverse complement strand
CTGAGAGAATGCTACAAGCTCTCGTGGAGGCACTCCTCTGGCGTTGCCCTGGAGCTGTACCTCAGAGGGCAGCCAGGACAGCCGGAGGGAGGGACGATGCCCAGGGTGGCGGGGTGCAGGGCGAAGCTCGAGAACGTAGACTTGGCCTGCTGGGCTAGGGAGGTTGGGAGAGTTCTGGGGGCGAAGGGGACGGCCACGTTCACTCTGACTATTCAAAACGACGGTGACGAGCCGTGCTCCATAACTCTATCTCCCGTCCCGATAGATGGACTGGAGATCAAGATCAAAAACTCCGAGAGAGTGCAGATGGCTCCTGGAGATAGCCTAGAGCTGGCCGGGGAGCTAGTGGTGACGCCGCTGTTCAGAGCCCCTCCGCTGTCGTTCTCCACGGTAGTCGGCACGGTGTTGATCGAGACCAGCTCTTTGCCCAAGGGCTGGGTCCTCTGGGCGTCCGTCGGCTTTGAGAGAAGCTGAACCGAGTGTGGGGAGCGGGTAGGTTACTCTATTGCTGTGGCCCTCGCGAGGCCCTCCTCTGGGTATGGGAACACTCTGAACTTCGTAATATCCAACCTTACCATGTCTCCCTCGTGGACACCAGGATCCTCCGGTAAGACTGCCTTGACGATCTCTCCGGTTGTCAGGAGGACTTCGAACCTGTACATCCCGCCGAGGTAGCTCCTCAGCTTAACTCTCCCCTCCAGCTGGCCCTCGTTGAGAACCACATCCTCCGGCCTGAACCCAACGACGACAAGCTCGCCCTCGGCGAACTCCCCTGGCCTCTCGAGCGTCCCTCCGGCGTGGAGCCCAATATCCTCTGCTCTGATTGAGCCCACCAGGAAGTTCGCCTCACCAACGAAGTTCATCACGAACGGGCTGTTCGGCCTCTCGTACAGCTCCTGGGGCGTCCCCACCTGCACTATCCTGCCTGCCCTCATGACCGCGACCCTGTCAGCGACGCTCATCGCCTCGGCCTGATCGTGAGTGACGTGCAGCGCCGTCAGCCCTCTCGACTTCACTATACTCCTGAGCTTGGCCCTCAGCTCCAGGGCGGCCTTAGCGTCCAGCGCGGACAGCGGCTCGTCCAGCAGGAGCACCTTAGCCTCAGAAGCTAGAGCCCTAGCTAGCGCCACCTCCTGCATCTCCCCCATGCTCATCTCGCTCGGCGAGGCCTCCGGCCTGGCCCTCGCTCCAACCGCGCGCAGAGAGGCCAGCCCTATCTCTCTGGCCTTCGGAGGGCTGAGCCCCCTCACCCTAGGGGAGTAGGCGGCGTTCCCCAGGGCGGACATGTGTGGGAAGAGGGCTATGTGCTGAAACACTAGGGCCACTCCCCTCTCCTCCATTGGGACGTTGAGCACCGACACGCCGTCGAATCTAACGTCGCCCTCGTCCGGCCTCTCGATGCCAGCTATCAACCTGAAGAGCGTCGACTTCCCGCACCCGCTCGGCCCAATTATCCCTACGTACTCTCCGTCCGGGACGTGTAGGTCAACGCCGGCGACGGCCGTTATCCGGCCGTACCTCTTCACCAGCCCTATCAGCTCTATCTCAGGCACGCTCGATCACCTCCCTAACCTCGGGGTAGTCCTCCAGCTCCGACGGGTCGTAGAGCAGGACGTGCTCTGGATTGACAGCGACGTATACCTCGTCGCCCTCCCGCAGTCCCCTAGAGAAAGCCGTGGACACCTCAGCCAGCAGTGCAACTCCCCCGGCTTGGAGAGTGATCCTCTGGAGCCTGCCCAGGAACCTGATCTCTGTCACCTTTGCTGGAGTCGATCCGGGAGACGGGCTGCGGAGGACTCGGACCAGCCTAGACCTCAGAACGACAACGACATCGCCTTGGGCTCTATTAGCTGATCGAAGCTCCAACTCACCTACTCTGACCAGCGTGAGGTCTCCGTCGCCAGCCTCGGCCCTTCCGAAGAGGAAGCTTCCCTCTCCGACGAAGTAAGCCGTGAACAGCGACTTTGGGCGCTCGTACAGGTCTTCCGGCGTGCCGACCTCCACGATCCTCCCCTCGCGGAGCACCGCCACTTTGTCTCCGACACTCAGAGCCTCCTCGTAGTCGTGAGTGACGTGCACAGTCGTTATGCCCAGAGCCTTGGCCATTCTCCTGACCTCGTACCTCAGCTTGAGGCGGAGCAGAGCGTCCAGGGCCCTGAGCGGCTCGTCCAGCAGGAGCACCTCTGGGCTGCTGGCGAGCGCCCTGGCCAGGGCAACCCTCTGCTGCATCCCACCGCTAAGCTCCCTCGGGAGCGCGTCAGATCTCTCCAGCAGGCCCACGGACTCGAGCATCTGCCTGCCGACCCTCACGATAGACTCTGGGTCCCACCCTCTCACCTCTGGGCCGAAGGTCACGTTGCCCCAGACGGTCATGTGGGGGAAAAGAGCGTAGCCTTGGGGCATGTAGCCGACTCCCCTCTCCTCCGGAGGCAGGTCTGTGACGTCCCTCCCGTCGATGAGCACCTTGCCCGAGTCTGGCTTCACTAGGCCTGCGATCACGTTGAGCGTCGTGGTCTTCCCCGCTCCAGTTGGGCCGAGGAGGCAGAGGTACTCCCCATCCTCGACCCTGAGGTCTACACCCCTGAGAGCGTGCACCCTTCCGAAGCGCTTGTGAATCCCTCTGAGCTCCAGCGAGGCCATATCACCTCACCTTCGCGATCTTCCTCAAGGCGTAGATGACTCCAAAGGAGACGCCAGCGAGCATCAGCGTGGCGAGCCCTGCGAGGTCCAGCCTCCCGGCCTTGACGAGGCTGACTATGTAGACGGGGGCTGTGATGGCCTCAGGGTACACTGCAAGAGTGGCACCAGTCTCGTTCAAGCTCCTCGAGAACGCCAGCACCGCTCCAGCCGCCACGGACGGCTTAATGATCGGCAAGACCACTTTTGTGAACGTTAGGGAGCCGTCAGCACCCAAGGTTCTCGCCGCTCCCTCCAGTCCTGGGTCTAGAGAGTGGAGAGAGGCTATCAGGTTCCTCGCGACGAGCGAGAATGTGAAGCTGACGTGGGCCAGAGCGACCAACAGGAGGCCGGGAGCGCCTGGGATCACACTCGTCCAGAAGAGGCCAAGGCTGAAGCCCAGAGCCGCTGTTGGAACGAGGAGCGGGACGTCAACGAGCGTGTCCAGTATCCTTGCCAGGGAGTAGGGAACCTTCCTAGTGATCAGGACAGCCAGGGGGACCGCGAACATGAGGTCTACGACTGTGACCGCGGCTGCCACGAGGAACGAGCGAAACACGGAGGCCCAGAAATCGGCTGGCACCTTGCCAAGGGTGGCCTCTGCCACTATGTAGAACGACGGGACTATCAGCGCCAGCAGAGCGAAGGTTCCAGAGATAGCGTCCCTCAGGCTTGGAAATGGTCGGTCGCTGAGCCTCGCCTCTAATGCTTTGAAAACCCTGCCCTCAGGGAGCTTAAGCCTGAGGCCGAGCTCTTTGAAGAGGTAGAGCAACGCCAGAGAGGAGCTCATCATGATCAGGCTGAGGAACGCCGCGGCGGGCAGGAGCTTCGGCAGAAGAGTGGGGTCCTCCTTCATTAGGCTCTTCCAGTAGCCGATCAGCACGGAAGCGTTCTTCTCGGTCGCTCCTATGACTGAGAGCAGGACGGTGGCCCCTCCGGTCTCGCTCAGGGCCTGTGCAAAGGAGAGGACGGAACCCGTGACTATGCCAGCCCTCGCCAGCGGGAGCGTAACCGTCCTAGAGGCCGTGAGGGGAACGGCGCCCAGGGTCCTGGCCGCGACCTCGTAGGTGTAGTCGACCTCCTCCAGGGCTGATGCTATGCTCCTCACCATGTAGGGGAGAGTGATCGCCACCTGGAGCGCGGTCAGACCCCAGAAGGCGTCGGTCAGCCCGGCCAGGGCGATCCAGTAGACGGCCACGGAGAGCCCACGTGCTGACGTTGGAACGGACATGGGGATGTCTATCAGCGTGCTGACGAGTCTCTGCCCCCCGAACCTCCTCCTGACGAGCGCCCAAGCCAGCGGCAGGCCGAACGTTAGGTCGATTAGCGTGGTCGCCGTAGCAACTTTGTACGAGAGGAGGATTGCGAATCTCACCTGCTCGGACACGCTCGGATCGCTAAGGACCTCGCTAACAGCGTCCCAGCCTGCTGCCACGTACCCCAGGACGTACGTGGGCGGGATCAGCACTACGATCAGGAAGAAGGCGAGGGCTGCGGCGTACCAAGCCCACCTTAGCGGCGCCGCTCTAGAGAGCCTGCTTAGGGTCCTCTGCATCGCTACCAGCCGGTCGGCCCAGCATAAGTAAAAAGATAGTTCCGTTAAGCACGCTCGTAAGTAATTTACGCAGAATACCTACACACAACAGCAATGAGGGTTGGTTGGCGACGCCTCGGCGTTCTCGGCCCTGAGTTACTCTCGTGCTGACGGGAAGCTCGTGACTAGGCCTCTGCGAAGCGTAGGAGCAGAAGAGGGGGAGGGAGGCCGGACTTATCGAGTGCACTAGGTTTATCGGATCTCCTCCTCACGGATAGAACGGTGTTGAGATGCTGGCGAAGAACCCCCTAGACCTGGGGACGGGCAGGACCCTCTCGGCTGAGGAGTTGGCTCAGGCGGTCAGGCTGGCGATCTCGGCAGAACTCGACGCGATAAACCTATACCTCCAGATCGCGGCCTGCTGCGGAGATGAGAGGGTAAAGGAGGTCTTCCAGGACGTGGCGAGAGAGGAGAAGACTCACGTTGGGGAGTTTTTAGAAGTCCTCCTGAGGCTAGATCCAGAGCAGGCGAAGGAGCTAGAAGAGGGTGAGAAAGAGATCAAGGAGATCTTCGGAGAATAGTCAATCCGGCGCGCAAGCTCTCCGCCTCACTTAGAGATCGGTCACCGCTTGCTCTGGTCACTGGCTTGATCCTCTGCGAGTTTCCCAGCGGTCAGAGGTCCTCGTCTTCGCCTAGGGAACCCCGACTGAGGCGCCGCTTGGAGAGCCCCAGCACGCAGCTCGGTGTTTGTCGCCTGTCTGCGAGGTCCTCTGGGGGCCTCAGCCCACTCTCTCAGCCTATCGTGGAGCCACGCTCCGAGTACCACAAATAGGCTCGTGAACCCGAGGAGCCCCGCCACGTTCGCGCCAGGACTCGCCACTCCACCCGCGCCGAAGGCCTCTCTGGCGAGGTCGTTTGCGTACGTCAGCGGGGAGATGAGGGAGGCGAGACGCATCGGGAGGGAGGCCCTAGTTAGGGGGGTGAAGACGCCGCTCACGAAGAGCATCGGGAGCCTGACGAAGTTCATGGCTATGGTCACGTTCCCTGGGTACTCGGTCGGGAAGGAGGCGAACATCACTCCCATGGCCGCGAAGCAGGCCGACGAGAGGGACAGGCTCGCGACCAAGAGACCCGGCTGAGCCACCCCGGCGCCTAGAGCCAGGACTCCAACGGCTACCGGAACGGAGCCGACCGCCAGTCCATAGAGGGCTCCCGCGAGGATCTTCCCGGCTAGGATGGAGTGGTAGGATATCGGCGCCGCCAGGAGCCTGTCGAACGTCTTGAGCTTCCTCTCCATGGGTATCGAGAAGGGACCTATCGAGGACGCGCTGAACATCACAACCATGGACGTCAGGCCGGGCAGGGCCTCCTCCACCGGGATGTTCCTCCCGACGATGAATGAAAGGAACATGAAGAGCGGGAACATTATCCCGAACATCACAGCGCCCGGCCTGGCGTAGTAGCACTTCAGGTCCTTCTTCGCTATGGCCCAGGCGGCCATCAGGTCCAATCGGAGGTACCTCGCGTCCATTCCCCCTCACGCTCCCGTAAGCCTGATGAACACGTCCTCCAGGGTCGGGCCGGAAGTGTTCAGGCTGAGTATCCTCAGCCCCTTCGCCCTCGCCAGCTCGAACACGGCCTCCAAGACCGATGGCGGGTCCCCCGTGTAGAGCCTGAACTTGTCTCCCTCCTCGATCACGCTCTCCACCGCGGGGAGCCCCTCGAGCCTCGATTTGAGTTCCCTGGGGCGGGCAGAGAAGGACACTATGACCGAGTGGGTCTTCTCGACTATCATCTTGAGTTTCTCTGGCGTGTCTATGGCCGCTATCCTGCCCCGGTTTATCACGGCGATCCTGTGGCAGAGCGTGTTGGCCTCGTCCATGTTATGCGTGGTGAGAAAGACTGTGGTCCCAGCCTCGTTCAGCTCTCTCACGATTCTCTTCACCAGCCTGGCGGACGGGACGTCCAGCCCCGATGTGGGCTCGTCTAGGAAGAGCACCTCCGGCTTGTGCACTAGAGCCATGGCTATAGACAGCCTCCTCCTGAGGCCCTTGGATAGCTTCCCAGCCTTCTGCTTCCTCCTATCGTAGAGATCAAACAGCTCCAGCAACTCCCTGGCCCGCTTCCGCCTCTCCCCTCCTGGGACTCCGTGGATCTCCCCCGAGAACATCACGTTGTCCCAGACCGAGAGCTCCGCGTAGACGTTGGACGCCTCGGGCACCAACCCTATGCTCGTCTTCGCCACTCTAGCCTCCCTCACTATGTCGTGTCCAGCCACTCTAGCCGTCCCGGAGGACGGCCTGGTCAGGCCCGTCAGCATCCTGACAGTAGTGGTCTTGCCAGCACCGTTCGGCCCTAGGAACCCGAAGATCTCCCCCCTCCTTACAGAGAAGGTTACGTGATCCACCGCCAAGAGGGATCCGTAGTACTTCGTGAGTCCCTCAGCCTCAATCGCCGCCTCCACTCTCCTCACCCCACATCCTCTGGTAGAACTCAAACAGCTCCTCGAAGATCCCCCGCCTAGCCACGAGGGCCTCCAATCCCTCTCTGAGCGTCCTAACTCCTTCCTCCGTGATCTCGTAGACTCTTCTGTCGCTGCTGAGTCCCTCCTCCCACCGAGAGGTCAGCAGGCCCCTCTTCTCTAGCCTCCTCAGGGCCGTGTAGATCACTCCCGTCTCCGGTGCGTAGCTCCCGCGCGTCATCTCCCTCACACTCTCGATTATCTGGTAGCCGTGCACGGGGCCGTCGAACGCAAGCCTGAGTATGAGTAGAGGTACCAGGCCCAGAGGGCCTACCCTACAGGAGCCTTGGCTGCCAGTCTGGGGGTAGAACTCCCTTCCTCTTATAATATTTCACGAGCCTATGGATCTTGGCCTCAACGAGCTGGAGCCTATGCCTATTATATCGATCACCCCTATTCTTGCTTAGATGGACGTGCATC
>CBEVRO010000060.1:0-7493 GCA_965552295.1 uncultured archaeon | reverse complement strand
GACACCGACGGGTGCGTTTTCGACAACATGGGGATAAAGCAGAGGGAATGTTTCATCCCTCCACCGCAGGGGGCTCTTCCCTCAGGCTGACCAGTCCGACCCTCGGCGCCCCCAGGTCCAGCATCCTGTCGACGGCCTCCCTAGCCTCCGATCTCGAGATGCCCCCAAGCTTCACCTCGTAGGCCGCCAGCACATTCTTCCTCCTCTTATTCAAGACGACCACATCGACATCTCCCCTCTCGCTCACGTAGTGAGCAAGCCTGCCATCCAGACGCTCGGCCAGCATCTCCCCCACCGAGTACTCGACCTCCCTGCCGAACGCGGACCTGACAGACTCGTACTCCGGCCGGTATCCGTCGCTCACGCCGAACTTCTGCTCCATGTTCAGGAGGAGCGACAGGAGTGGGGACCTGTGCCTGTAGTAGACCCTCGCCCTCCGGGACTTCCAGAGCGGGATCCCGTCCACGAGCCCCATATCCGCGAGCCGCCTGAGTATCCCCGTGACGGCCGGCGTGCCGCCCTGGAGCAGCCCCCTGGAGGAGAGTACGCCGGCGATCTCGGAGGGTCGCCACATGCCCTCGGCCAGGAGCCTCAGCACCGAGTCGTACAGGGCTGTCAGCGTCCTCTCCTCCTCGGAGAACACCTCGCCGACCAGACCCACCGCCGACATGACGAGCTGAGGCGCCGCGTCACACAGCCACCTCGCGGGATCCCCCTCGCTCGACGGATTCACCATGGGAGATATCCAGGGGTCCCGGACTATGACCGCCCACTCCAGCGAGGCCGTGGGGTCTACCTGGCGCGAGAGTGAGGCCACGGCGTCCGCGTACCTTATTATGTCCATCTTGAACGGCTGAACGAGTCCCAGCAGGGGGCTCCTCTTGTCGAAAACTCTCCTCACGATGCCCATGCTCGAGCCGGCGGCGACGAGCTGCCCCTGTGGGTGTGGGGTTGCCAGGAGATCCCAGGCGCCGTCCGGCAGCCTCTGAAACTCGTCGACGACTGCCGTCTCGCCAGCCGTGAGGGCGTTCACGACCAGCCCGAGGGCGACATCGAGCTCCATCTTCCTTATCCCGCTCGAGTCCTCAACTATCGCGTCCCGTGCCCTTGAGATCGTCGCGTAGACATTCCAATTCAAGTACCTCCTGATGGTGAACGACTTCCCAACCTTTCTGCGGCCGTAGACCAGGATCCAGCCCCTTGCGGACCTCAGCCGTCGGGCCTCTCTCCTCTCTATCACCAGCATAATATTCCCACTGGAATATTACCCTCAGAATAAAAATTCGGCTGCGCCGCGCTGGGCAGACCCCCACGGATGATCGACTTGGGGCGGCCAGCCTGCCCCGCGGCCGATTATCGCCGACTGGGACCGGTGGTCTCCCCTACGAGAGGCTGTCCACAGATGTGGAGGAGGCGAGGTCCAGATGGTATACCTGGACACGAGCGTGATGGTCTCGTACGTGAACGAACTCGCGCAAGGCACGTCCGAGAAAGGTCCTGAACGCGCTCAGCCCTCGTGGCCCCTCAGCACCATCGCATCACTAGAGGTCGCCCAGGGAGACCAACTCAACTAGGCCCCCAACCCTCCTCCTCAGCTCGGCATCCTCCGTGACCAGCTTGGTTCCCCTCTGCACGGCCGCCGCCACGTAGGAGGCGTCGTAGAACGTTATGCCCCTCTCCACCGCCACCTTGAGCGCCAGGCTGTAGTCCGGCTCCACTACCTCCATCAGGTCCACGAGCCCGAGGATTACCTCTAGGAGCTTGCCAGCATCTTCAGCAGAGTACAGCCCGCGCAGGTGGACGTCCTTCCAGATGGCGTTTCCAATCTCGAACTTGGCCAGCGGGATGGTGGAGGCTCCGGCCACCTTCCTCATCTCGTCCTCCTTCACGGCCCTGATGATCGAGCTGGCGTCGACTATCATCTCGACTCCCTGTCCTCCCTGATGTGGCTGACGACCCTCTGCACGTCCACCCTCTCCAGCACTTCCCTCAGCTCCTCAGCCCTCTCCTCCAGCCTCTTCAGCCTGATCTCTGCTAGCTTCTTCATTATCGCCTCCTTCGCCACCCTGCCTGGCTTCACGCCGGCCCTCTCCAGCTCCTCCTTCACCTCTCGAGGCACCTTCACGGATATGGTGACGTACTTGGTGGTCATCTTGGTAAGAATGAAGGTAGGAATATTAGGTTTACCTCCGATTCTCTGCTCTAGGCTAAGCGAGGGACGGGGAAACCATGCGAGGATGTTCGCCCCTACCCCGCTCACCCCTAGGTAGCCCTGCTAGCCGTCTCCGTTACGGCTTCCACCCGCCTATTTCCTCAGGCAGGGCTCCTCCTCTATTGGGGGCATAGTGCAGCCCGAAGGCGCTGCGCAGACCCCTTCATCGCTTTCCAACAGTCGTTGAAACTCTGATCATGGTGGAGCTGGACCTGGCGCGGTCTTCCCCTGGGTTTGATCGCCATATGCACCGGCGGCGGAGCTGCGGACCCGGAGCTGTCTAGTGGTGCCGACAGGCTGCATGCGGCCTGCGCGGGCCCGAACCTCGGCCAGAGTAGCATGGCCAGCCGATCGAGTATGTGAATTAAGAATTAATAACGTGTTATCTCGTGTTATCTTGCGTCAAATCCATTATATATTTCCTACTTTTCCCTCATTTCAGGCAATTTCCACGCGGTCCCCACGTCGGGTCTGGCTCCGCCCGATCCGGTGTGAGGGTCCCCGTGGGTTGCCTGTCGGAGAGGATGACCCATGAGTCCTGGGCGGGAGAAGGCCCGACGTCGGGGTCATACGATCCGGCCTGGCGTGAGGGTTCTGCCGCTACTGGCTCTGGTACTCCTCGGCGCGTCTACCCCTGGAATAGTCTTAGCCGGAGCGAGGTGGACGGGGTCAGCCTGGTGCGACGTCCCTCCGGCCATTGACGGAACCATGGGGCCTGGAGAGTGGGAAGGAGCTAGCAAGGCCCAGTTCACCCTGGGAGGGGTGGAGGTCACGCTCTGGGTGATGAACGACCACCGATACATCTACTTTGCCCTGCTGGTCGACGATGACGATCTGGACACGGGCCCCGATAAGGTCGACAGGGTGATCTTCTACTTCGACTCAGACGCGGACGGAGTGGGGCCAGAGCAGGGAGAGGACATGTTCGTCTGGAATGGATTCCCTGGAGAGGGGAGGGAGCCCGGCTACTACGACCTGCACACTATGGAGGGGTCATACATCTTCAGCGGGTCGGCTGTTCTTGACTCGGTGCAGGACGGCGTTGGGAAGGCCTCTCTCACTCCGCAGGGAGTCTTCTTCGAGTTCTCGAAGCCCCTCGTTGGCTCGTCGCCCGACGAAGACTTCCAGCTGAGCTACGGGGACGAGGTGGGCTTCGCCGTCAGGCTCTCGATAGACTCCTACGACCGCGGCATGTGGCCCTCCAGCAACTACGCCGAGTTCGCCTTGTACGAGGTTGCCTCCCCGCCCTCCGGGGCCGCGACCACGCCGCCCCCGACGGGGGGCGGCCAACCCGTCACCAGCTCTGGGGGGCGGGCACGCCGTCGCCATCGCGTTCTCCAAGAGGGGGGAGACGCTCGACGACCTGGACTCGGACCTCTGGGTCACCACCGAGTCGGGGGAGCCGGTGGCCAGGCTGAGCAGGAGGTCCGGGGCCGACGAGTACCAGCCGAGCGCCTCCGACGACGGGTCGGTCATCGCCTTCTCTGCCGCTCCCTACCCGGTCGAGACCAGCCAAGAGCTCTGGAGAAGCCTGGAGATCTACGTCCTGGTCAACGGGGAGGTCAGGAGAGTTACTAGCAACTCTCAGGCGGACGTGTCGCCCGACGTGAGCCCAGACGGGCGGAAGGTCGTGTTCTCCCGGGGGCTCCCCGGGCAGGGGTTCAACCTCTACCTGGTCGACCTCGAGACGGGCTCGGAGGTCAGGCTGACCGACGGCCCCCACAACGACCTGAACCCCTCCTTCTCGCCTGACGGGTCGAAGGTGGTCTTCGCCTCGGACCGAGACGGCGAGTTCAGCCTCTACGTGGTGGACGTGGAGAGCGGCGCGGTTGAGCAGCTGCTGACCCAGAGGTGCGTGCCGGCTGGCGCGGCGGGCCCGGGCGGGATGATATGCAGGGACGTCCCCGTCAGGGGCATCCAGCCCGACTGGTCGGCCGACGGCAGGTACATAGCCTTCTCCGGGAAGGCCAGGGACAGGGAGGACCTGGACCTCTTCGTGTACGAAGTCGAGAGCGGGACCGTCGAGACGCTCTTCACGAACCCGGGGTCGGACTCGCTCAACCCCGCGTGGACGACCGGCAGTTCGGTGGTGTTCGAGGAGGCCTGGCCGGGGGTCGACTACTTTGAGGTCAGGGTGATAGTGAGAGAGCCGGACGGCTCCGCAGTAGACATTGGAGTGATCGAGACGGTGTCCACCGGCGACGTCATCTCGGGGCACCCCTACGACCCCGTGTCGGTGGAGTGGGCCGCCACCAGCGCGCCATCCGCGCTGTCCTCCCTCCACCCGACCCCCTACGTGCCATCTAGCCCCGTGATACTCTCCGATGAGGTCCTCCCGCCGGGGGTCGAGGGTCAGCCGTACAGGCACGACCTCGGGGCCGTGGGAGGAGCCCCGCCCTACACGTGGAGCCTGACGGTGACCTCCCACGACGGGCGACTGCCGGACTGGCTGTCCTTCGAGGGAGGCGTGCTGAGCTCGGACTCGGCTAGGAGCGTGAGGGACCTGACCATGAGCATAACCGTCACGGACTCCGTCGGGCAGAGCTACACCGGCACCTACCGCCTCACCGTGTACCCGGCCACCGGGGTGAGGATAGGGGGGCCCGACTACTACGTCGTGTGGTCTGGCTACTCTCAGACTCTTGACCTCACCAGCGTGTGGCCAGTCTCCGGAGGGGAGCCGCCGTACCAGTGCACCTTCGAGACCCGGGGCGGGCTGTCAGTAACCGGTCCGCCAGAGAGCGCAACCCTCAGCGCGCGAGAGGACGGCGCGTTGGTGATCACCGCCGTGGACTCGTTCGACCAGGCCCGGAGGAAGTACGTGCAGTTCTACGTGATCAACGCATATGGACCCAAGCCCGAGGAGAACGCGCTGGTGAACTGGGCCTGCGGCGTGAACGTGTCTGAGATAACCCGCGAGCCGTTTGTGTTCGAGGGGCAGCCGGCGTACGTGACCGTCTACCTCAGGAACGCGGTGGACCGCTACCTGAGCTACGACATCAGCCTGACCGTGGACGGCCGACCGGTGCGGCCGAGGAACGTGTGGAGCGAGGTGCGGGATCGGTTCCTAGACATCCACTTCACCGTGCCTGAGGGGACCCTCTCATCGGGCCAGAGAGCCGTCAGGGGTGCTATCAGGGTCGCGGTCCAGTTCGACTCCACGCAGGTGGTTTCGAGGACGCTGGAATTCTGGGTACACGCGTCTGACTTCCCGTACCTCTACGGCCACCACTTCGAGAACTTCGAGGTCGACGACATAAGCTACGACTTGGCGGCAGACGTCTGGTACTGGTTGAACAGGCGAGGGGAGATCTGCGTGGTGCCATTCGGCTGCGCGAACGACCCGCTCTTCGAGCTGATCTACGAGAACATCTGGAGGGACCTCGGGGAGAATGGGGTCTGCTTCGGGATGGTCCTCTCGGCCTACAAGGTGGCCTCCGGCTACGCCGAGGAGGACCCGGAGAACCCCTGCAGCCCCATCCCCAAGCCTTACGCCTTCGAGGAGTCGCTGGACGTCGTGGACTGCAACCTTGAGACGTTCTGCTTGGGAGGGCCCATGCTACCGTACAAGAGGGGGCGCAGCCTGTGGCTATACGTCGTCGCGCAGCACCTGTACCAGCACGACTTCGACAAGCTGGCGAGGGGCCTCCACGCCTACGCTGTGTCGTCGAGGGAGATGGTGTGGGAACTCGTGGACGCGGTCCAGTCCTGGAAGTCGAGGTTCGAGGCGGGGCAGGAGGAGGGCTTGCTGATCGTCACCATGAACCCCAGCCTGTGGAAAGGGCACGCCGTCACGGCCTACGACATCGAGCAGCTCGACGACCACACATACAGGATATGGGTGTACGACCCCAACTCCCCGTTCGACCCCGACTCGTACTCGCAGAACAGCAGGTACATCTTGGTGGACACGCGGAGCGGCAGCTACTCCTTCGAGATAGGGGGCGAGGTGTGGAGCACCGGTGTGATATACGCGACGCCCACGAGCGAACTCCTCGGAAGGCCGATGGAAGACCTCTGGGGGGCGCTGCATCTCCTCGAAGAGGCGATCGAGCACCCGGGAACCGCCATCGAGCTGATAATATTCAGCGGGGGGACTATAGAGCAGGTCAGCGACGAAGAGGGCAGGGTTATGCTCAACCCCGACGGCACCTTCGTCGCGGACCCGAACGCGAGGCCCAGGGGAGTCTACCCCGTGGTGACCGAGGGGCAGTCGGCGAACTCATACCTCTTCGTCCAGATGGTGAACGCGAGCGCCTTCTTCGACGCGGCCGTCGGTCCGCGAGGCAGCATCACCCTCGGGTGGGTGAACTTTGAGGAGTGGATGGACTCCGAGGTCACCCTGCTGGGGGACCTGGGCTCCAGGGCCAGAGTGGGAGTCTCGCACAGGGACATCAGGGTGGAGGTGCTGACCGGCGGAATACGCGAGGCTCTCCTCGGGTCGGACTGGGAGGACCCCGAGGGCGGAGTGGTCAGGAGGGTCAGGGTTTGGGTGCGGGACGTGGGCGAGGGCTTCAGCTACAGGCCTGGGACGAGCTTGGAGTGGGTCATCCTCAACGGGCTGGCGGGCAAGATCGTGGACGTGGAGGCGAGGGAGTGGAGCCAGGGGAGGTGGATCGTCCGCAGGTGGGACCACGTGACCCTGCCCCCTGGTGGGCCAGCCTGGCTCGGGATACCGTGGGACGACTTGGTTAATGGCGGGCTTCAGGTGGGAGTCGACCAGGACGAGGACGGGATCCCAGAGTCGCAGGAGCCGACGCAGGGATCTGAAGAGCGCCCGGTGGCCGTGGTTCAGAGCGAGTACGTGGTTCAGGCGGACGCCGACGGCTACGCCAGGGTCCAGCTGGACGGATCTGGCTCCTACTCTCCCAGGGGCAGGCCGCTGACCTACACGTGGACCGGCCCGTTCTTGGAGGGCGACACAGTCAATGGCCCCACCCCGACGGTCACGCTCCCAGTCGGCACCTGGCTCGTCGAGCTGGTCGTCAGCGACGGGGAACTCGAGTCGTTCCCAGCCACGACGATAGTCAGGGTGCAGTGGAACAGGAGCGAGCCCATCCCGCAGCCTCGGGCTGCCGCAGACTCGGACGGGGACGGTCTGAGCGACGAGCAGGAGCTGGCTCTCGGAACCGATCCCAACAATCCGGACTCGGACGGGGACGGGATACCCGACGGCCGCGACGCCAGACCCCTGACCCCCGACGTCGGAGCGGGAGAGGAGGTTCTCGCTGGAGAAGGAGGCGCCGAGGGGAGGGGACCGACCGGGCTGCCCGGCGGCTCT
>CBEVRO010000059.1:0-7508 GCA_965552295.1 uncultured archaeon | reverse complement strand
GACGAGTACTACTCCTACAGGAAGTGGGATCTAGAGACCGGAATCCCGAGGAAGGAGACGCTCAGGGAGCTGGGGCTCGAGAGAGAGGTTGAGGAGCTGGAGCGGCGAGGAATAACCATACCGCCCTAAACCCCCCTTTCACCCCTCATTTTCCTCAACATCGCCACAGGTGTGTCGAGAAGCTCGTTCGGCCTTTCTTGCTCTTGGAGTCAGCCTAGAGTGTAGGGCCAACAACTTGTGGTCGTTTTTTATGATCTCTCTATCGGCTCGCGACGGGGATCTTAACTGGCCGAGGAGAGCCGGGAGGTCTCCCTGAAGAGAGATGTCGGTTGGTTCGGCTCCTTCGCCATGGGGTACGCCGACGTAGGCGCGGACGTATTCATAGCCCTAGGCATGGTGGCGGCATACGCTGCCGGCGCGACGCCCTTGGCCTTCTCGCTGGCGGCCATATCCTACCTCTTGACCGGGCTCGTCTACGCGGAACTTGCCGCGACCTACCCATACGCTGGCGGAGCGCAGGTGTACGCAGCTAGAGGGATCGGTGATCTGGCTGGCTTCGTAGCGGGCTGGGCGCTGCTGTTGAGCTACTCCGTGGACATCGCTCTATTCTCCATGGCGTCCGCTGGCTACCTTTCGTACTTCGTACGGGAAATTACGATGTTCTCCACCTGGCTAGGGCCCGTGAGGATCAACGGATTCGCAGCCTGCTCTATCGTGATGGTGATTCTCCTGATCGGGCTAAACGTGCTGGGGATAAAGGAGTCCTCCCGGCTGAATGAGGTAATGGTCTCTCTGGGCCTCCTCGTCCAAGGCCTCCTCCTAGTTCTTGGTATAGTGTGCCTCAACCTCTCCTCTCTGAGGAGCGGTCTCCGCCAGGTGGGTTACCCTGGATTCAGGGAGGGAGTCTCTTACATCCCCAGCCTCAACCTCCAAACCCAGAACTTCATCTACGGAACCACTCTAGCCATGAGCTCATTCATCGGAGTGGAGTCCATTGCCCAGGCGGCTGAGGAGATCAAGAGGCCATACAAGTGGATCCCCCTGGCAACCAAGCTGTCGGTTCTAGCAGTCCTAGTCTTTGCCATCGGTCTCTCGTTCGTAGGGCTTGGGACCGTGGGGTGGGAGGCTCTAGCGAGGAACGCAGAGAGACCCCTGACCGTCCTGGCCGCCTCGCTCCCGCTGGTAGGTGGGGTCGCCCCAGCCCTCGTGGCATTCACTGGGTTCATGATCAACCTCGTATCCGCCAACACGGGCATAATCGGAGTATCCAGGGTCGTCTACTCCATGGGGAGGTTCAAGCTCCTTCCTTCCTGGTTTGAGGCAATTCACCCGAAGTTCAGGACCCCCGTCAGAACTATTGTGATATTTGGGGTGATGGGCGGGGCCCTCACGCTCCTCGGAAGCCTAGAGAAGATAGCTGACGTCTACGCGTTTGGAGCCCTGGTCTCCTATGTCCTAGTTAACTTCTCCATGATACGACTCCGCGAGATAGACAGAGATGCGTACAGACCGTGGAGGGCGCCAGGGACTCTCAGGCTCTTCGGGAAGGAGGTTCCCCTGGTAGGCTTGCTCGGCACTCTGGCAACGGGGACCATGTTTGCGCTTGTGGCCGTCCTCCACCCCGTGGGTAGGACGCTCGGAACCCTCTGGTTCATCTGCGGATTGGCCGTGTACGTTGCGTACAGGGCCGCCGTGGGGCTCCCGGTGAGGGCCAGAATAAGTGGAGAGATGGCCAAGCCAGCAACATACCTAATGGAAGCTCTGGTGCTCGTGAGACCCTACGACCCGGTGGAGAGCGTCTCCAGGGCCATTTACGAGGGTCTAGGAGACCGGTTCAGAGTCCACCTGGTGAGCATAGTCAACCCGGCTGGACTGACGGCTCGCGACCTCTCCGCCGAGTCTGAGAGGGTTGCGTCAATCCTCGGGGAAATCGCAAAGAGGCTCAGAGCTAAGGGTTTAGACGTCACGACGAGCGTTCTATTTGGGGTCCCGGAGGAGATGGCCGTCAGGCTCGGTTCGGAAGACAGGTACGACGTGGTGGTAGTTCTTGCCGGTAGGAGGCCCAGAAAGGCTGAGGAGAGGGGGCTCGCCCGCTTGATCTCGGCCAGGCTCCCCGGGAAGGTTTTGGTGCTCAGGAGGTGATGTAGATGTTGGTCGTCATGAGCTTGTACATCGAGACCAAGGCCCTGGAGGGCGTGATAGACGAGCTCAAGAAGATGCCCGAGGTCGTGGACCTCTTTGAGGTGACTGGAGACTACGACTTGGTGGCCCTAATAGAGGCCGAGTCCATCGAGAAGTTCAGGAGCACTCTAGTGGACAGAATCCTCAAGATAAAGGGGATAAGAGGCACTAACAGCTCCGTGGTCCTCCACATCCACAAGAGGGCCGGGAGGCTGCTGGAGGAGTGAGCTTAAGCGATCCGGGCAGGAGGATACTTATCCCGCTGACCGAGCCCGTAGAGCCGGAGTGCCTAGAGGCACTGATTGCGGGTTCTCTGGGGCTCGAGGGGGCCGAGATCACACTCCTGTACGTTGTCACGGTCCCGATCACGAGCCCCTTAGAGGCGGGAGAGTCCTCCAGAGCGTCGAAGGAGGCCGCCAGGTGGCTAAAGCCCATAGCTGAGCGGCTGGAGGAGGGCGGCTTCCGGGTAAGCACTAGAGTGGCTTTAGCCAGAGACGTCGCCACGGGCATAGAGGAATCTATCGAGGGTCACGACCTAGTGATTCTGCCCACAAAGACGCTAGGTGGCAGGTTGGGGCGTCTCCTCGGCGAGAGCTCAGCCGAGAGGCTGGCCGAGAAGTACCGAGTTCCTGTGATCGTCGTGAGCAGGGAGGTGCTCAAGTCCCCCCTCGAGTGAGAACCCGCTCGGCCCACAGAACGATCTTGGAGTACCCGGCTACGGCCAACTCTAGATCCCGGATGCTGACTCTCTCATTGGGCCTGTGAGCGAGAGCCTCGTCTCCAGGGCCGTAACCTACTGTCGCAAACCCAGCCTCTCCAGCCGTGTAGGAGCCGTCTGTACCAAACTTCCACACCGTCACGTCGGCGTTGAGTGTGCGCGCCAGCTCTTGAGCCAGAGTGCTCGGCTGGTACCAGGCGGGGAAGTAGGCTGTTACCTCTGCCTCCAAGCCTGTGTAGCATCTCAAGGTTCTCTTCGCGACCTCTGCGTGAAGTCCTGCGACCAGCGAGCTTAACCTGCCCAACACCTCTTCTAGGGTCTCTCCCGGAACCAGCCTGTAGTCCAGCAGCGCCTCGCAAACGTCGGGAATTACTGGGATCTGTCCGGGGGAGCACGATATAGCCACGGCTGCCACGGTGGATCTCCCAAGGACTGGGTGCTCAGGGAACTCCTTGGACAGCGTCCTGAGCCTGACGAGTGCGTCGATCATCTTCTCCAACGCGCTCTCCCCCAGCTGGGGCATGCTGGAGTGGGCCGTCCTCCCTTCAGCCCTCAGCCTCACCTCAACCCTCCCTCTGTGGCCGACCGCAACGTTCAGCTTGGTGGCCTCTCCTATGACCACGAGATCAGGCCTAAGCCCCTCTCGCTGAACAAAGTGCCTTATCCCAAACCCTTCTTGGTCCTCTTCGTGAACCACGAAGACGAAGTAGACATCTGAGTTCAACTCGCCAAGCGTCGACGCAGAGTAGGTCATCGACGCAATCGCCCCCTTCATGTCTACGGCTCCCCTGCCGTAGATCCACCCGTCGACCACGGCTCCCGAGAAGGGGTCCACTCTCCACTCATCGAGCCTGCCGGGAGGGACCGTGTCCATGTGTCCCTCGAGCACGATCAATGGCCCAGATCCCGACCCCTTCAGGATGCCAGCCACGTTTCCAGCGTCGTCAATCCATGTCCTGTCAAATCCAAGGGCATTCATTTCCTCGCGGATTATGCCTGCGACCTCCTCTTCTTCCCCTGACATGCTTGGTGCCTGTATGAGTCTAGAGCAGAATCTCACCAAGTCTTCTCGAGCAATCAGAGCCTCACACCTCGTCATTGTTGGTAAGGTATATGGTTTTAAGCCGTCTTCTGGGGCCGCGTCCCGCCACACGGGGGTGAGGCAGCTTGGATGACTCAGGGAAGCGCATACTCGTAGCCCTAGGTGGGAACGCAATCAAGCAGGCTCACGAGAAGGGGACCTACGAGGAGCAGGTTAGAAACGTCGAGAGGACGGCCTCCCAGCTTGCAAAGCTCGTGGAGAGAGGATATCACCTAGCCATCACACACGGAAATGGGCCCCAGGTCGGTGCCCTCCTGATCCAGCAAGAGGAGGGTGTCAGGCTCGGCATCCCGCCCCAGCCGATGGATGTGTGCGGCGCCATGACCCAGGGGCAGATCGGCTACATGCTCCAGCAGGCTCTGATGAATGAATTCAGGAAGAGGGGGATAAACAAGACGGTGGCCACTGTTGTAACGAGAGTCCTCGTCCGCAAGGACGACCCAGACTTCCAGGATCCCTCTAAGCCCGTTGGCCCGTTCTACGACGAGGAGACTGCCAAGAAACTAGCTCAGGAGAGGGGATGGATCATCAAGAAGGTGAAGCCAACCGGAGACAAGCCTTACAGGAGGGTCGTTCCGTCTCCCGATCCCATAAGGCCGCTGGAGGCCGAGGCAATCAAGACTCTCTACGACAACGGCATCATCGTGATAGCCAGCGGAGGAGGGGGTATACCGGTAGTAGACGAGGACGGAAGAATCGTTGGAGTCGAGGCGGTCATAGACAAGGACCTGGCTGGCGAGAGGATGGCAGAGGTGCTGGGAGTGGACCTCTTCATGATCCTGACGGACGTAGAGAAGGTCAAGCTGAACTTCGGCAAGCCCAACGAGAAGGAGATAGACAGGATGACCGTGTCCGAGGCCAAGAAGTACATGGAGGAGGGCCACTTCCTGCCCGGCAGCATGGGGCCGAAGGTGAAGGCGTGCATACGGTTCATCGAAGAGGCGGGAGGCAAGGCCGCGATCATAACGCACCTCGAGAAGGCTTTAGATGCTCTGGAGGGGAAGACTGGGACTTGGATAGTCCCAGACTGACCCCTCTCCTGCCACTCCTAATTTTGCAATTCTCCTCGTGCCGAGATAGCCGACCACGACCAAGTAACATGGTCTCGTGGCTTGTTCGGCTAGGGCACGTTCCGCCAAGTCCTGCGCAGATGCTACCTGTGTTCAACCCGCTTGTAACCGTTTATCTGATGTACGCATGCTGTGAAAGAGGTGTTGTGAATGGCTAGGTATGCAGTCAGGGACATAAAACTGGCTCCATCGGGTAGAGCCAAGATAGAATGGGTCTCCAGGTTCATGCCCGTGTTAAACGCAATTAGAGAAGAATTTGAGAAGAGCAAACCCTTTCAAGGGCTCAGAATAGCGTGCAGCCTACATTTGGAAATGAAGACGGCCTATTTAGCTGAGGTTCTCAAGGCTGGCGGAGCCGAAGTGGCTGTGTGCGGAGCCAACATCTTGACGACTCAAGATGACGTCGCCGCCGCCTTGGCTGCCGAGGGAATCTCGGTCTTCGCTTGGAGAGGGGAGACGCAGGAGGAGAGGGAGGAGAATCTTAACAGGACTCTTGATATCGGCCCAGACATAATAATCGATGACGGGGCTGACCTCGTTTCACTAGTTCACACGAGACGCACCGAACTCCTCGATCGCGTCATTGGCGCCAGCGAGGAGACGACCAGCGGAGTGATACGGCTGAAGGCTATGGAGCGAGATGGAGTCCTGAAGTTCCCAGTCATCGCCGTGAACGACTCGAAGTGCAAGTTCCTCTTTGACAACAGATACGGGACGGGGCAGTCCACGTGGGACGGAGTCATGAGAGCGACAAACCTGCTGATCGCCGGGAAGACCGTCGTGGTAGCTGGGTACGGGTGGGTCGGCAGGGGACTGGCCATGAGAGCCAGGGGCCTTGGGGCCGAAGTCATCGTCGTGGAGGTGGACCCAATCAAGGCGCTGGAGGCTAGGATGGACGGGTTTAGAGTGATGCCGATGCTGGAGGCTGCACGCTTGGGAGACATCTTCATAACGGCGACGGGCAACATCGAGGTCCTCAGACGTGAGCACTTCAGGGTCATGAAGGACGGCGCCATGATGGCTAACGCTGGCCACTTCGGGGTTGAGATATGCGTCGACGACCTCAAGACGGAGGCCATGGAGGTCAAGAAGCTCAGGCCTAACGTCACCGAATACGTCATGCCCGATGGCAGGAGGCTGTACCTCTTAGCTGAGGGGCAGCTAGTGAACCTGGCCGCGGCCGACGGACATCCGGCCGAGATAATGGATCTGAGCTTCGCTCTTCAGGCTCTGGCCGCCAAGTACCTAGAGGAGAGAGGGCGTGAGATGGAGCCCAGGGTCTACACGCTTCCTGAAGAGATAGACAGGAGGGTGGCGGAGATAAAGCTCGAGTCGATGGGAATACAGCTAGAGCAGCTCACTGAGAAGCAGAGGGAGTATCTTGAGAGCTGGAAGTACTGATAAAAGAAGAGCAAGGGCCATTACATCGCTTTACACTTCCGTTAAAGCCTTAAAGAGCCTAGTGTAGTCCGCGTCTCCAAGCCCAAGCCTCTCCGCTCTTACGTACTGTTGGTGCGCGGCAGACAGCACAGGAAGTTCTCTCCTCACCTTGTGGGCAGTAAGCAGAGCGTACTTCATGTCTTTAGAAGCAAGCCTCAGTGCGAACCTAGTTGGGAAGGATTCATCCAGCATCCTCGCCCAGTAGTACCTCGCCACATTGCCTACAGCGTGTTCTCCCATGGCCTCCGAGAGGTCCCCAGGGTCTAGGCCTAGCGCCCTCGCGAAGGCCAGCCCCTCGCTCATAACAGCGACCATCCCGATCAGCATTGAGTTGATGACCAGCTTGAACATGGTGCCGTGTCCAACGGGACCCACGAGCCTGCTCTTACCCAGCGCATCCAACACAGCCTTGGCTCTCCTGTACGCGCTCTCGGCGCCGCCAACCATGATGGAGAGCTTACCCTCCCTAGCCTGTGGAACGCTGCCCAGCACGGGCGCGTCGATGAACTCCGCCCCTCTCCTGCTAGCATATTCAGCTAGTTCTATGACGAAGTCTGGGTACAACGTGCTCATCTCGATTATGAGGGTGCCGGTACGAACCCCCTCAAGAGCTCCCTCAGGCCCTAAGAGCGTGTTGCGGACGGCCTCGGCGTCACTGACCATCTCCACTATTAGATCGACTTTAGAGCCAAGCTCTCGGGGCGTGTCAGCTACTTCCGCGCCCCTCTCCTCCAGCCCCTTGGCGCGCTCTCTAGTCCTGTTGTACACGACCAGCTCGTAACCCACCTCCATGAGCCGCTCGGCCATTGGGAGGCCCATGTTACCTAGGCCGATGAAGCCAACCCTCAACCTCCCACCCGACGGGAAATACTTGGAGCAGAGCATTTAACCCCTAAATCCAGGGAAGCACGCCTCTCAGGCACCTACTTGCTTTCATAGGCTTCTCTGCATGAGACAGATTTGGAAGCCCCGTATCTAGCCAATCTGGGCGTCCAGA
>CBEVRO010000058.1:0-7696 GCA_965552295.1 uncultured archaeon | reverse complement strand
GCTAAGAGAGGTCATCGCGGCGGAGGGACTTCTGGATAAGGAAGTAGTTGTGAGGGCAGAAATCCTCACTCCAGAGCAGGCCATAGGGCAGCCGGGCGGCGACGAGTTCCCCCTAGCCAGAGGAGAGGAGAGGCTCGTAGAGGCGGAATTGGAGGGTTACAAGGGGCAGGCTTACACTGGTTGCCCCAGGAGCTTCGCGGGGACGCTGCGCGACGTTTTGGATCTCGACCTCTCCGACCTTGGGCAGAGGGGCGTCTTCGTAGCAGTCTCCAACGCCGTCGTCAGGAGGCTGGGGCTGACTCGGAGTACGGTTCACTGCAGGGATCAGGGGCCCTGGAGGTGCGCCGAAGAGCTGGCCTCAAGCCTACACGCAGATAGGGTCGCGCTCATAGGTTACCAGCCAGCCATGTTAAGAGCGCTGGCGAGGAGGTTCGAGGTGAGGGTCACCGATATGAATCCCAGGAACGTGGGCAGTGTGGTCGAAGGAGTCGCGATAGAGCCTCACTCGAATAACGAGGAGCTCATCGAGTGGGCGGATGTCGCGCTAATTACGAGCAGTGTGGTGGCCAATGGAACGATGGAGAACCTACTCCAACTGGATCTGAGCAAGATAATGCTCTACGGAGTCACGGGAGCATCTGCAGAGGCGCTGCTCGGCATCAAGAGGTGGTGCGTCAGCCACCTCTGAGCCCGGCGGTTAACCTCACTCCTAGAGGACGCCTCGTTAGACTAGATGAGTTCCAAAAGCTCACGCCAGCACCTCTTTATTTTGAGGCCTGACCGTCAGCCCGAGATGTCGGGAGTGGACCCTCTCCTGCTGGAGGAGATCTTGAGGTCGCTGAAGTCCGGAGTCAGCGTTGCCCTGTGCACCGTCGTCGACAAGCGAGGGTCGGCGCCTAGAGATCCGGGGGCCAAGCTCGCCGTGATAGGAGATCGCGTGATTGGAACTCTCGGCGGAGGGGAGTTCGAGAGGCTAGTTATCGAGGCGGCTAGGGAGGCGCTCAAAGAGAGGAGGCCGAGACTCATCAAGTACAGCTTCCGCGAGGGAGGACCTCCCGACGCGGTGAGCACGGGGCACCTGTGCGGGGGAGAGGCGGAGGTGTTTATTGACGTGCTCACGCCAGTTCCCAGGCTGATCATCGTTGGGTCAGGTCACGTCTCCCTACCAGTCGCGAGGATCGCTTCGGTGCTGGGGTGGAGGGTGGTCGTGGTTGACGACAACCCGAGCACCGCCACGAGGGAGAGGTTCCCAGAGGCCGAGGATATCAGAGTGGGCGAACTCTCGGAGGAGCTGGCCAAGCTCAACCTGACGCCGAGCGACCTAGTGTTCATTGCGCTGGGAGATGCCGAGAAAGAGTACCGCGTGCTCAAGGCGCTGGTCGGGACCAGGGTTCGGTACATAGGCCTGCTCGGCAGTAGGAAGAAGGGAGCGACGCACCTGAGGAGGTTGAAAGAGGAGGGCGTGGATCTGAGCCCCCTGAAGGGGATCTTCCACGTCCCAGCTGGCATAGACGTGGGATCTGACAGGCCTGAAGAGATAGCCGTGAGCGTGGTGGCGGAGATGCTCGCCGTGCTTAAGGGAGCAACCCCCAGCTTCATGTCGATCGCCGACTCCGTGATCGAGAGCCTAGAGAGAGGGGAGCCTGTTGGAACTGGGACTGCGTGACAAGCTGTTTCGATATGTCGCCTACGAGGAGGCTCTGCGCAGGGCTCTAGAGAGCGTGAGGCTGCTGGAGGCTGAAGAGGTGCCACTGCTGGAGTCTGTTGGGAGAGTGCTAGCAGAGGACGTGAGGGCTTCCAGAGACGTCCCGCCGAGGCCAATCTCGCTCGTTGACGGCTACGCCATAAACTCAGAAGATACGGCTGGGGCCTCGGCCAGCACCCCAGTCAGGCTGAGAGCGTCTCGATCCGTCTACATCGGAGAGGAGCCGGGGTCGCTGTCGAGGGGCGAGGCGATCTACGTGGCTACGGACGCCTACCTGCCAGAGGGGGCAGACGCCGTTGTTCCAGTGGAAGCTGTCGGGCAAGAGGGGGACTTCGTGGAACTCAGGGCGCCTGTCTCGCCGGGGAGCTACGTGCTGCCGGCGGGGGGTGACGTTAGCGCAGGGCAGGTTATCCTAGAGGCTGGCAGAATCGTGGCTCCGCAGGATCTAGAGCTGCTGGCCGAGTCTGGTATCCTGAAGCTGAGGGTTCGCAGGAAGCCTATAGTCGCGCTGATTCCCGTCGGGAGCGAGCTGAGCTATACACACGAAGGGGGAAAGAAGCTCGAGATCAGACACGCCATAGTGAGCGAGGCGCTCAGGCGACATGGAGCGAAGGCGATCGTCATGCCCATAGCCCCGGACGACCCATCTAAGATAAGAGAGATCGTGCAGAAGGCCCTGGACGAGGCGGACGTAGTCGTTACGATAGGGGGGACCTCTGTCGGGAGGAAGGATTACGTCTGGGCGACGCTGAAGGCGATGAGTGGGTTCGAACCGATGTTCAGGGGGCTCCGCTTTAAGCCAGGCAGGGTCACGAGCATGGCGAGAGTTCGCGGAAAGCCCGTCGTGCTCCTCGCAGGCCACTTTCAGTCCATGATTGTCGGCTTGATCTACGTGCTCCTCCCCATGGTGAGGCACATGATCGGCCTGGAGCCAGATGTTCGCAGGGTCGTCGCCAGGGGCAGGCTCAGCGAAGATGTGGGAGGCGGCAAGTTCAAGAAATTCAGGAGGATCGTCTTCGTGAGGGTTGAAGAAGGTCGGGTCGTCCCTCTGAGGGGCCCAAGCTTCTGCCGCACTCCCGTCGCTAGGTCACACGGCTTCGTGGAGGTACCTGAGGGCGTCGAATTCCTGAAGGCTGGTGAGGAGGTAAATGTCCTCGCGGCATACAGCCTCTGAGGGTAGTAGCTCCATGGAAGTGCCATTTGTCTCCTTAGTGGTGCTCGCTGCTGGAGAGTCGAGGAGGTTTGAAGCAGGAAACAAGCTCCTATACAGGGTTGAAGGGAAGACTCTGATAAGGAGAGTTATTGAGACTGCGCTGAACTCTCTCGCGGGAGAGGTAGTGGTCGTCACGGGGCACGACGCTGACCTGATCTCCGGCGAGATAAGGGATCTCGGGGGCAACAGGCTGAGAGTGGTGCACAACCCTAACTACAAGGAGGGCATGTCCAGCTCTGTGAAGAGGGGAGTATCAGCCATATCTGAGAGAGCTGAGGCCGTGGCTATACTGCCAGCAGACGTAGCTTTCATCTCGAGCCGAGTAATTGACACTCTTATCACAGAGTACGCTTCTCGACGCCCAAAGATAGCGGTGGTTACCTACGAGGGCAGGTCTGGACACCCGATACTCTTTGACAGGAGCCTGGTGCCAGAGATCCTAGAGATAAGTGAGGAGACCATGGGGCTAAAGTCCGTGGTACGGAAGCACGCCGAAGAGATCCTCAGAGTTCCAGTCGACGAGAGAGAAGTCCTGCTGGACGTTGATACCTTGGAGGATATCACATCATACCTATCCTCGTCAGAATAGGTCTTCCTGGTCCAATGAGAACCTCCTGGTCATGCCACCCGCTAACAGCTCCGGATCGGCGTTTCCCTAATGATTCCTCTCAACCTCCAGAGATGGGCGGGAAGGTCACTATCTCGTCGCCCTCCTTGAGCTCTTCAGTCAGAGAAACTTGCAGGCCGTTCTTAGCCACCCAGTAAGAGTAACCCAACAGCTTCTTCAACCTGCCCAGCTTGTCTGGGAACATCTTCACCAAGACGTCCAGTACGTCCTCTACGGTCGCTCCCTCAGGTAAGTCGAGAGGAAGTCGGTCGACTCCTACACGGTATCTCAAGCCCGCGTAGAACCTCACTTGAATCTTCACACTGACTCCGTCTCACTCTATGCCGTCAGTCCCTCTTAAGCGATGGGCCTGTTGTCTGCTTACTGCTTACCCCCTACTCTGGGGTCACGCCCGCCTTCTTCAGAACGAAGTACACCTTCTCCGGCGTGGCTGGGATCTCCTTCACTCTCACGCCGGTCGCATTCTTCACCGCGTTTATTATCGCCGCCGGAGTGGGTATCAGAGCCATCTCACCGACGCCCTTGGCTCCGAACGGTCCGTACTCGTAGAGGTCCTCGACGTAGATGGGCTTCTCAACCTCTGGCACATCTAGGGCAGTGGGCAGCAGGTAGTCCGTGAAGTTTGGGTTCAGGATCTTCCCGTCGTCGAACTTCAGCTCCTCGCACAGGCAGTAGCCCATCCCCTGCACTATAGCCCCCTCGACCTGCCCCTCCACGAGCACGGGGTTGAGGATCTTGCCCGCGGCCAGAGCTGGCCACACTCGGAGCACTCTGACCTTTCCAGTCTCGAGGTCGACCTCCACTTCTGCGACGTTCGCGATGTAGCTAAACGCTGGATACGCGTAGCCGAGTCCTCTCTCCATGTCGAACGTCCCCTTGGGTAGGAAGAAGTACCCGGTGGCGCTCATCTCGTAACCCATGCGGTAGGCCGCGTCGATCAGCTCTCCCCACTCGATGTAGTTCTCTGGGTTGCCCCTCACGTAAGCCTTCCCGTCTCTGATCTCCACCTCGTCTGGACTGCAGCCTAGCAGCCTCGCGGCAACCTCGTTCAGGCGCTCACGTATCTTCTTGGCTGCCATGTACACGCCGATCCCGCCTATGCTGGATCCTCTGGAGGCGTGGGTCGCGCCGGTGTCTGGAGCGTCGCTCGTTCCTCCCTTGACTTTCACGAACTCGACGGGTGCCCCAAGGACCTCGGCCGCTATCTGAGCGTGGGCCGTCCAGCTCCCCTGCCCTATCTCACATATCCCGGTCTCAACAATCACACTCCCGTCCCTGCTGAGGATTATCGTGGCGTTAGACCAGTCGGGGACTCCCCTGCTCGTGCTTATGCCGTGGTACCCGCAGGCTATCCCTATGCCCCTCCTGACCCTGCCGGACTTCTGCTCTCTGTACTTCTGCCACTTCTCCCTGAAGCCAGACTTCTCGCCCAGCAGCTTCACGGCCTCGTATATGCCGACCGAGGACTCGAGCAGCTGGTCCGTGATAGTCCTGCTGCCTGGCCTGAGCAGGTTCTTCAGCCTTATCTCGAGCGGATCCATCCCCAGCTTCTCGGCAAGCTCGTCCATCTGGCTCTCAGCTGCAAACTGGACCTGAGGGTTCCCAAATCCCCTGAACGACCCCTCGAAGACCTTGTTCGTGTAGACGAGGAAGCCGTCGACCTTGGCGTTGGGGATCTCGTATGGGCCACCAGCGTGCATGGTCGCTCTCCACAAGACGTACGGGCCCCTGTTCGCGTAGGCGCCAGCATCCAGCACGATCTTGACCTCTATGGCCTTCAGCTTCCCGTCGGCGGTGGCGCCGGACTTGTACCAGATCACCGCCGGGTCCCTCTTGCACGTCGAGGTAAAGCTGTCCTCTCTCGTGTAGACAAGCATGGCTGGCCTGTTGGTCTTCTTCGCCACCAAGGCGGCCATTGCGCTGACCAGGGGCCCCATGTCGTCCTTCCCGCCGAACCCGCCTCCCACGTAAGGCTGGACTACCCTGACCATGCTGTGAGGAATTCCGAGCACTCTGGCCGTGATCCTCTGGCACAGGTGCGGGTACTGTATCGAGGCTATGACCGTCACTCCGCCCTGAGTATCGGGAATGGCGGCGGCTGCCTCGGTCTCCATGCAGGCGTGCTCCTGGTGCCCAGTTCGGTACGTGTTCTCGGCTACGACGTCGGACTCCTCGAATCCCTTCTCTACGTCTCCCTTCCTCACCCTAGTCGTCTCGGCTATGTTAGTTCCTCTCTCCTCGTGAACCAGTACGTCGGTTCTCTCCATGGCTTCTAGAGGATCGAATATAGCGGGCAGCTCTTCATACTCAACCTCGACGAGCTCGGCCGCCCTCTCAGAGAGGTCGGGATCTGGCGACGCGACTAGCGCGACCGGCTCACCCACGAACCTGACCTTCCCCTCCGCCAGCAGGGGCTGGTCTGGCAGTGCGTATCCCACCTGATTCTCTCCAGGTATGTCTGCCGCCGTGAATACCCAGACCGGCCCGAGCTCTAGGGCCTTCTCGGGCTTGACAGAGAGGATCCTCCCGTGAGGTATCGGGCTCTTAACCAGCCTGACGTAGAGCGTGTCCTTGAACTCGAAGTCCTCCACGAACCTGGCTCTCCCCGTCACCTTGTCTAACGCGTCGATCCTGCGCACTCCCTTGCCAACCACTAGGAACTCTTCCGCCCTCTCTATCTCCTTGAGAAGATATTCCGCCGCGCTCATCTAGACCCACCCCCCACTCCCATAATCTTCTTAGCCGCCAGCTCAATCGCACGGACTATCTTCACGTAGCCCGTGCACCTGCAGAGCACCCCGAGCAGGGCCTCCTTTATCCTGCCCTCGTCAGGGTTGGGATCTCGATCCAACAGCGCCTTGGCAGTCAGCACCATGGCCGGAGTGCAGAACCCGCACTGAACGGCCCCGGTCTCTATGAACGCCTCTTGGATTGGGTGCAGGAGCCCCTCCTCGGCGAGCCCCTCGACGGTGACCACGCTCCTCCCCTCTACCTGCGGCGCCAGCATGAGGCAGGACCTCACCGGCTTCCCGTCGACCAGCACTGTGCACATCCCGCACTCCCCAGTCTCGCATCCCCTCCTGACGCTGTGGATCTTCAGCTCCCTCCTTAGGAGCTCCGAGAGCGTGACGTTAGGCTTGGTCAGGACCTCTACATCCCGCCCGTTCAGCTTGAACTTGACGAGGATCTCTTTCGTCATACTCTCATCCCCCCGCTCGAGCTATGGCTTCTTCTAGGGCCCTCCTAGCCACAACCACGGACATCTCCAGCCTGTACTCCCTGGATCCCCTCACGTCCGTTATCGGGCTGATGTCCTGAAGAACCTCCTTGCTGGCCTCTCTCAGAACCTCGGGCGTGGGCTCTCTCCCATGGAGGGCACTCTCAACGTGCTTAGCCCTGACGGGAGTCGGTGCTACGGCCCCGAGGGCCACTCTCACCTTTGAGACGGTTCCTCCGTCTAGCTTGACGAGCGCGGCCGCGGACACTATCGCCAGGGCGCCCTCCCTGACCACCAGCTTCTGGAAGGAGGCTCCCTCACCCGGCCTAGCCTTCGGAACGATTATCTCAGTGAGGAGCTCGCCGGGCCTCAGGACGGTCTCGCCTGGCCCGGTGAAGAATTCTTCGACTGGAACCTCCCTCTCACCGCTAGGTCCCCTAATCTTCAGCCTAGCCTCGTGCACGATCAGGGGCGGAGCCGTGTCTGCGGCCGGAGACGCGTTGCACAGGTTGCCTCCAATAGTCGCCATGTTCTTGACGTGCCAGCTCGCCATCTTCTTCACGGCTTCTCGCAGGACTGGGACCCCCTTCCCGATTATCTCGGACTCCTCAATGTCGGAGAGCAGAGTGCCCGCCCCAATTCTAATGACCTCGCCCTCGTCTCTGATGAACTTAATCTCATCCAGCCGAGTGATGTCCACAATGCACTTGGGCTTAATGAGCCCTCCTCGCATCTTGACTATCAAGTCCGTTCCTCCGGCGATGACTCTCGCTTCAGGTCCCAACCTAGAGAGGAGATCAACAGCTTCTTCTACGGAGGAAGGTCTGTAATACTCAAACTCGGGCAGCATGAAAATCTGCCCTCCTTTTGGGCAAATTAAACACGGTCACCCACCTTGAATTTTCTCGCGGATTCACCGACCTCAACAACTGT
>CBEVRO010000057.1:0-7923 GCA_965552295.1 uncultured archaeon | reverse complement strand
CCTTCTACGCCGGTAGAATGGCCTAAACCGGCAGATCTCATGGCATTTTGGGGAACTGGCTTCTGAAAACACAGCTTACTATGATATACATTCGTCTAGAGGGCACAATCGATCTGAGCAGAGTAAGTATACACCCAACAAAAAGGATAAGTCGTTTGGATCAGTAAGGCCAGAGAATCATCATCTACAGAATAGTTTGAGCCTCTCATAGACTGGAAATTGGCCTAAACGACGCCTCGTGTTGATTCTCAATCCTCCTAACAGAAACTAGCTAGACTAGGATGGGAGTCACCGACCAGTAGGCATAAGGGAGTTCGCTCATCTTCCTCGGGCCCATGGTCAGAGAGGTGGCTATCCACACGTCTCCTGCCCTGTGACAAGCGTAAGCGTGGGCTATCAGGTCTTCCACTCTAGTCTCCTTAGCCCTCTCGGTCATAGACCTGAGCTTCTCGTAGAGCTGTTCTAAGGTCAGGCCTTCTTCTGCTGGCACCCACCTCCCTTCTCCCATGGTTTTCCTAGAATTTGGGCCCGTAAGAACCCATGTCGACGCCACGAATTCGCCTACCATGAACTTCTTCTTTATTCCGGTTATTTCATAGGCCATACGGTCGTACAGGTTCTTTCTCACTGTCCCCTCCTCCAAGAAACCTGAGAGACCCAGCATGGAGAGCAGTCCAGAGAAGTCCGGCTTTATCCATATGGAGGCCATCGTAAGTGTGGGGACAACGTCCCGGTAATCCGTTACGACTTCAAATTCCCGAACGTCGAAAATGAACCTTCTTCCGGTGTAGTACAGCGTGCCTGCCTTCCATCCGCCGGTCTCAAGAATCTGCTTCACAGCGCCGACCTGCTTTAATTCCTCATCCTCCAGAAGGACCGGGACCCTTTCCCTTACTTCTACCGCCTTCCTCTCCTTAAGAAAAACCCCAATCTCCACTTCGCGCTGCTGAGCTTCTCCGACGTATCTGAAGTAGGAAAAGCCTCCGTAGAGAATGGCATCCGCAATGTTCCTGACGTAGACCTTGGGGTCCCACTTTATCCTCTTCCACCTCCTTGGGGCACTTGGCCCCTCCTTCTGAACAGTTGCTGCGACGATCAACTCCTCCATCTGCAACCTTTTGATGTGCTCTGGAAGGCTAAACGCCTCCTCTACCCTCACATTCTCTTCTAAAGCCGTTAGACCTGCCTTGTACTTCTCCTTTAGCTCCTTATAAGTCTCCTCTGAGATTCTTCCTTCCTTAAGGGCCTTTTCTAATTTCTTTAGCTTTTCTCTAACGTCTTCACCGGTCATTAGAACTACTAAACACCGGGATTTAATAAAATCTGGATTCTGATGAATTACTCATCCCTGACGGAGATTCTGAGCCGTCTGCTGCGAGGAGAAGGATTAATTTTGCCGAGCCACCTCATCATCTGCCTGGGGCCGATGAGGAGTGTTCGCTAGGCCCGCCGACATCGGTGGGGTGCCTGGATCCATCTGAGGCCCCCAAGATCACTCTTCCTCCTCAGACTCCCCGCTCAGCAGCCTGAATTCTATCATCCAGAGCTGGTCTTCTTTCTCGATTTTCTTCCCGTAGATCCTCCTGAGCTCCTTGATGAGCCTGTCTTTGGATTCGAAGCCGTCTCTCCTAGCTTCTTCATCCGTAAGGGCCGAGAGTCTCACCCTCTTGACGTCGGTAACCATGGCCTCGCCGAAGACCTCGCCTCCCGCCACGAGGTCGACTACGTCTCCTGGCTTTAGCCTGGTGGTCCTCCTGAGGGTTGTGACCTTCTCGCCCTCTAAGATCTGCTTGACGTACTTCTTGTCAAACTTGAGTGATTTCTTCCTCCCCATACAGCACCACCAACTTCCTGACGACGTCTCTCATCATGTCGAGGACTTCTGAGACTTTCTTAACCTTCAGCAGTCCCGCCAGCATGCCCCACCCCCTCCCTTGAAGGGCCTTTGCAAGGAGCGCGGCTTCCTCGTCTACCGACAGCGGGCTATCAGGAGGCGGCGAGAGGAAGTAGGTTCTGGCAATTTCCCATATGGCGTCTGAGGCCATCTCATATGTGTTATAGCCCTCCAAGTATCCCTTGAGCCTCAGCTTCTGGCTATACCTCAGCTTCGGCTTAGTAGACCCCCACTGAGACTTCAGGAGAAGCCTCGCCACGCGTGGAGACAGATCGAAGTACACGTCGTGGAGTGAGTCTATCAGCCTCTTCTTGAACTCGCCCACAATCTCTCTAACGACGTTCTCCGCCGCGTCGCTAAGCGGCTTGACGACGAAGACGCTGTACTCTCCAGAAACGGGGTTCCGCTGTGGGCTTATGTGGACCGCAACGAATCCAGCTCTCACCCAGAACCTGAGGAGTTCCTCACTCACCCCGAAGCCAGCTCCAACCCAGTCCATGCCCCTCTCCTTGGCCTCTTCTATGACGCGCTGGAGCGCAAGTGAGCCGAGGCCGCGTCTCTGCAGCGCCGGGTGCGTAGCGATCCTCACGATCCTCCAGCCCCAGAGCTTTGGGAACCCCTTGTGCCCGTAGTGCGCCAGCAGCCTGGCGGGAATCATGTGACCGGGAGGGCTCTCCTCCCCCCTGAGTATCCCCTCGATGTGCCTCTTTCTGAGCCGTCCCTCCTCGCAGAGCTGTATTGACACGACAGGCTCGTCAGCGACAATCAACGCTCTGGCGCTGTGATGTGGAGCGTCTAGCAGGGTGGCTAAGTCGTTCGGCCTGTTCCTGTAGTGCGCCAAGACGTATATCCCGTAGAACTTTCGCAGGAAGTCTTCGCTAGCGTTGCCGACGTCTACTTCGACGTACTCAGCCTCTCCCAACTCTTTGATCTCAGGAGGATCACCAGGCTCTGCGTCTAGGAGTAGGAAGTCGTAGAGCCACCTCTCCACCGGGTCTCCGGGTGGGTACCTGATGGGCGTTTCCATCTCCGCCTTCTCTACGGTGATCCCCTTGGTCTCCTCCAGCGCCGCCAAGAATCGCTGGGAGAATCCTCTACCGGCGCCCTCGTAGCCGTGTATGGTGCTGGAGAATATTGCGAGCCTGCTGCTGGCGAGTACTCTAAACAGCAAGTGTGTGGGGACGCCCGCTGCCTCGTCAACGACCTTCACCCTGACCTTAGAATCCGCGAGGCTCATTGGGGCTAGGAAGAAAGCGGATCTTCCTCGAGAAGTCACTGCGATGACCTTCCCATCTTTCAACACCTTTCTGCACTTGACTCCCTGAGCGTTGAGCCCCCTCTTCACGAACTCGAAGAGAGTCTGCACACCCTCGAGCGACGGTGCCGTGACGGCGATCCCCTTAACGCCCCTCTTCGCCATCAGAAGAGATATCCCGAGCCCCAAGGCCGCCGACTTCCCCCTGCCCCTGTTGGCTATCACAACCAGCGCAGACTTGCCCGATACCTTAGAGAGCCTGTCTATAGCTTCTACGACTCTCACCTGCTCCTCAGTGACAGCTAAGCCCCGAACGGGCCCCTCAACATCAAGCTTAGGTAGTTCTCTCTTGGGCACAATGCGGGGAGCGCCTATTGACTCCCCAGTGAGCAGATCCACGAACCTAGCGCCCTCGGCCCTCCTAACGGTCTCCAAGAACCTCTCCTTGAACCTGTGCTTGACGTCTGACTCCCTATACGGGGGAGAGGCGAGCTTTCTCTGGAAGTCTGTTAGGGACCGCATCCACTCGTCTACCGGAGGGATGGCCATGACGACGAGGCCCCCTCCCCTTACCGTCTCAACAAGCCTTCCGATGTCGTTTGCCCTCATCTGGACGCTGAAGTCCGTTAGGAGCAGATCCCACGTGCCGCCCAGCGCCTCCTCACTCCTATCGAAGTCTATGGCAGTCAAATTGACTTGAGCTGGCAGGGTTCTAGCGAGCTTAGATTCACCCAATACCTCCCTTCCGTCGGCTACGTTTGAATAGAGAGCCTCAACATCCTTCCCCACTAGCTTAGAGTATATCGAGGCGACCTCTGCCAGAGCCTCAAGCCTATTCGCGCTCGAGACCACGAGCAAACGTCGCTCTCCACTTTCCAGCGCTTCTCTCGTGAGTTCTGTAGCTACAGCCCGTAGCAAGTCCATCAAAGAATCACCCTCAGAACTCTGAATTACTCACCACTTGATCGGGCCTCAGAAGAGATGCTGTAGCTGGACCTGGAAGGAATTTCACATCGAGATAACTGAAGATCGAGCTAAAGACGCCTTGAGGCAGGACTGGAGGCCCCCGTAGATGTTCGTAGATGCGTGTGAACTCCCCTCGGTCTGTGATGCCTAGAACCTCTCGGTGGGTCATCTCTTCTGGCGGTTAGTTGTGGATTAAAAAGGGCTGGGGGAGGGTAATAGACTGGCGGCGCGATGATTGGAGCGAACATCATTCGAGTAAGGGATGAGAATCCCAGCTCACGCTGAGCGCCGCCCGCCGCAGTGCGAGAACTGGGCCTCCCTAAGTTGAAAAACAGACTCTTTTGGTTGCAATCCTAAGCATGGTGTTCTTCGCAGCCAGTATGTGCCTTCAGGCGACGGGAGACCAGTCAATCAAAGACGAGGGCTCGGCGAGGTTAACCCGCCATCCCAGACCCTCAGCGATCGTGTGCACAGTTTATGCACGGCAGCGCTACGGGCTCTGGGCTGAGGGCAAGAGGCAGAATAAGCCCTAATCATTTACCGCGGGCTAGCTTCCCTCTAAGCAACCTACGCTTCAAAGAAAGAGGAAGAGGGCGATAACTCGCCCTCATCTCTTGACATCAACTGCGGAAAACGTCTACTCCTCCAGAGAAATCGCCTGAGTGGGGCAGGAGTCAATGGCCTGCTTGACGCAGTCGACGTCGGCCCCTTCGACTACTTCCTTGAGGACGTGGGACTTCCCATCGTCCCCTATCTCAAAGATCTCTGGGCAGAGCGAGGCACAGACTCCACAGCCGATGCAGGTGTCCTGATCAACCTTTACCTTAGCCATAAGGGTCGCCCCCGAGGGGGCGATAGGTTGACCTTTTTAACCATTGACGGCACACAGACCTCGGGAGCTGTTTGGTGCCAACCGAGCAGGGCACTCCTCAACCTCAGGGAGAGTATTCAAGTCCTGTGGATAGCCACAGAGAAGCCGCAAGGTCACGGCTGTCCTTCGCGGTCTACGTAGTGAGTTCCTCCAGATACGAGGCCATAGCTAGGGGGGAGAGCGTAGAGGATGCGAGCGGCGACCTCGCGGTGAAGTTGATCGAATCAGCTGGTCACGAGGTTAAGATCAGGGAGATAATCCCAGACTCCATCGAAGCCATAAGATCGGCTTTAGAGTCCGCTAAAAGCCAGGCAGATGTGGTTCTGTTCATAGGAGGGTCCGGACTGCACCCTCAGGACGTGACGGTTGAGGCAGTCAAGCCCCTTCTCTCCAAGGAACTCCCTGGCTTCGGGGAACTCTTCCGGTTCCTCAGCTACAGCCAGGTCGGTCCCGCAGCCATCCTCAGCAGGGCAACAGCTGGAGTCGCGGGGGGAGCCATGGTATTCTGTCTCCCTGGCTCGCCCGACGCAGTTCAACTGGCCTTAGAGAAGCTCATACTCCCAGAAGTAGAGCACGCAGTGTGGGTAGCGAGAGGATATCGACACGCTCACTGCCGCGAGAGGGAGCCGTAGACCACCTCGCCCATGTTAGGAGCAGGCTTCAGGCCAGGCAGACCCTCAAGAACCTTCCTGAACTCGCTGGACTTTAGAGCCTCTAAGAAGGATCGAACGGAGTCCTTCTCAAGCCTGTCAATCCTGACCAAGAAATCGTAGTGCTCCTCCCACAGCGGAATGAAGTCTAGCCCTCTCAGCATAGCCGCGGCCTCGATTCCCGGCCCCACATCTACAAGCCCTGCTTTCACGGCCGCGGCCACGGCGGCGTGCGACTTGGCAGCGCTGTGGTATCCTCTTATCTTCCGCCTCAGAGTCTCTGCGTCGACTCCCTTCTCTCGCGCCAGCTTCTCCGTGAGCCAGTCCATCAGGATTCGGGTTCCTGACCCTGGATTTCGGTTGATCATTCTGATGTCACCTCTGAGCAGGTCCTCCACCCCGCTTATTCTCTTTGGATTGCCTGGGGCCACTATCAAGCCCTGAGCTCTCAGGTACCCTCTTATCAAGACGGCCGAGTCTGCGACACCCATCTTACGCATGAGAGGCACGTTGTACTCCCCACTCACCAGATCCAGGGCGTGCACTCCGGCCACGTCCGCCTCTCCCCTGCGTATGGCCACGAAACCACCAGTAGATCCAACGTTGACTGATTTGATCCTTCTCCCCGAGAGCCTCCTCCTTGTGAGCCGAATGAGCTCCTCGAGGCCGAGGCAGTGACTGCCGATGATCGAGAGATCGGCCGGTCTCCTCTCAGGATCTAGGAGCGTGACGGTGACCTCCTCTCCCTCCTCTAGGTACTCTACATCCTCCGGCACCTCCACTATCCCGTCTGCCCTGGCGAAAGTGCTGACGGCCTCAGATCCCCCGGGCACTCTGAATACTAGGATCTGTCCCGCCGAGTCCCTCACCAAGTGCACTGGGAGGAAGTCTCTCCTGCCGCGTTCTGCCCTCATTCTCTCGGCTAGTCGCGCACGCACCACGGTGGAGAGCGGGTGAGGATCTAGGCTGGCCAGATGCCTAACCACAGGGCTCACAAAGATTCGATAGGCAATGAGCGCGCTGGTTGGGTTGCCAGGCAGGCCGAAAGCCAGCTTATCTCCGATTTGTGCTATCACGGTGGGCTTACCTGGGTGCATGGCCACTCCGTGGACGAAGACCCCGGGCTCTCCAAGCTCGTCGAGAACTCTGTACACCACATCTCCTGCTCCTGCGCTGGTGCTCCCGGAGAGAACCAGGATGTCAGCCGGCTCTAAACCCCGTCTCGCGAGTTCTAAAATCTCCCTCTCATCGTCTCTAGCTATCCCGAGGTAAACTGGGTTCCCTCCGTCCTCTCTTATGGCCGCGCACAGCGCTGGACCGTTAATGTCGTAAATCTGACCGTACTCCAGCTGCAAACCCTGTGCCACCAGCTCATCTCCGGTGCTGATGACCGCTACGACGGGCTTGGAGTACACGGGCACTTCCTCCACTCCAGCTGCGGCCAACAGGCCTATTTCCCTGGGAGTCACGATATCTCCACCATAGGCGAGCGTCTCACCCAAGTTTACGTCTCTGCCAGCCGGTTGAATGTTCTCTCCCGGCGCCACAGCTCGGTACACCTCTACAGCGTCGTTCACTCGCCGAGTGTGCTCCACCATGACCACAGCGTCGGCCCCACGGGGTACTGGGGCTCCAGTAGCGATCTCGACAGCCTCGCCTGAACTCACCTCGCCGACGAAGGGATTCCCGGCCGAGGACGTGCCTACAACAGACAACCTCACAGGCCTCTCCTGATCCGCTCCATACGTGTCCTCGGCCCTGACCGCAAAGCCGTCCTTCGTCGCTCTGTCGAAGCCCGGTATGTCCACGTTGGAGAGGATGTCCTCCGCTAGGACTCTCCCAAGAGAGGCTTCAAGAGGTACTACCTCAACCCTTCTAGCGATAGAACTCACTCTCCTCCAGAGTTCTCTTCGAACTTCGTCGACAGAGCTGAGCCTCCTGAAGATTCTCCGATCCCCCATCAGATCACACCCAGAGCCTCCAAGCCCATCCTGAGGGACACCAATAAGAGGAAGACGGCAAATCCCCTCCTTACAGTGTGAGGCTCGAGCTTTAACGCCGTCTTAGCCCCAGCCCTGGCCCCCAAAATGAGCCCGGCTCCCGTCGCGAGGGCTAGAATGGGCTCCGTCCTCCCTAGGGAGAAGTGCGTTAGGGCGCCGACGGAAGAGGTGATTGCAATCATGAACATGGAGGTGGCGACTGCGGTCTTTGCAGACAGACCGCAGATTAGCACCATGACGGGAACCTTGATGGTGCCTCCTCCTATTCCTAGGAGACCGCTGAAAAC
>CBEVRO010000056.1:0-8013 GCA_965552295.1 uncultured archaeon | reverse complement strand
CTCTGAAGACCACGTCCGATTTGCCGACGCTAGTCCCTCCGGTGGTGACTATCACATCAGCTAGCTTCGCGCCTTTTACAGCGATCTCCGCCAGCTCACTTGGGTCGTCGCCGACGATCCCTAAGTAGAGGGGTTCTCCGCCCTCCCGCGTTATCATGGCGCCTATTAGGTGCCTGAGCGAGTTGGGCACTTTGCCTGGCGGCACTTCTTCACCTACCTCGACTATCTCATCACCCGTGCAGATCACCGCGACTCTAGGCCTACGCCTGACCTCCACGCTGGGCAAGTTGAGCTCAGCCAAGAGGCCCAATTCGTAGGGTCCAAGTGGGGTGCCCGCTCTCAACACGACTGTACCCTTCCTAACGTCCTCTCCAGGTCTCGCAACGTTCTTCCAAGCAGGAACCTGCTTGTAAATCTCTACGGATCCCGCCACCTCTTCTGCTTCTTCAACGGGTATCACAGCATCCGCTCCTTCAGGGAGGTACGCTCCAGTGAAGATTCTGACTGCCTCCATCTCACCGACCTTCAGTGTGGTTACCTCGCCAGCCGGAACCTCGCCTATGAGCTTGAGCGTGACTGGAGAGTCCCAAGAGGCTCCGAGAGTGTCTCTCGACCTTACTGCGTACCCGTCCATGGCAGCCCGAGGTCTCGGAGGAACGTCCTCAGAGGCAACCACATTTACAGCAAGCACTCTACCCAGCGCCTCGTCTATTCCCACCGTCTCCGGCTCTGTTGGCCTCAGCTCTAGGGTCTCAATGAACGTCCTTAGAGCGTCATTGACCCTCGTGAGTCTCTTAAAGCCCCTCCAGACGTGCGACATTACCCTCAGCTGTCCGCCAAACCAAGCGGTAAAAAATTGGCCTCTGCAACTTTAGGCCTCACGAGGACCTTTTTACAGTGCCCACGCTGATCAACGCGTGCGCCTCCTGTCGGAAGTTATCCGGCTGCTGGAGGACAGGCTGGCTGAGAGCACCGTCTCTGAATTGGCGGTCGGCGTGCCGTACACGGGAGTCATGCTAGATGGCTCCTCGCTCGGCGTCTGCTACACAGTAACTGAGGGTAGAGACAAAAATCGATCTCCTCCCCCTGGAGAAGCGAAGGGCTCATCTGCTCTTGAACTAGCCAAACTTGCACTTGCTCCAACGGGCATAGAGTCCTCAATAGGCGTCGCGACTTTGAACGCTGGAGTAGAGCTGCCAGAAGGAGCCGTCGAGGGAGACCCACTGGACTTCTTGACTCTCAGTCCTGAGGACAGGGTTTGCGTGCTTGGCAGCTTTCCAGACCGGTATCTTGAAGTCATTAGGGAGTCGGCTGGGGAGCTCTGGGTTCTCGAAAGGCCCCAGAAGCTTGGCCACGGACTGCTGCCTGACTGGGCGGTAGAGGTCATTTTGCCCCAGTGCACTATTCTGATCGCCACGGGATCTACGATACCCAACAAGACCCTGGAGAGGTCGCTAGAACTGGCCTCAGACGCTAGAGAGAGGGTGGTGGTAGGGGCTAGCGTCCCGCTCCTGCCGGAACCCTTCGCGAAGCGCGGAGTGACCATCCTAGCTGGCGTTCAATTCACGGACCCAACCTCTGCCTTCAGGGTGGTGATGGAGGGCGGCGGCACGGCTGACTTGAGGCCATACTCTCGCAAGATGCTCATTAGGCTCAGAGCCTGAGCTGGAGGAGCTTTGATGGCCTAGGAACTGTATTGGACGTCAATCCATGCTGAGAAAATCCCTATTACCCAACAGAGGCAGGCTGCTTGAGGATGATCTCCTGGGCCATCAGGCGCTACACGATGGAGGAAGTGCTGTCGCGGCTCGATCCGTTGGTCGCAGAGTGGTTCTCGGCCAGCTTCAGCTCGCTCTCTCCTCCTCAGGAGTACGCCGTGGTCCCTATACTAGAGGGAAAGAACGTGCTGGTGTCAAGCCCAACCGGCACCGGAAAGACTCTCGCGGCGTTCCTAGGCATAATCAGCCAGCTCTTCTCTCTGGCTAGGAGGGGCGAGCTAGAGGACAGGATCTACGCGGTCTACGTGTCCCCGCTCAGGGCTCTCAACAACGACATCTACAGGAATCTTGAGGTCCCGCTCAGGGAGATATACGAACTAGCCGCTGAGAAAGGTGTGGAGGCCCAGGAGATCAGGCATGCCGTTCGAACTGGGGACACCCCAGCTAGCGCGAGGCAGAGGCAGCTCAGGAATCCTCCTCACATCTTGATCACGACCCCCGAGACTCTAGCGATAGTGCTGGCAGCGCCGAAATTCAAGGAACTCCTGAGGGGCGTCAAGTGGGTCATAGTAGATGAGATACACAGCCTGGTGGAGAACAAGAGGGGAGTGCACCTCAGCCTCTCTCTGGAGAGGCTGGAGGAGATGGTCGATGGATCGCCCGTCAGGATAGGTCTCTCAGCGACGATAAATCCGCTGGAGGAGGTGGCGGAGTTCCTCGTCGGCTACGAGAATGGGGCGCCTCGGGACTGCCTCATAATCGACGCGCGTTACGCCAAGCCTATAGACCTGAGGGTCGTGTGCCCGGTGGACGACCTCATACACACTCCCTCGGCGGAGGTCAGTCAGAGGATGTACGAGGTTCTCGCGGAGCTGGTCAGATCCCACAGGACCACTCTTGTTTTCACCAACACTCGCAGTGGGACGGAAAGAGTAGTCTTCCACCTGAAGAAGATCTTCCAAGAAGAGGTCGAGGAGGTTGAGGGGGAGGCAATTGCTGCGCACCATGGATCGCTCTCTAGACACGTCAGACACGACGTGGAAGAAAGGCTCAAGAGGGGGGAGCTCAAGGCGATAGTGTCCTCTACGAGCTTGGAGCTGGGGATAGACATAGGGTACATAGACCTCGTCGTGCAGATAGGCTCCCCCAAGTCCGTGACCAGGGCCCTCCAACGGGTCGGGAGGGCCGGCCACAGGCTACGCGACGTCAGCAAGGGTAGGTTCCTGGTGGTGGATAGGGACGACGCTGTAGAAGTTGCTGTCATGGTGAGAGAGGCCCTCAGCGGTCACCTTGACAGGGCCAGGATTCCCGAGAATGCGCTGGATGTTCTTGCTCAGCACATAGTGGGGATGGCTCTGGAAAAGAAGTGGGATGCTAGGGAGGCCTACGACCTCGTTAGGAGGGCCTATCCTTACAGGAATCTCAGCTGGCAGGACTTTGAGGCAGTGCTGAAGTACCTGTCGGGCGGTTACTCCAAGCTGGAGACGTACAAGGTTTACGGGAAGATCTGGTACGACCCCGAGGAGGGCGTCTTTGGCAGGAGGGGCAAGTACGGCAGAGTGATCTACGCTACGAACATAGGTACAATACCAGACGAGGTAGCGGTGAGGGTCTACAACGCGGAGAACAACAGATACATTGGGAACTTAGAGGAGGATTTCGTGGAGAGACTCTCTCCTGGCGACAGGTTCATCTTGGCTGGGAGAGTTTACGAGTTCGTAAGGGCGAAGGGACTCAGAGTGTACGTAAGGCCGGCCTTCGATCAGAAGCCTACAGTCCCATCCTGGTTCAGCGAGATGCTGCCCCTCAGCTATGACTTGGCAGTCGAAATAGCTAGGTTCAGGGCTGAATTGGCTAGGGAGATAGAGTCTGGCCGGAGCAGGCATGAAATCATACGAGAGATAGCCAGGGTGTGCTCCACCGACTTCAACACGGCCAGGGCCATATACGAGTACGTCAGGGAGCAGCTGCTGTTCCTTAGGTCGCTGGGGGTCGAGAAGTTCCCGTCCGACAGAGTGATACTGGTTGAGACCTACCTCGGAGAGGATGGGAACTCCTACAGAGTGTTCCACACTCTCATAGGCAGACGCGCCAACGACGCGTTGTCCAGGGCCTTGGCGTACGTCGTCGGGAAGGAGGTCAGGAGGAACCTAGGCGTCGTGGTCGCGGACAACGGCTTCGCGTTGGTCTTCCCGAGGGGGGTCAAGCCGCGGGGATTCCTCTCCGAGCTTGACCCCGACACAATAAGAGATACGCTGAGGGAAGCTCTCGCGAACACCGAGCTGCTGAGGAGGAGATTCAGGCACGTGGCTTCGAGAGGCTTGATGATACTGAGGAACTACAAGGGCCACGAGATCCGGGTGAGTAGACAGCAGGCGAGCGCTGAGATCTTGCTGAAGGCTGTGCAGGACCTAGAGGGCTTCCCCCTCCTGAAGGAGACGTATCGCGAGATAATGGAGGACTTCATGGATGTGGGGACCGCTGAAGTAGTCCTTAGAGCCCTCAGAAGCGGAGAGGCTGAGGAGGTAGAGCTGCCACCCCTAGAGGTGCCCTCCCCATTCGCTCACGGGATAGTGCTGCAGGGGCTGAGCGACGTGGTCCTCATGGAGGACAGGAGAGCGATGCTGGAGAGGTTCCACCGCATGGTCGTGGCCTTGGTGGAGGGGAAGTGAGCGTGGCTCACGAGCTGGAGGTTAGAGTAGGCGGGCTCACGTTCTTCCCGTATGGGGCGTTTTACGCCGACCTCCGCGCCCTCATAGTGGCAGACCTCCACATAGGCTACGAAGAGGTTCTGTTCGAAAGTGGAATCCACCTGCCCAAGAGCCAGTATGGGAAGATCAAATCGATGATAATTTCAGCCATAGAGAGGTACAGCCCTGAGATCCTGGTTCTGCTCGGGGACGTGAAGCACGAGTTTGGCTCCTCCACGAGACAGGAGTGGGTAGAGGTTCTCGACCTCCTTAGAAGTCTCCGAGGCCTCGTGGAGATCCACGTGGTGAGGGGGAATCACGATAACTTCCTGATACCCATACTGAGGAGGGAAGACGTCCCGCTTCACGATCCCTCACTCAAGCTGGGCGAACTCCTGCTATTCCACGGGCACAAACCTTTGCCTGAGGTGGAGGATGCGAAGCTGGTAATAATGGGGCACGAGCACCCCGCGATCGCTATCAGGGATGAGCTTGGAGTGAAGCGGAAGTTCAAGTGCGCCCTGCTGGGAAGGATCAACCAGTTCGATCTGGTGGTCCTCCCGGCAGCCTCACCGTTGGCTCCTGGAACCGACGTGCTGGCCACTCCGGCGAAGGATCTACTGAGCCCCCTGCTTTCATCCACAAACCTCGAGGATTTTGAGATAATCGTAACGGACGAGGAGGCTGGCTCCATGCGCTTCGGCACGATCGGGGCCCTGAGGAAAGTCCAGGGAATTTACCCCCCGAGTAGCCAAGGAGCCCCCCTGCGTTCAGATGAACATCATGACGGCCAGAGTTACCAGCGACATGAACCCGAGTTCCCTTAGCCCCGAAGTGATGTGCCCTGTACGAACCGTACCCAAGCTGAGCGCGATAACCGTAGTCTGCGCAAACGCCTGAAAGAGTATGGCGCTTCGCACAGTCTCCGAAGCTACTTTGGAGATGGCCTCCACGTTAAGGATTCTGAAGAGCAGCACGTAGGATCCGACCACCAGGAAGAAGGCCAAAAGCGCCGTCAGGTAGTTAGCCATCTTCTCCCCTTCTGTATCTATCCATAGTTCTCTGATTCGACCAGTGAAGTCCGATATGGTCGCGAACGTCTCCTCGAGGTCTGCTCCAGCGTTGAGCGCGTTGATTATGAGAAGGCTGATCAGCCTAGAAACGCTGTACCTGACCTCCCTGGCGACGTTCTCTAGAATCACCATGTATGGAAGCCTGAGCTTTGCCCAACCCTTCATCTTGGCCACGAGATCTCTCAGGGGTTTATAGGGAGCCTTAACAGACAGCACAGCGTCTGAAAAGGGCCTTCCTCCCCTGAGTTCTGCGAATATGTCTTGCAGCAGCATTGGAAAGTCGAACGCTTGACCTCTGAGCATCCACTCTTCCTTTCGAATGGTCACGAAGCCTGCCAACCCGCCCACGCTCATGGCAAGCATGGCTGCCCGAGTCTTCCCCAGCTCGACAGGGAGGGGGCTGATCCCCTTCGCCTCAATGTACGTGATCAAGGCGAAGAGAACGATGAAGACCGATATTGCTCTGGCCCAAGCGTGTGCAACGGTCTCCTTCCTGAAGTAGAACAGCCTCGTGCTGAACACCTTGAACAAGAACACGAACAGGGGAGAGGGCGCGACCGTCATCGCTATGGTAGCCAGGAGAGGGCCTGAGCTTACTCCCCCCTCTTGGGCTAGAGCCTGGAAGGAGTAGATCATTATCATGACGAACGGGAAGATGGTCGCCGTGAGCGTGTAGATTATCAGAGTCATCATCAGCCTCTCTGTTCTCTGCTTAAGCGACGTCAGCGTTCGGTTTATCGAATCCTCTAACTCAACCTTCAGCATCTCACTGACAGCCTCGCCCCTAGTCGCCAGATAGTCGTGAAGCCTAGCGTAGACCCTCGACCACGCCCTACTCGGAGAGAGCCGCATGTTTATCTCGAGGCCCGAGAGCGACCCAGCAGCCTTTATCCTACTTGCAACCCTCTTGAAGTAATCTCTTGCCTCTTTTCTGGGTGCTATGCTTGCCGCCACATTGAAGCAGTCGCTTAGGGCTCGACCCACCCTCTGAAGTATCCAGAGCGATGCTAGATAGGCCCAGAAATCCTCCTCCACGCTGCCGGCTAAGCTCAGAACTCCCAAGTATGGGGCTGCAAGGTAGATGAGGGGGGGTATGACTGCAAGTGGAATGGCGTAGTAGGGCTTAGTGAGGAAGCCGAAGTAGGCCGCGGCTCCTGACAGCCCTCCGCTCACGATCGCTATAAGAATCAGCCTCTTCCTGAATGCCTCTGGCCTCACCTCGTACATCCCAGCTTTCACGAGTAGTTCGTTCGAGATCAAGCGTGAATCACCTGGCTAACGCCAACTTAGCTCTGAACTTCGAGACTCTGGCAGACAGCTCGTCTACCCTCCTGAGGTACTCATCTACGATCTCGTTTAGAGGCCTACCCTCCCTTTGAGCAAGCTCTCTGAACAGCACGCTGCTCCTGAGGGGATCGCCCACCAGCTCGTCGTACTTCAGCGTGAATACATCACTTAGCCTGAGTTCCTCATTCTCGTACAGTATTTCGGCAATCCTGACCACACGCCTCCTCTTACCCTCTCTCCTGAGGAGGACTGCAACCTTGAAGTCTGCCACCCTCTCCTCAGGCAGGTTAATTGGATCGCTGGTCAGCCTGGCTATGACGCCCTCCAGCGTGTCTGAGTGGAACGTGGTCAATGCCGTGTGCCCGAGGTGGATGAACTGAACCAACAGCCTGGTCTCCTCACCCCTGCTCTCTCCCACAACCACGTAGTCCGGCCTCATTCTGAGGACATCTCGCAGAAGGTCAGCTATGCTGAGACCGGCCGCCGCAACGCCGGGAGGCTGACCTATCAAGGAGGTCCAGTTGCCGTGCTCGGGCAAGTATATCTCAGGAGTATCCTCAACGGTCACAATGTGTCTATCCTTTGGGAGCAGTGAAAGCAAAGCGTTCAAGAACGTGGTCTTCCCGCTTCCAGTCTCGCCCACGATGAAGCCGGACATCCCGTGCTCCACCATCATCCACAGGTACGCTGCGGCCTCCACCGTCATGGTGCCGTATATGATGAGCTCCTCTATGCCGGGCCTCCTAACGAACTTCCTGATCGTGAAGGTGGTCCCTCCCTCGCTGGCCGCGGGTCCGAAGAGCGCGTGGACCCTGCTACCATCAGGAAGCCTACCCTCAAGCCTCGGTCTAGCCAGCGAAACCTGCCTCCCGACCTTTTCAGCGAGCTTCAGAACTACGAATCTAGCCTCTTCCTCCGAAAGCTCTACATTCGTCTCGAACCAGCCCGTCCGCCCCGAGAGGAAGACGTGAATCTTCCTAGAGCCCCTAGCTGGGAGAGTCAAGTCCTCGACCTCCGGGTCCCTCATTATTGGCTCGAGCTTGCCCAATCCCTCTATATCCCGCTTGAGATAGTACATCAGAGACTGCAGGGCCCTCTTCGTCCTCTCGTCTGGCTCCTTACCCTTCTTGAGCTTCAACTTCAGAGCCCTCACGGCGGCCTCTCTGTAGAGCTCCTCAAGCTTGCTTATGTCATCCAGGGTGATTCTGGAGAGGACGAACTCTCTGGCTTCCTCTAACACCCAAG
>CBEVRO010000055.1:0-8084 GCA_965552295.1 uncultured archaeon | reverse complement strand
CTCTGTCTCCTCGAGTTTGCTGAGTTTCTCCAAGACGAGCCTCCTCTCGATCCTTGCCACGAGTCTGCGAGTCTCAATGACCGCGTCGGGGTTCACGCTTATGCTGTCTATGCCACACCTCACTAGGAACTCCGTGAAGTCTGGGTAGACGCTGGGAGCCTGCCCGCATATGCTGACGGTTCTCCCGTCCCTGTGAGCCACCTTGATCAGGTGCTGGATCATCCTCTTGACCGCGAGGTCTCTCTCGTCGAAGTACCTGGGATCTATGGCTGGAAGCGCGCTGCTGTCTCTGTCGACGCCCAGCGTCAGTTGGGTCAGGTCGTTGGACCCTATGGAGTAGCCTTGGAAGTACTTGTTGAACTGGTCGGCGAGCACCACTATGCTCGGCACCTCGGCCATGGCCCACACCTGGAAGTCCCTGCCCGGCCTGAGTCCCTCGTCCTCCATGATCGCTATGGTCTTCTCAGCCTCCCAGACAGTCCTGACGAAGGGCACCATGACCCACACGTTCTTCAAGCCCTGCTCGTGGAGCATCCTTATTGCCCTGAGCTCGAGCCTGAAGGCTGGCTCGAACTGAGGTGAGATGTACCTGGAGGCGCCTCTCCACCCTATCATCGGGTTTGGCTCTTCAGGCTCGTACTCGGCGCCTCCCTCCAACTTGGCGTACTCGTTGGTCTTGAAGTCGCTGAACCTCACGACGACGGGCTTCGGGTAGATAGCCCTGGCGACCATGCCTATTCCCTCTGCCAGCTTCTCGACGTAGAAGTTCTCCTTGCCGTGGGCTATCGCGTAGAGCGGGTGCATCTTGATCCAGCTGGCGATGATGAACTCTATCCTCATGAGGCCGATGCCGTCGATCGGCAGGTTCTTGTACTCCTCGATCTTCTCGGGGATCCCTAAGTTCATGTAGACCTTGGTGCCAGTCACAGGTATCTCGAGTGTCGGCGCGGCCACAACGAACTCTCCGGCAGCCGTCGGAGCGGCAGCTGGGACCTTCTTCTTCACCAGGTCCTCCCTGATTCCCTCGTAGACGACTCCTGTACCGCCGTCAACTGTATACTCCTTTCCTGTCTGCATAACTTGGGTCGCGTTTCCGGTGCCGACAATGCAGGGTATCCCGAGTTCTCTGCTGACTATGGCTGCGTGGCTTGTCATCCCGCCCTCGTCCGTGACTATGGCGGAGACTATCTTCATGTAGGGCTCCCAGTCGGGAGTCGTCATCTTCGTGACGAGGATGTCGCCCGGCTGGATTATCTTGGAAGCCTCCTCAACCGTGAAAGCCACCTTTGCCGCCCCCGCGGCGATTCCTGGGCTCGCGGGGAGACCCTTGACGATGGGCTCTCCCTTCGGAGCCTCGGCGACCTCCTCAGCCACGGGCGCAGCGGCCTCCTCTGCTCTCTTCAAGCTGAACACGGTCTCAGGTCTCGCCTGCAGGATCAGCACGTTCTCTGGCCAGCTGAGATCCTTGTCTATGGCCCACTCGACGTCCATGGGTCTGCCGTAGTGCTTCTCTATGATGAGGCCGAACTCCGCTAGCTTCTTCACCTCCTCCTCACTCAGCGAGAGTGCATTTCTCCTCTCAGGCTCTACTTCCCTCTCCTCCGTACCGCCGTTTGGCAGCAGGACTATCTCGACCTTCTTGTCTCCCACGTGAGCCTCCTTTATCGTGAGCGTCTTCTTGTCTACCACGAAGGTGTCTGGCGTAACCTTCCCGCCGACGACGCTCTCACCGAGCCCCCAGCTGGACTCAATAACCAACTCGTCTTCCCTGCCAGTGACTGGGTTTATTGTGAACATCACTCCGGCGCTTCTCGAGTTTACCATTTTCTGAACGGCCACGGAGATCAGGACATCCTCGTGCCGGAACCCCTTGTCCTCCCTGTAGGAGATGGCCCTGGGCGTGAACAGGCTAGACCAGCACTTCCTCACCTTGTCTACGAGGTCGTCCTCTCCCCTCACTCCGAGGAATGTATCCTGCTGCCCAGCAAAGCTAGCGTCGGGTAGATCCTCGGCGGTCGCAGAACTCCTTGCGGCGACGAGAGGATCGCGCATCCCCAGCTTGTCTGCGAGTCTCCTGTAGGCAGCCCTGATTGCATGCTCGATTTCTGAAGGGATGGGAGTAGATTCTATGAGTTCCCTTATCCGCCTTGAAGCCTCTCGATACTCCTCAGGTTTCTTCTCCTTGACGACCTCTCTAATGATCCGATAGATCTCGTGGGCTATTCCAGTCTCTGTTATGAACCTCTCATATGCGTAGGCGGTGACGGCAAAGCCAGGTGGTACCGGAAGCCCAAATGAAATCATCTCGCCAAGGTTAGCAACTTTACCGCCAACCAAAGGTACGTCTTCTTTCCTGACTTCTTCGAACCATAGGATTAGGGCTTTCTTCTCGGCCTCGCTCAATATACCCACCGCGGGCTCGCCTGTATTTCCGCTTATAAAGGATTTGATCGCCCTATCGGGGCCGAAATTCTGCTTCTGTGTACCAATGGCCTCAAGTCAATCTTAACTCGTTGACGGAGCCGCTTACTGAGAGGAGATACATATTATGGCGAGCGAAGCCTGCTTATCGTGACCTCGTCTCCAATCTTTAGTCTCAGAAACGTCGATGCGTTGGCCCTGTTGAGGGAGATCTCGACAAGCCCCACGCTTCCTTCAATGAGCATGAACTCGCCAGGGAACCCTTCGGCATAGCACGCTACTCGCTTTATACTCCACTCAGATCTCCCCGCCTTCAGAATCAGGTTCTCACCCCACTCGCTAGGTAGATTGTGGGCTAAGATGCTCGTAACTAAGTTCCCAAATCTATCTACGTGAATGATATCTCCCCGAACCGAATTTGGCCCTACAACAACTCGAAATAGACTTATTCTCTTGAAATCAGCGACCTCAGGCCCCAAGTCTTCAAAAGGGCTTCCAGACGCCAGGCGCCCCGCGGCCGGGGCTATCAAGAACCTGCCGTCAAAAGTCCTCGCACCATCGGCTGCGTAGGCGCTCCTCTCAACGCACCTTACCTCCTCTATGCCAAGAGCCTCTGCAGCCATTGTGAGGATTCCGTTGTCCGGACCTACCAGGAAGTTCCCTCCTGCCTTGATCGCAAGCACCCTTTCGACTCCCGTCTCTGGAAAGACTATGACAGCGTGAATCGTGCCCTTCGGAAAGCATGGTATGGCCTGCCAGAGAATAAGTGAACCACCCCTCAAGTTAAATGGCTCTAGGTCATGCGTGATGTCCATGATCACGGCATTTGGACACTCCTGTAAGATTGCACCCCGGACCGCCGCAGCGTAGTAGTCTCGTGTGCCGAAATCGGTTGTTAGTGTGACAAGAGGATGGATCAAGTCAAAAGACCTTCGAGAAACCTGCGCTTCCTCCGGTTATAAATCGCTGTTCGGAGCAAAAGCAAGCTTAGACTATTCTGCTGGGCGTATCTTGATGCTCCCTCCAGGCAAAAGCTTGATAACCTCGGCAGCGCTTCCTCTGTTCACTGATAGCTCCAGCAAGCCACTGCTCCCTCTTATTACCAGCAGCTCTCCTGGAGAGCCCTCTTCGTAGTGAGAGGCTACCTTGGCAGCAAATCGATTCCCTCCCTCGGTCTCAACAGTTAGCGCTTTGGGCCACTTGGACGTCAGCGCGCTGCTCGGAACATCCAAGACGACATTTCCAAAGCGGTCTAGGTGTAAGACGTGACCGAAAATACAATCCGACGTTATCTCATACCGGAACAGCCTTAAACGAACGAAATTAGCCTTTTTAGATCCAATTCTGTCGAAAGGCACCCCTTTAGCTATGTGCGCCGCCGCGGGAGCGAACACATCCCTTCCGTCGAATGTGCCCGTGCGCTCTAGGATGAATTCCTCGTTCTCTATCCTTCTCACCTCTTCTAGGCCAAGCCTCTCGGCAGCAGGCACTAGCAGACCGTTGTCTGGACCTACCAGGTAGTGTCCACCCGCCTTGATAACGATAGGATCTCTCTCACTTCCCACTCCAGGATCTACCACGGCCACGTACACGGTTCCCTGGGGAAACCACCTTACAGCCTGCCAGAGGACGAAAGCCCCCTCGATAATGGAAAAAGGGGTAATGTCGTGTGTAATATCAACGATCTCGGCGTTGGGGAGTATGCTGAGTATTACTCCTTTCATTGCAGAGACGTAGTAGTCTCGTGTGCCGAAATCGGAAAGCAGGGTTATCAGGGGCCGACGCAACGACCCTCACTCCTTCTTCTTCAGCCACTCTTTTACCATCTCCATGAGTTCGACGGGGAGCAGTATCTTTGTGGACTCCGCGCCCCCAATGGCCTTGAGGCCCTCCAGGTACTGCAGCTTCATCGTGTTCTCGTCAAGCTCTCTGGCCACTTCAGAAATAGTCCTCAGCGCTATGGCGTAACCCTCTGCCCGGAGGATGGCAGCCTGACGATCTCCCTCAGCCTTGAGTATGGCAGCCTGCTTCTCTCCCTCGGCAACGCGTATGGCGGCCTCCTTCTTACCCTCCGCCTCCGTGACCATTGCCCTCCTGTTCCTCTCCGCTGCCATCTGCTTGATCATGGCCTCCTGAACCGGTCTTGGCGGCAGTATCTCTCTAATCTCGACGTTTGTGATCTTGACACCCCACCTCTCGGTGACCTCATCTAGCTTGACCCTCAGAACGTTGTTTATCTCGTCTCTCTTCGCTAGAACCTCGTCAAGCACCATCTCGCCTATTACCGCCCTCAGAGTGGTCGTCGCTATCCCCAGCGCTGCGCCCCTGAAGTCGGAGACATTGAGCACCGAGGCGGCTGGGTCCACCACCTTGTAGTAGACGATGAAGTCGATGTCGGTTGGAGCGTTGTCCTTGGTGATGCACGTCTGATGAGGCACGGTGAAGTACCCTTCCCTCAGGTCGACCCACAGGAGCCTGTCAATGATCGGTATTCGAAGCACCAGCCCCGGTCCTCTCACCCCTATAAAGCGCCCTAACCTGAGGATCACCAGCCTCTTGTACTCAGGGACTATCTTGATGGCTGATGCTACGAGAGCCACGACTATGAGAGCTATTATGATCAAGAACAGGTTGCCGAAGAGATACGCAGGTCCCACCTGAAGCATCATTTCCTCACACCTCTCACCACAAGCTTGAAGCCCTCGACGCTCACAACCTTGACCCGCTCGCCCTCCCCCAGTTCCTCCTCTGACACGGCGGTCCAAAGCTCCGATCCAACGAGAACCACACCCTCCGATCCCGGCTTTATCGCCTTCCTCACGACGCCAGTCTTACCGACGATCTGCTTGAGATCCCCCCACTTCGGCTTGAGCTTCAAGGTCTGCCTGATCTTGTAGAGATAGAATCCAGCTATCCCAGATCCAATCAGCGCCGCCGCGACTGTAGCGCCGACGCCAACCCCAGGAGATAAGAGAGGACTTGCTCTGTAAACCAGCACGAGGCCGATGGCGGCCATGAGAGTTCCCGCCATGGCCAAGATCCCGTGTCCCGTCTTCAACTCGAAGAACATCGTGGCTATCCCGGCGAGGATTAGTCCCGTGGCTGCCAGGCCGACTCCCATCAGGCCGAGGCCGAACAGCCCCAGAACTAGGAGCCCGGCGCCGACCCCCTCCATAATGTAGGTGGGGTGGGAGAGCCCAGCCAGCAGAAGGAGGCCGCCGATTATTACGAGCGCCCACGCGTTCAGTGGCTCGGTGATCAGAATCATCAGAGCGGTTCTGCCGCTCGGCCTCACTTCTTGAGCGGGCACGGGCCAACCAATGGCCTCGATGAACTCCTCGAGAGTTTCGGCGGTGTGCTCCACGACTTGGAATCGGAGGGCCTCCTCTGCCGAGAGCGCCAGGTTCTCGAGCACAAAGGCCTCAGCAGCCGTTGCATTTCTCCCTGCACTCTCGGCTAGACTCCGAGCCCAACTTGCCACCGCGCTAGAGACCTTTGGGTCGTAGGGCCTAGGCTCCGCGGCTCCGATTGCTGAACCAGGGCCCATTCCAGCCGCGTCTGAGGCCAGCAGTATAAGAGCCCCGGCTGAGAAAGCCCTTCCCCCAGGGGGAACGTAGACCGCGACGGGGACGAGCGACTTACGCATTGCCAAGATTATTTCCTCGGTCGCGTCTAAGAAGCCCCCGTCGGTGTTCACCACGATGACGAGACCAGCCGCACCAATCTCCTCGGCGAATTCTATTGCCCCAGAGATGTACTCAGCCACTCCTCTAGTTATGGTACCATCGACTCTGGCGACTAGAGTGGTACCGTCCCTCGCTGTGATGCAGGCGGCAGACGGGATCGCGATCAGGAGGAGGAGGAGGGCAAACGAGAGGGTCCGGGTCATGAGGCCCGTTAAGAGAGGGCGGGTACCGGGGTAATAAATCTGTTTCCTTTGTCACTCACGTTTAGGCAGGGGGATTGAAGCGAGAGTCTCGTAGACAGGTCCCTCAGGCCTCAGTATGCTCTTCTTGACTCTGATCTCAGAGACCTGCATGACACCCACTTCAGCGGAGACCAGAGCGGTGAACAGCTTTCTCAATGACTCTCTGTTCCTCAACCTCTTTACCCTTGCAATGGTCAGATGGGGCTCGGGTTCACGCGACTCCTTTGGGAAGCCTAGGGTTCTTAACTTGGTGTCCGTCCACCTCATTAGCTCTGCGAGTTCCTCTCGCCCCTCATCGAACCCTATCCATATGACCCTAGGCCGCACCGGATTTGGGAAGGCCCCGATGCCGACCAACCTGGCCTCGAAGGCCGGTACCTCTGGATTTGAGAGAACCCTCTCGATCTCGGGTATGAGGGCTTCGTCAATGCTCCCGAGGAACTTGAGAGTGACATGGAGATTCTCTGGCTCAACGGTCTTCACGTCGTTTCCCGTGGCTTTGATCTCCCTCTGAATCTGAACGATCCTTGCTATTGCCTCCTCATCCTCGAGGTCGACCGCGATAAAGGTTCTGATTCTCGCCATGGAGATCAGCAGATCTCGTGCTTAGGTTCATAAAATTCAGAGCGGCTGCCGTCGCACGAGGCGGTTATATACTCCTGGCCGGAGAGAGTTGTCGGGGGGAGCCCCCGAGAGAATGCAGGCCGGCGACAAGGGCGCGAGCATATCTAGAGTAGAGCTAGAGGGTTTCCTACTTGATGTGCTGTCTGACCAAGGTCCCTGGCTGCTAGACCCTCATGAGAGTTCCTCGTTTAGGTTTGAAAGAGTGATCGAAGCAGATCGGCTCGTGGTGGGCCTCCTCCTGACGCTAGGCGGCCCGCACTCGGACGAGGAGAGCGGAGGGGGTCGCGTTATTCCTCTTGTATCCTACAAGAAGGATGAGGAGTGGTACCATTCTATCGGCTTGGAGGCGTTCTACAGCTGGGCTGGATACTACCTAGCGAAGAGAGTGATGGAGTCGCCTGAAGCTCTCCTAGGGAAGGGAGGGAGCATCCTAAAGGAGATCTCGAGCCGAGCGAAGTGGCTCCCCTCTTCAAGCTCTTCGCTCAAGGGCACGTTGGAGGGCTATGACATTCAGCCGTCTAGAGAAGACGAGACAGACGCTGGCTGGGTTAAATCGCTCCTAGACAGGCTCGTGAAGAGCGGCGCCGTACGAGACCTCGACGTCAAAGTCTCTCTAAACATGGCCCTGGTCTTGGGCAGGTGGGGGGCCGAGGAGTTCAGGAGAGACTACGGCCTCCCGATCGAGTTCACAGAAAAGGTTAGCGACGCCGCTAGACGCGAGGCAAGCGGGAGAGACGTGTCGACCGTGTCAGAGTTCGTCCTAGTGGGCAGGTTGCTTTTCTCGGCTGACTGGGGCGAGGAATCGGCGTTGCTGCGTGTCATCGGAGTTTTGAGGGGAGTTGGATTCGAGCTGAAGGGCAGCCTCGCGGCCCCGCCAAGGATGGTCGAGAAGAGGATCACCTTGGGCGAAGCTGAGCTGGGAGTACGGCCTGGAGTCGAGGAGGATCTATCCAGCTGGTTGCAGGAGTCTAAGAAGGCTATAAGGCGAATACTTGTCTCTGCGCTAGAGAGCGATATAGCCCCCACGGCCTAAAACCGCCTGCGGCAAGGGCTGCGAGTTCAGTCAGCCGGTCCATCTGGTTCTTGATCGATCCCCATTTGGGGGGAGGGG
>CBEVRO010000054.1:0-8180 GCA_965552295.1 uncultured archaeon | reverse complement strand
TCCAGCATGTCTACGTCGTGAACCGACACCTTACCACTCTGCTCGATCTGAGACGTCTCTGCGCACACCTGAGGTATTCCTCCAAACATGCTGACCATTTCGAGGATGGCCTTCGACACAACCTCCTTGAACTTGCCCTTGAGACGGCCAGGCGTCCAGTTGGGCCACTTCGACGGGTCGTCCAGGGGATATATCTGGTTGACCGGGTTCCCGTCCTCAGCGAGCCCGATCCTGACCCACCAGGGCTTGCCCTTCACTGCCTCGTTGTTCATTATGAGGGCGTGCTCGTAGACGCCCCTGGGCTGGATGTGGTCGATCTCGCCCTGGATCCTCAGGTAGGCGCCCGTGAAGTTTCCGATGAACCTGTAGGCCTCCCTCTCAGCCCACCACGCCTGATTCTCGGGAGAGGGATCCTTCGCGAGGCTCCAGTGCCCGAAGGCCTCGTAGAAGCTCCTCTGCTGCTCCTCGGTCCCGTAGTCCACGGCGGCTATCACGCTGTGGGAGGGGCCCTCCACATCTATCAGGTACTTCACTCCGAGCTCTGGGTGCCTTCCGAGGCACCCGGCGGCCGTGGCTATCCCGAAGGAGTAGCTGATCACTCCGACGTTCTCCGCGTCCACGTTCGGGAGGGACATCACGTACCGAATGACAGCCGCGAGGTCGTCCTGTTGCCTGAACCCTCCGAAGTCTGGCGTCCCCTCGCTCCTGTACTCTGGAGGGCCAACGCCCTCTGGGTTGAAGTAGACCTCAATCACACCCAGCTCGGCGACGCCGAGGGGCCTGTCTGTACTCCAGGCCCCGCCCACCACGCCCTCGCCCCTCCCTCCCCCGACGTATATCACCGCGGGGAACTTCGCGTGGTAGAAGGAGGTCCTGGGCTGGTAGATCCTGACGTAGAGCCTGTTCCCGTTGGGAGCCGTGACCAGGTAGCCCTCGACCACCTCTAAGTCGTACCTGCACATCTCCTCCCAGGGTCTCTTGGACGCAGGGGGAGTCTCCGGAGGAGGCGACGTGGTCGGCGTTGGAGTGACGGTCGGACCTGCTGAGGATTGGTTCTCTGCCCCAGACGGGGAGAGGCCGCGCCAGAGGAAGAGAGCACCCGCAGCCAGAAGGACTACCAACATTACGGCGAGGAGGGATGCCCTCAACTCCACTCCACGCTCTTCCCCCTACTACAGCACTAAAGCGTTTGAGAACCAATCGTCCAGATGATGGAGCCTGCGGGCTACCAAGAGCCCCTGTCCTGAGCACGCCTGGTTACGGCGCCTCTGCGGAAGACTCAGAGTCACGGGGCGAGAACCTCTCTCAAGTCGTCGCTCCAATTGTCAAAATAGACCCTGTCCGCCATCTCGAGCACCGAGGCGAAGGTTACCACTCTCCTGTCCTCGAAGGCCAGGAGGAGATCTGCCACATTTTGGAAGCTCACCTCGACGTTCGCTGCATTCTCCCTCACGCTCAGCTTCCCCCCAGCGACGTACTCCAGGTAGCTCCTATCCGGGTTGAGCCTGACCCAGTGCCCCCTCCTCCTGAACGCCTCGTAGTTCACGACTATGTGAGGGTGATCTCTGGACGCCTGGACGTGGTCTCTGGCGAATCCAACCTGCATGACCTTCAGCTCGGGGTAGTTCCTCGAGATCTCGTCGTAGTGGTGGCTGATGTCCCTCTCGACCCAGAAGCTCCAAGCTTCTTCGGGCCTCATCACACTCGGAGGAACCTGATTGAAGAGGCCCCTACTACAAGCAGCCATGGTGACCTCGTAGGAGTAGACCTTCAGGCTCCTTCCGCCTAGCGTCACGTCCCAGGCCACGAAGATGAAGTCCTCATCCTCCTCGAGGGCTCCGCTGTGATCCACGTCCGTGCTGAAGCGCGGGAACTTCCCGTAGAAGTTTGGCCTCCCGTCTCCGTTGTTGTCGAGGTAGAACCCCACCTCTGGATCGTAGCGCAGGTTTGAGAAGTCTATGACACAGCTCGTCTCGTTGCACGAGCCCTCCGCGTACCTCAGGTTCCTGGCGTCGTCCCAGGGTATGCCGTCTCCGTCCGAGTCGAGCCTCTGGTCTGGGTCGTCTCCTACTCTCCCCAGGTCCCCGGTGATGTAGTGGTCCCCCACTGGGGTCTCGTAGAATACGACGTACTTCAGGCCCTCCAGACCACTGCTGTGCCTCGCGAGGAGCATCCCGACCACGTTTCCACCGCTGGAGGACGCGTAGATCCCCACGTTGTCCGTGAGGACATTGTACTCCACGTAATCGGTTATCTTTTTGCCAACTCCATTTGCGAGCCTTCCCTGAGCGAACTGCATGATGCAGTAGAGGGCCTCCGCGCAGGCCGGACCTCCGTAGTCGTACGATCCCCCGCTGGCGTAACCTTCAGACCTCCCGCCTGGGTACACGAAGTAGATCCATATCACCCCGTGCGTGTCGAAGTTCGGGGGCCTCATGACCGAGCTGACCGGGGTGATGATTCCCTGCACGTTCACGACGACGGGGGCTCCCTCCGGGTACCTAGGCTGCTTGGGGTAGACCAGCATCGTCGCGATGCCCTCGTCTCCGGCGGAGGCGCACGGAATCCAGAAGATTACGTAGTTCGAGTTCTCCAGGCTGTAAGGTCCGTGCTCTTCTCCTCTGGCCCTAGCGGATGATTCAGGAGGTGGTGAGGTTGGCGTGGTGCCGCTCGGAGCTGGAGTGGTTTGGGGAGGACCCCGCTCGGAGGGGATCAGCCCCGTCGCGAGCAGGAGCGCGATGAGAGCAGCCAACGCCAAAATCGCCAGAGCAATTCCCAGGGCCCTCGCGCAGGCCATTCGAGCGCTGGATGCCCTCGCTCAGATATTAAGTCCTAAGTTCAGAGCATCTCGCCGCTTATAATTCAAGTACTTGACGAGAGCCGTCTACGTCGATGTGGACTGCTGCTCGGTCAGCGGTCCCTCGAACTCCCACTAGGGGGAGTCGAGGAGGACGTCAACAGCTCGTAGCCGACTTCTGAGGAGGAGAACCATGAAGCGAGAGTTCGCTGTCGGGCTTGGCTATCTCTAGGTCGCCATCAGAGGGGCCGACATCAAATCCCGGCGACAGCGAGAGGGCTATAAGGGAGATGCTCTTAGCCGGAGCCGTGCTGATCCGGCTCGAAGGGATCGTAGAGTAGCACCTGCCGCCCCACGCACAGCAGTCTCTCTTTAGGAATCCTTCTACCTCTTGGACCTGTCTCTGAGGTACTTGTATATCTTGGCGACCTTCTCAGCGAGCCCAAGCACAGTGCTAGCGGTAGAGATCATAACGAGGGGCGAGGTCGACTTCTCCTCGGGTGGGGTAGGCGCCGGGGCGCCTCCATCTGGAGGAATCGGCGCGCTTGGCGCGGACGCGAGGAAGAAGCTCACGGCAAGCCCAGCAACCCCAAGCACGTGAGGATGGTACCCCAGCTTGGGCGACCGAACCCCACTCGCCATCTAACTCGCAGAGGAGATAACCTTTTCGTAGAGGGCCTCTAAGGAGCGTTCGTGTGTGTTAGCAGACAAGATCCCGAGGATCTGTTTGGGAGGAGGTTCACCGAGGATCTCACGCGAAATGAGCTTCGGCTGCCCGAAGGACCGGCCTCCATGTTGAGATTATCGAGAGATTTAGGGTCCTCCAATTTGTAGGCGACGGAAGGGTTAGAATCAAGTACTAACCGCGTCGTGAAAGCCTTGTTTCACGACGCAGGAGGTATTCCACAGAGAGGCATCTGGGCAGGACTCTCAAGAAAAATGGGTGGGGGTGAGTTTCTACTTCTTCCTCGAAGCAACGGCAACGCCTAGGGCGGCTAGGACAATTATGATAGCCAGAAGCGTAACCAAGTTCTGTGGCGTTAGCGTTATCGTGATGCCCTCCGGGCCCTCTGTCTGAGGCGGGGCCGTCGTCCTCTCTGGACTCGGCGGCGGACCGGTTGTCGTTGGCGCCGGGGTCTCCTGTCCGGTGACCGTGAGTGTGATGAGTTCCTCATCGACCGCTTGGCCGTACTTCGCCTTAAGCGTCACCAGATACTCCCCAGGCTTGTCCGAGGAGAGGTATATCAGGGTTCTGGACTTCGGCTGGACCGTCTGGCTCGCGAGCTGGTACTGGACCTCTGGCGGCGCATCGACCTCGAGCGTTATCGCCTCGGCCTCTCCCTGCTTAACCAGAACTGCGACCCAAGTCCGTATCTGCTGGCCGACCTGTGCGGTCAGCTTTGAGTCGCCGACCTCCAAGTCGAGGACGATCTGCGCGCCAGCTACGGGAGGAGACGTCGTTGACGGCGGAGCGCCAGCCTTCGGCTCCACGTGCAGTACGACCTCGGTGGACCTCATTAGGCTGCCCGAAGAGCCCACTATTGTGAGGAGGTAGTCCCCTGGGGGAGTGCTCTGAGTTGGCATCACTCTAACGTAGACGTTCTCGCCAGGCTTGGCCGGAGAGCCGTGAATCAGGAAGAGCGACCCGGGCGGTGGAGTAGCCAAAGAGATGTGCACGTCGCCGGAGAATCCCCCAACGGGGTTAATGGTGACCTCTATCGTGGCGGCCCGCCCCTGCTGCGTGGTGGTTTCCTTAGGCGATGCTGAGATGTGGAAGTCAACCTCCGCGCCCTCCGGCGGCTGCTGAGGCGGGGCTCCACCCGGAGGCTGCTTCACCTGGATCCAAGCCGTCGCAGAGTCCTCGAGTTCTCCGCTAACTCCGGTCACCGTGATGAGGTAGTTCCCTGGGGCAGCCCACTCAGGCACGTGAACCGTCACGGTCGCCTCCGGCTTCACGGCAGCGACTGGGTTGATCGAGGGCGGGGTTACGTCCACGCTGGCCCCTGCGGGCCCTCCTTGGACCGACAGTGAGACCCAGTCGGAGAATCCGAAGTAGGGGTTGACCGTCACCGTGAACACCGCGTCAGAGCCTGGGTAGACTGACACTATGTCTGGAGAGATCTCAAGCGAGAACGTCGGTGGAAGCGGAGGGAGCGTGGGGGGCGGGGGCAGCGTGGGGAATGTTGGTGGGATGGTGGTTGGCGGGGGCGTGGTCGTTGGCGGAGGGATGGGTACGGGCTGGAGCTTCGGTATCTTGGAGATCTCCCACCACGGAATGTCGGGGAAGGGGATGTAGTCCTGCTCCTCCTCTCCTTCCTCGCCCATGAGAGAGTCTATCAGCGCCCCTAGATCCGTAGGTACCAAGCTCTCTGGCGGTAGGTAGGCCACAGGCGGTAGGGGCTCGGGCTCGACCTCCTTCGGGCCGTACTCTATGAATAGCATGGGGGCCTTTCCGCCCTCGGAGGAGGCCATGTAGAAGTAGCAGCCCATCCACTCCTCCCAGCCCCCGTACCACCACCACTCGGGGTCTGGAACTATTGCGAGCCTTAGCTCGCCCTTGGACATCAGCTGATCCTTGAGCTCGTCGGTCAGATCGAGTACAAATGGAGTCGTGTTGTCGGGGTTGACGTAGAACGAGCCGAGCTTATCAACGTAGTCCCAGGGATCCCACGGGACGCCTGGCTCAAGCTCATTCCAAGTTACCTTAGATTCGGAGAAGTCCTTTGTGAAGCGAGCCAGGGAGAACTTGCACAGCTTCTTGAAGTCGTCCTCAGGGAGGTACCACTCCATTGACTTGGCAGGGAGGTACAGAAGGATCCTCTTGATCTCCTCTCCCTGAGGCTCCGGGACTTGGAACTTCAGCAGGGTGAAGAAGTCCTGCGAACTCAGGATCAGTATGCAGGGCTGCCCTTCTTCGCAGGGGTCTTCGTATAGGTAGAGGTATCCGGCTATCAGCTCCTCCATGTTGGCGAAGTTCTCGTCGGCGAAGTCTGGATGAGCTAGTATCGACACGTCTGCAGAGGAGTAAATGTACACCTTGACAGTCTCGCCGTCTGGCGTTGACCCCACGGGAAGCACAGCTGCCAGGAGGAGGATCATCGAAAACAGAGCTGGGATAAAGCTCCGAGTTCTCATTAAGAACATCTCCTCCGTCTCGGTGTAGAGTGTAATCAGCCTGTCACAATAAAACCTTGTTCCGACGATTTGTGAGAGAATCTGGTCTTTTGCTCGAACGATCAGCTGCTTTTTTACACCCGCCTTTGATGAGGGTGCTACCGGTGGAGAGCCTGCTGCAGCAATCTGGTACACGCTGATCATGCGCGGAATGGCCTTAACGTGATGAGTAAAGGCTTCTTTACTTTCATCTTCTTATCCTGGGCTGGTAAATGCGCGACTGGGAGGACATTTCCTCAGGAGGAGACTTCTCAGGGAACTGTCTCTCGGCCTAGAAGCTTCTCGGATCCTAAGAGACTGCTTTGAATCGATAAGCTCGCATCGAGCCCACATGATGTGGCCTAGGTTAGATTAGGGAGCGTACAATCCTAGCCAAGTTGACATCGATCCTAGTTGTGACATTCCATCAGAGGCGCCTTCCCTCTTATCGCTGCTGTTCAGACAGCGTTGAGTGATGACAGGTAGGATTCGACGGCGTCTACGGTGGGTTCGATCACCGGGGGTGTGCCGACCGCTTCTACGACAACGTCTGGATCTTTCAGGCCAGAGCCGGTGATCTCCACAACCACTAGGTCTGTTGGGTCTATGGCCCCCTCGGCCTTCAGCTTGATCAGGCCAGCGAGTGAGGCAACCCCAGAGGGCTCTGCGAATATCCCCTCGTACTTGGCGAGCAGCCTCAGAGCCTCCAGTATCTCCTCATTTGTCACTGCGACTGCGGTGCCTCCGGACTCCCTTATCGCGGTCAGCGCGGCGTCGCCGTCCCAGGGGAACGGATCCTCCAGCCCAGTCGCTATCGTGTCTGGCTTCCCCCAGGGCTCTATCTCAAACGGCCCCTTCCCCTGCTGGTAGGCCCTAACAAGCGGCGCGCACCCGGTGGACTGCACTGCCGCTATCTTTGGCGTGTCCCCAACGAAGTCAAGCAGCTTGAACTCCTTGAAGCCCTTCCAGTTGCCTGCGAGCAGCCCCCCTCCGCCGACTGGGATCATGACCCAGTCCGGAGCCCTCCAGCCGAGCTGCTCGAGTATCTCGTAGGCCATCGTCTTGTTGCCCTCAAACTGGTACGGGTTGAAGGGTCCGAAGCTTGGACACGGGTACCATCCGTGCTTCTTGACCATCTCGACCATCATCTTGACGGTCGGGTCCTCCTCGGTCTCCCACTTGAGCCTGACTACCTTGGCTCCGTAGAGTTGCAGTTGAGCCACCTTGCCCAGGCCCGCGAAGTGGGGGACGAAGGTCACCACGTCTATCCCGGCCTTTGCGGCAAATGCGGCTAGGGCCGCGGCGGCGTTGCCGCTCGAGGCCGTCACGGCCGTCTTGATGCCGAACTCTATCGCCTTGGCCACGCCGACGGACATGGGCCTGTCCTTGAACGACCAGGTTGGGTTCCTAGTCTCGTCCTTAAGGTACAGGTTCCTGAAGCCGAGCCTATCGGCTAGCCTAGTTGCCTTGATCAGCGGCGTTCCTCCCTCGCCTAGATCCACGACGGGCGTCTCCTTCTTTATCGGGAGCAGCTCCCTGTACCTCCAAGTTCCGCTCGGCCTAAGTTCGAGTTCCTCTCTAGTCAAGACATCTGCTATGGCGTCGTAGTCGTAGTAAATGTCCAGCCGGCCATCCATCTTACTGCAGAAGTAGACCCTCTCGTCCGGCGTGTGCTCCTCTCCACAGCGAGCGCAGACCAGCTTGGTTACATACATGGGAACCTTGGCCAGCCTAAGCAGACTGATTTTAACACTCACTCTCCCGAGGGTATCTGGCGGCCTCTGATCCTAGACGATCCTCCACTCGTGTCCTCATTAGGGATCGAGAAGCTATGGAAGGGGCGAGCTCTCCCTGCAATTCAGGGTACGAGGCCGTTAGAACTCGCGCTGAGCCTCACGAGGATTCTTAGAGCGCTCATACGATCTCAGAGAAATTTCACTGGATTATCACCGCGCGGCGAGCTAGAAGAGAGAGTGAACCTCCTCGTCAAGCTGTTCAAGCTGGGAGAGCACATGAACAGGCTTGCCGGAGAGCTGAGCCACGGGAACAGGAGGAATCTCCTCCTCGTCAGCGCCCTCCTTCACAGTCCGAAGGTGCTGATACTGGATGAGCCCTTCTCCGGCCTGGATCCTGAGGCTGGGAGGGTCCTCAGAGAGATCATGAGGAAGTACGCGTCGGAGGGGAAGACGGTCCTGTTTTCCACACACGTCTTGGAGCTGGCGGAGGCGGT
>CBEVRO010000053.1:0-8243 GCA_965552295.1 uncultured archaeon | reverse complement strand
AGGGCCATCGAGATGGGCGCCGACGCCGTGGAGGTAGACGTCAGGCTATCTGCCGATGGCGTGCCCGTGGTGATACACGACGAGACCGTGGATCGCACAACGAATGGAAGCGGCAGGGTCGCCGATATGACGCTCCAAGAGTTGAGGGAACTCGATGCCGGATTAGGAGAGAAGATCCCCACGCTAGAAGAGGTTCTCAGTGTGGTGCAAGGTAGAGTAGTTCTATTCGTGGAGATAAAGGTGAATGAGGCAGCTTTACATTCTCTTAGACTCGTGCGCGGGAGAGATATGTTGGACTATGTTCTCTTCGTGTCATTTAGCGAATCGGCCCTGAGAATTGTGAAAAGGGAGGAACCTCGAGCGCACACAGGCCTGATCTACCTTAAGCCGAGCGATGGCATCCTCGGCGCAAAGAGAATCGGGTGCGAGTTCGTGCTCCCATTTTACAGGATGGCCACGGCCAAGGCCATAGCGTTTGCGCACCGCCTGAAGCTCAGGGTAGTGCCGTGGGTTGTGGACAACCCTGATCTAGCGAGGGAAATGAAGGAGAGGGGGGCAGACGGCGTGGCTACCAACAGGCCAGACATCATGGTCCCTCTCAGGGAGTAATTTGCAGCTCTTTGCCGAAGTTGAGCTGGACAGCCAAGAAACGCCTGAAGGTCTCGCCCCCCTCCTCCTTTTTATTGGAGAGCTGTTAATCTCCATGGTGCAGGACTGGTTCTGGATCTTGGAGGGCCTGAGGAGAGAGTTCGGAGAGCGACTGGTCTCGGTCGCGATCTACGGCTCGGCGGCACGCGGCGAGGCTGGGGAGGAGACCTCGTCCCGAAGCTAAGGGAGGCTGGCTACTGGACAGATTAGCTCGATCCAAGGGCATCCCACACGCCCGAGAGAGCTTCTAGTGTGTGCATCGAGTTTGGGGTCGCCGGAGGACCACTCGGTCATCGCCTCCGGGGCAGCTCTCTGCTGGTGCCAACTATCTTCGGCTCATCCCCTGGGAATGTTCGCGCCCCTACTCAAAAAGCATGTGGATCACGCTGCTCAAGAGACTTATTTCGAATTCTGACCGTGCACCCTGGGTTCGCCTTGAGAGAAGTAGAGCCGGAATCCTCGTGGAGGATGCTCCACCCCAGGCCCGTGGTGATCGTCGGGGCTGGAGATCCAGAACGTAGAGTGAACTTTGCGCCGGTATCGTGGGTCACACCCGTGTCTGACGAACCTCCGGCGGTGGCGATCGCTCTGGACGAGGAGTCTTTCACGCTGGAGCTACTCTCCGAGACAGGCGAGTTCTCGCTGTGCGTCCTGCCATCCGGGTTCGTTAACGAAATCCTCTACCTGGGGTCAGTGTCTGGGAGGAAGGCAGACAAGCTGAGCGCTGTAGGGTGGGGCTGGAGGCCGGCCAAGGCGGTTAAGGCCCCCGTGCTGGAGAAATCCATTGGCATTCTAGAGTGCAAGAAGCTCCACGAGCTGGAGATAGGTGAGGTCAGGCTGGTGGTCGGAGAGATCGTTCGCGCCGAGGCTGAAGAGGGGTTGTTCAATGACAGGTACGGCTGGGACCTCAAGAAGGTGAAGATACCATTGCACGCAGCCGGCAGGACCTTCGTTGAGCCCGGCAGGCTCCTGCTAGCAGACGCCAGCAGGTTCAAGAAGAGAAAGAAGAGCTAAGCTTCCAGCCGAGAGGCGCTAGCTCTGCCGTACAGCTCCCTCCGCCTGGCTTCCAGCATTCTCACAGACTCTCCGGCCTCCTCGGCTGCCGACACGAGCCGTATCCCCCATCCTTTCGCAGCACCCACCACCTCGTCAACGTGATCCCAGCACTCCAGGTCTCTGGCAAAGTGATGATCTAGCACTAGCGTCCTCAGATCGGTCTCCTCGATTAGCGTGACCAGGTTCTCGATGGCCGTCCTGAGCGATTCCTCTGAATACCTGTAGCCCAGCATGTAGGTCATCGGGCCATCCACGTAGGCCATGGTGGGGTTCACCTCTAGAGCAAACTTCAGCTGCTCCCTCAGAGCTGGACCCTCGACGTCTGAAGTGTAGAGAAAAACCTCGTCGCCCTCTTTTACCGCCACTTGAACGACATAGCCCAATCGAGGATCTGAGCCGTGAGGGACGGCCTCAGAAAACAGGATCTCGGTGTTCCCGATCTTCAGACTGTTCCCATCGGCGTACTCCAGCCTTCTCGGACGCCCCTGTATGGCCCTAAGGAATCTTGGAGCCCTAACCTCAGCTTGACTCCGGTTTATGTTCTCCTCTGGGTTCTTCATGAAGACCAGCTTGCCGTCGTATATCTCGAGGCTGATTCGCTTGCCCAAGTCGTGGTGATCGTAGTGGTAGTGTGTTACGATAATCACGTCAGCGATTCTAGCGTGCTCCTCAACTACCCTAGCTAGCTCCATTAGGCGTCGCCTCTCCAAGTCGTGGGGAGGGAGCCCGAACCTCCTGGGAGCCAGCGCCACCCCGGGATCTATCACAATGCGAGCGTCTCTCGTCTCGACGTACGTAGCCATGCTCCTGACGCCCATGGAATCGAAGGCGAGCGGCTTAACGAGCACCCTCGAATTAGCTGGTCGAGCTCCGATAAACTTTCCTAATATTCCGGCTGAGGTGTCAAGTATTTTAGGGCGCCGTGGGAGAGTGCCCCGAATGTTAGATCAAAATGAGTTCGAGAGATGGATGAAGAGCGCTAAGCACACACTCAATTCAGCAGAGAGGGACTTGGAAGGTGGCTACTACAACTGGGCCTGTTTTAAGGCTCAACAGGCTGCAGAATTTGCTGTAAAGGCCTATCTCTGGGGCGTCGGCATGCCGAGTTTTGGACACAGTCTAACCAAGCTCATTAGAGAGCTGGGAGAGGTCCCAGAAGATATTTACGAGGCGTGTGCCAGGCTCGACAAGTTCTACACGGCACCTAGGTATGCCGACATGTGGAGCGAGGGCGCCCTCACGAGTACTACACGAAGCGAGAAGCCGAAGAGGCGATTTATTATGCTAAGCAGGTCATTGTGTTCATAGAGTTGAAGTGGAAGTCCTTGAGAGAAGGCGCAGGGAGTTAGAGAAGAGGCTAAAGCTGGCGAAGCGATTCGCTAACTCCGTTTCAGACGCTCTCGGGCCAGTAACAGTAGTGGTCATAGGTTCCACGGCTAGAGGGGACTTTAATGCGTGGAGTGACATTGATGTCGTGATAATCTCAGACAACTTCCCGACGAATCCTCTTGAGAGGTATGAGATCTTGGAGAAGCATGTGGAGCCTGGAATAGAGCCAATACCGCTGAGGCCAGAGGATGTGAAGAGACTTGTCGAGAAGAACTCACCTGTAGTGATCGACATAGCCAGGGGCATTGTTCTCCGGGACGACTTAAGAATACTGGAGACGCTAAGAACCGACATGCCTAACGAAGGCGCTAGCTAGCGAAGCCTAACCTACCCGCCTAGCAAAGCTTTAGACTCTATATGTGAACAGAAGGCTCTGGTAGAGTACGACCGGTGTGATGTGGCGGAACAAGGGTTTGCTGGCTTCTTATCAAACATTTTAACAGTAGCTTGAGCGGGGCTCGGGGTCATCCTTGGAGGTCGAGTACTCGCGCTCCGAGAGGCTCTGGACGCTGTTCGTCGTTGTCGCCGGCTGGGCCTTTGATTCCTTTGATTTCTCGGTCCTCTCATTCGCTCTGAATCAGATGATGGCGGAGTTCGGCGTATCGAAGACCGTAATCGGGTCGGTGTTCGGCCTCCAGCTCGTGGCCACGGCCATTGGCGGGGCGTTGTTCGGAATCATCGCCGACAGCATCGGCCGGAAGAGGGGCCTCATGCTAGACATAGCCCTCTACAGCATCGCCACCGGCCTGACGGCGCTGAGCAGGAACTTGTGGGAGGTCGCTCTCTTCAGGTTCGCGGCAGGCCTAGGCATCGGAGGAGAATGGGGGCTAGGCATGGCCATCCTGAACGAGGTCTGGCCGTCGGAGACTAGGGGAAGCATGGTCGGCTTGACTCAAGCAGGCTGGCCTCTGGGGATGGCGATGGCGGCGGCAGACGCGGCTCTCGTGATGTCTAAGTTCGGCTGGAGGGCGGGCTTTGCGGTCGCCATCCTGCCCATAGTGCTCTTGGTGATCGTCAGAGGGAAGATGCCCGAGTCTAAGCTCTGGCTGAGGTATAAGGAAGCGAAGGAGCGCGGAGAGCTCCCGCCGGAGCTTTCTGAGAAGGTCAGGTGGCTCACGCTGAGGCAGCTGTCCGACAGGGATCTGCTCGGCCGCACCCTGAAGGGTCTGCTCCTAGCGTCGCTGGGGATGTTCTCCTTCTACACGGTCTGGTCGTGGGCTCCCGCCTACCTAGAGACAGTCAAGGGCATGTCGATGGTACGCTCCGCATCTTTCGTGGGCGCCTCTTGGCTGATAGGGTGGTTTGGTCACGTCCTCTTCGGCGTGATAGCGGACAGAATCGGTAGGAGGCCTACCTTCACAATCTACGCCGTCATATTCGCTGCGTCCGTTCTTGGACTCACGGCCGCGGGGCCTGGCCTGAGCGGGTTCCTCGCGCTTGCGGCCAACACCTTCGCCTGCGGGTTCTTCTCGGTCTATGGCGCCCTCTTTGGAGAACTATTCCCGACTAGGGTTAGGGCCACGGGCGCTTCGCTGTGCTACAACGGCGCCAGAGGCGTGTCTTTCGCGGCGCCCATAGTGTTAGGGTGGATCGCTGGATTCGCGGGGTTCAACGCAGGCTTGATAGTGGCTGTGGTAGCCACATCCGCGGCTGCTGCGCTAATCTGGACCGTGCCAGAGACCAAGGGGGTCAGGTTGGAGGCGCTCGGCTAGAAGCTCAGTCTCCGTGAATCGATTCCGTCTTCGACACCAGCCTCCTGTGCCTCCTCAGCGCGGCCTCAGAGAGGATGAGAGAAGTCAGTGTGCCAACTGAGGCCGATATGGCTGGCGAGAAGGGAGCACCCCTGGGCCAAGTCAGCTCTATGAGCCCGAAGGCGACTAGATAGGCTATCGCATAGGGTATGGCGACTCCCCTGACTCCCCTGAAGAACTCCCAGAGGAACAGAGCAACGGGTGGGAGCCCCGTCCAGAAGGCGACGAACGCCAACGCCGCCTGAGTTCTGAGCTTATTGGAAGCCAGCCTCTTGCCCCCGACGGCCAGAGCCCACGATCCAGCGTCAGTGACCACTATGAAGTGCTCCGCCCTCTCGGGCAGGTCTAGCCTTAGGAATCCGCCGGGCGGAACCACTTGGTTAACGGTAGACGATTCTCCCGATGCTAAGATCCTCTCCACAGTCACCTCCCTATCACCGAGGTTCCTGATGATGAGGGAGTCGGTGGTGGCATCTATCTCAACGACGATCTCTCCGAAGTAGTTCAGGGCCACCCACGCCAGATGGATGAGCGTGAGCGAGTAGGCCAGGACTATCAGGAGGGCCCCAAGTTCACGCTTCTTCAAGCCCGACACCCGAGGCTATGCGGAGAGCCTCATCGATAGTTCTGACGAAGAAAACCCTCTTTCCGTGTCTCTCCAACTCCCATATGGCTGTGTTCTCCCTAAGCTCAGCGCCGTACTCGAGCCTGTTCGCCTCCGGCACTACAACGTACCTGATGGAATTCGCTGCCAGCACCGCCGTTATCTTGCCGGTGTTCGCGCTGTCCCACCCTCCTACCGGACCCACTATGCCCGTCTTGGCCGATATCTTCCCAGAGAGAGCGACATCCTGCCTCAAGGGGGTTCCAGTGAGTTCGCTCCACATGGCCGCCACTATGGCTAGCCCGGCGCTGGGACCGGAGGGTCTCTGCCCCGTCCCCTCCACGGGCGTTATGAACTGAATGGTCCACTTCCTCTTCTCCACCTCTGGGTACCTCTGAGAGAGCCAGGCCTTGGCAGCCTTTGCAGACTCTAATACCGTTTCATCCGCTCCGAGAACCTCTATCTCACCAGACCCCGCTCTCGACGAGACTGCCTCAACAGGGAACACAACCCCCTCCCCCGTTAAGCTGAGCGCCGCGACCGCTATGGCCCTCCCGACGATCCTCTCCTCCTCCGGGCTCTGTGACGCTGAGATGGCCGTCAGAGTTTCAGTCACGCCCGTGAACTTTCTAAGGGCTTCAGCCAAGTGTTCGAGCCTTAGAGGGTAGTCTGGACCACCCCCGTACAGCCTCTCGATCCTCAGCTTCCTCTCTTCGTGGTCGCGGAACACCTCCCTGACGCTGGGGTTGTCCACTAGGCTGGAGACCAGCTCAGCCTGCCTCAGCCTCTCGGCCTCCTCGTAAAGCCTTGCTATCATCCTGGGCACTCGGATCCTGAGCCCCACGAGCCTCAGAGCCTCCTCTGCTGTGAAGGCGGCGTTGTATTTCTTGACGTAGACCTCGTGTATCTCGCGCAGCTCTTCATACGTCTCTGGGAGGCCTACGTAGATCACGTTTGGCTGGAACCTAGAGATTATGGCAGGGTCGATCTTCTCCACGAAGTTCGTGGCGGCGATCACTATGACCCTGTTCCTGCCCTGGAGTAGGCCTTCGATCTCTTGGAGCAAGTGGTTCACTATCCTGGCGGCCACGGGGTCGGATCTGCGGTCCACCGCTATGGCGTCAAACTCGTCGAAGAACACTATGCTCGGCTGCCTCTTCCTCGCCTCTCTGAACACGTCGCTGAGGACTCTGAGCGGGTCCTTGTGGCCGTAGATGTCAGTGAGCTTGACGTAGAGGAACGTAGCGTTGAAAGTCCCCGCCAAAGCCCTCGCCAGCGTCGTCTTGCCCGTGCCGGGAGGGCCGTAGAGCAGGATCCCCCTGGGGGCCTCAACGCTGGGGCTGAGCATCACGACGGCCACGGGAACTACCACGGCCTCCTTGGCCCTCTTCATGCCCCCAACGTCGGCAAGCGTCGTCTTGGGCTTGATCAGGAGAGCGGCGTCCAGCACGGAGGACTCCACGTACTCCTTGGCGCTCAGCGCGTGGGCCCTCACGTCCTCTATCGTCGCGACCCTCCCCTCCCTCCTGGCGCGCTCCGCCGCCGCGAACAGAACGTTGTCGATGTCCCCTGGAACCACGTATCGGTAGCCGAGCGTGACGGCCGCCTCCTTGACCGCGTCCAAGACCTCAGAGGGATCGGCAGCGACGCCGTGCTTCTTCAGCAGTAGCTCGGTCACTGCCAGCAGTTCTTCGTCAGTGTAGGTCAGCCTGATGATCCTCGCCCTCTTCTTGAACTCCGGCACCACTCGGTCGGAGTTGCTCGTGAACACCACTACCGCGTTGACCTCCCCGTCGGCCACTTCGTCGAGCCTGTGTATCAGCTCGTCCCTGACCCTCAGGTCGGCGACCTGACCGGGGCTATCTAGGTCCATCGATCCCACGTCTACCGAGACAAAGCTGTCGAAGTCGTCAAACACTATAAGCCTCGGACGCTGCTGAGCGCCCACGAATAGGGAGGCTATCTTGCGCTCACTCTCTCCGTACCACTTGCTGAAGATGTCGCTCGGTCTGACGAACCTGACGTCGACTGCGGGGGAGGCCTTCGCGGCCTCTTGAGCGATCTTCTCGCAGACAGAAGTCTTGCCAGACCCAAGGGGGCCGATCAGGACGACTATCCTAGACGGTGGGACTCCCCTGACTCTCCTGCCGAGCAGGTGGTGCCTGACCGCCTCCAGTAGGGGAGCGGCTGATTCAGGCAAGAGAACATCCAGATGTCTCCTAAGCAGTTTCTGAGCCTCTGGGGACCTCACAGCCTCGGTTGACGTATCTTCCACCATCATCAGGCGGGTTAGCCAGTCCCCGCGCCCGCCCTTAGAGGGAGTGGTAGACATACCTCTACCTTACATAGGGCTACCACGGCTTATAACGGGTCAGATGTAAGTGGGGACCCCACCTGCAAGCCCCCTCCTTAATTAATGCCGAGCGCTAGATTCAGGGTAAGGGTTCCCCGCCATGGAGCCAGAGCGCGAAGAGGGTCACATCGAGTACAAGCTGAGGCTAGATGCCTCCACACCAGAGAGAGTGCAGAAACTCGCTACACAGCTAAATTACCGGCTCAACGAGGGCGGGGGAGAGGCGTTCTACGAGCTCGGCGTCACAGACGACGGGGAGCCGCTAGGCCTGACCGAGGAGGAGGCAGAGAAGTCTCTGAGAGTCATGGACCAGGTCTGCAAGATCGTTGGCGCCTCCTATATTGTCGTTCGAAAGGAGAAGGCGAAAAGAGGCCACGTGTACGAGCTCCTTGTCAGGAGGACTGTTGACACGCCTCCTGTCCAGGTTTCCGTGGTGCTCTTG
>CBEVRO010000052.1:0-8380 GCA_965552295.1 uncultured archaeon | reverse complement strand
AGCCACCGTCCCTTATCGACTCTCACGCACTCAGCAATAGTCTCCACAGGCCCGATGTAGATTGAGCTGAACCTCGAGGAGAGGGCCAGCGAGAGCAGACCCCCAAGGGCGAGGCATATGAGGAGGACTCCAGCAGGTCTGAGCACTTAAGTCACCTCCAGTCTTTCCCTGAACCATAGCACGAGTCCTAGCTGCGAGGCCACAGCCAGCGACCCACACACCAACAGCGCAGCGCCTAGATCCGCTTGAATTATGCCACCACCTATCATTCCTGTCGTGGCAGGAAGCACGTAGGTGATCGCGCGCAGGATGGCGGGGGGCGGGCTTCCCCAGAGGACTCCGGTGGCCGCTAAGGCGATCCCAACGATGATAGGCAGGAAGAGTATTGCGGCCAGCCCATAGGCGGTCACCAGCCCCTTCCTCTTCAGGAGGGCGCACCAGAGAATTGTAGAGAACACTAGGCAGTCCTCGACGGCTCTCAGGACGACTGGCCCGACAGCTATGCCTGTGACGATCCTAGGGTCCAGAATCGCCATGGGTACGGCTGGCGACACGATCTCAAGTGTCACCGGAACCCACACAGCTGTGAGGAGCCAGGTAAATGCATACTCCTCCCTCCTCATCGGGAGGCTCAGGTGGAAGAGGGCCTCAGAGGCCAGCTCCCCTGCTAGGATACCGGCCATGGACATTGAGACTATTCCGAACGCGAGGTGCGAGAACATTAGACCTGCCTCGAGCGCCGGCCTCGGGGTCGCGCTGGGAGTCCTCACCATATGCCCGACTGCGTCACTCAGAGAAACCACGCCGGAAACCGCAGCCGCTGCCAACGCAGCCAACGCCATTCCGTAAGCGTATTTACCCAGCGCGACCGACAGGTACTCTGAGACCCGCGCCCAAGGCCTCACTTCCGACCACCCTCCCATACAGGTCTAGCAGGCCTGCCCTGCCGGAGGAGATCACTCTCAGCCTGTAAGACCCCATGGCCCTAGAGATCTCAGTCTCAGCCTCCTCAAGGCTTCCAGGCAGGATCCTAACCCTGACCATGCCTCCGTCCACCTCTACGGACCTCACGAAGTCCAAAGAGATGAGCCTAGAAGCCAACTCCCTGGGCCTCTCCGCCTCAAGCAAGATATAGGCCTCAGTCCCGTGCCTCCTGGCGAGCTCTTCCAGCGTGCCATAGTCCAGAACCCTGCCCTCCGCTATGAATATGGCGGAGTCGCAGAGAGGCTCCAGCTCTGGGATTATGTGGGAAGATATCAGCATCGTCACGCCAAGCTCCCTCTTTAGCGTGTCGATCAGGTTCAGTATCTCTATCCTAGCCGCAGGGTCGAGGTTTGCCGTGGGCTCGTCCAAGAGGAGAACCTCGGGTTCCCCTACTATCGCCAGGGCGAGGCCGAGCCTCTGGAGGTATCCCCTGCTGAGGGCGCCCACGCGCCTACTCGAAACCTCAGCCAGCCCGGCGAGTCTGATGACTCTGCTCACCTCCGCTTGGTCGAGCCCGCGCATCCTCACGGCGTACTCAAGGAGCCTGCGGACGGAGACCCCCTTGGGGTAGATTGGCTTCTCGTGGAGGACCCCAACTCTCTGCCTGACTTTGTGACCCTCTCGCCAAGGGTCCAACCCAAGAACGCTCGCTCTGCCGCTAGTCGGCCTCAGGAGACCCACCAATATCTTCAGTGTCGTCGTCTTGCCGGCGCCGTTTGGACCAAGAAGTCCAGTTGCGGATCCGTGCTCGACCCTGAACGACACTTCCCTAAGGGCCTCCACGATCCCGAATCTCTTCCTGAGGTTTTCCACCTCCACTACAGTCAACTGGATCCCCAGCTACTCTGGAGTCTTCGTGAAGGAGTGAGTGGGAATTATCGTGTGAGTGTCCTTGACCCCGGAGATCCGACCTACCTTGTCGAGCACCACGTCCATCACTTCCTCGCCAGTCGGCGCCACGATATCCCTCTCTACCTTCAGAACGGCTATTATGTCAAAATCGCCGGGCACTATGTGCGCCTCCTCAACCTCCGAGAGTTCCATCAGCTTTCTGACGACATCCCTCTCCTTTCCAAGCTCCGTCGAGATCATGACAAAAGCCCTAGCGTATCTCTTCATCTCATGCACTGACCTCACCGCCGCTGCGATTAGTGTCCACCAATTTTAACGTGAGCTTGCGTTAAGTCGGAGTCCTTAGTCGCTGGCGTCGTTTAACCTTAGCCTGGGGTGAAGGTTTTTGCTAACCACCACACAGGGCGCAGCCATGCGTTGGCAGGTGGTCGCAGCGATCTGGTTATCTATCACAGCGTTGCTTGCGATTGCGACCGCCGGTCAGTGGAGGATGAAGGCGGAGATCGAACTTACCGATGTCTTGGCAGAATCCGTCAACCTAGTGGCGCTGACGCTGGCTCTGGTTGCGGCAGCCACCTCGGCAACTATCCCCACGGCAGAGTCGAGAGTGGTGGAGTTCGGGCTCGGATTAGTGGGATGGGGGTTGATCCTGGACCTGCTGGACGAGTTCGTCAAGCGGCCAAAGATCCTGAAGTACCTGGGAGAGAAGGGGTCAATCGCTCTTGGCATATTCCTGGTGGCCGTGGGGCTCAGAGACTGGTTGATAGCCTCCCTCGCTGGCAGAGTGTCGCAGGAGGGGGAGAGGCCCAAGGGGATAGAGTTTGGCCTGCCCACCGCCGCGGCTGCAATTCTCTTCATCCCCCTCGCAGCGACGCTAATCAGCGGCGAGCTGGGGGCGGTTGACTCAGTCAATGTGCCGAACGCCGTGACTGACGCTGCGCTGTTTGCCTCCTCCATGATCTCACTCTTCATCGTATTCCGTAAGGTCCCACCCTCTAGCGGGCTGGTCGGGATAATCGTAGGGTTCTTAAGGGGTGGATTTTCGTTTCTAGCTGCATTTGCCTGCTTCGACTTCCTAGATGAGTTCGTAGACGTGCCTAGGACCGCTGAGGCGTTGTCAGAGACATTCTCTCTCACTCTAGGCCTAGTAATGCTGGCCGTTGGGCTATGGGGCGTCAGGCTCATCGTCCGCGAGGTTGTGGAGGTTCCAGCTCCTGCCAGACTTCTCATATGGCTAGATCCAGGCGAGGAGTACGCTCCGAAGCTTGTGAGAGTACTGTCGAGCGCTCTGGGTTCGAGGACTCTCGTTGCATTCACCTGGCGGGGGAGCCCCGTGGCTAGAGTGATCGCGAAGAGCTTCCCCGATTCCGTCCTAGCCTACGTGAGGCGCGGAGTTCAGTCCCTCGAGAGGATATCGGAGAGAGAGTATAAGCTGGGTCACAGCTTCCAGCATGTGTTCAGCCTGCTGGAGCGCCTCAGAAAGGAGTATGAGAGGCCTCTCGTGTTGGTCGTCGACAACATGACAGACATAGCCCTCGTCGCTGGGATAGAGAGGGCGTTTGCGATCGTAGACGGTTTGAGAAAGCGGCTCGACGAGGACGACGCGCTGATAGCCCTGGCCTTCCGCGAGACGCTTCCTCCGGATCGAGAGAGGGAGATTTCCTCACTCTTCGGGCCACTCGCCTCAGTGGGAACGTGATAACGCCTCCCCTTGAGGTCTGACGTGCTGGAGACCTGCTCACTCCTCATCCCAGCCCTTATCTCGATCACCTCCGGCAAGACCTCCTCGATCAGACGCTCAGAGGGCTCTCCCAGAGTTACTCCTGGACAACGCGGGTCGACGTACACGTACCAGTCCATTCCGAGGTGGGTATACCTCGCGAGCTCTGCATGCCCGTGCCTCGGCTCCCTGTAGGGGTGAAAGGGCCAGATCTTGCAGGCGATCGGCTTCAGGCCCAACTGCTGAAGCGAACACAGGCCGTCACCCGTAAGGAATACGCACCTGCCACCCACCTTCCTGAGGTACGGCTCACCTGATCTGAACTCAATCGCGTCGTCTCCGAAGACCCTAGCGATAGAGATGGCCTCAGCTGGACCGAGGGGAACCCTGAACACCAGACAACACGCCCCACAGCCGAGGCACCGCCAATCCGATACGAGAGTCCAGGGGATGAGGCGCTCCAGCTCTCCTCACCCCCTGCGCGTGGGCTCCAAGCCATATGTATGGCAAACTTTATTTTGACCACTCCTCTGGCTGAGCCAATCCCTGCAAGGGAGGGATGAAAGTGGGGGATCTAGTTTGGTTGCCCGACTAAGGCTCTCCGCCCTAATGGCCTAGACTCCTTCTTGTCGAGGTCCCTCTCCTCGGGAGACCTTGCCATCCACGTGTCCCTGGTTTGCATAGAGTCTCTCCTGCCACACGAGATGACACAAGCCGACAGGCTGTCTAAGCTCCTCAGGGAGATCCGCGAAGACGGCTTCCTCAGGGTGCCGATACTCGTGGACGCTAAAACAGGCACCGTCCTAGATGGCCACCACAGGCTGGAGGCGCTCAGGAGGCTTGGAGCCCATCTAGTCCCCGCGGCGCTCGTTGACTACGACTCTCCGGACGTAAGCGTCACGCCGAGGAGGGTAGATGTACCGGTATCCAAGGCAGAGGTTCGCAGGGCCGCCATATCAGGAGAGCTAATGCCTCCGAAGACCACGAGGCACGCTTTGCCCATCGATCCGCCGGAGATGGACGTCCCTCTTCGCGACCTGATGTTGGGGAGGTGTGAAGAGTGAGAGTCGACAGGGTGAGCCTGCCAGTTGAGGAACTGCCCAGAAGGTGGTACAACATAGTTGCGGACCTTCCAAACCTGCCGCCCTACCTGCACCCGGCCACGAGGGAGCCCCTAGGGCCAGAGGCCTTTGAGCCGCTGTTCCCCAAGGAGTGCGTCAGGCAGGAGTTCTCCAAGGAGAGGTTCATAGAGATACCAGAGGACCTCGGGGAGCTCTACGTCAGGATAGGGAGGCCGACGCCCATCTACAGGGCCAGGAGGCTAGAGGAGTACCTCAGGACCCCAGCCAGAATCTACTACAAGAGGGAGGACCTCAGCCCCACTGGCAGTCACAAACTCAACACGGCTCTTGCCCAGGCCTACTACGCCGCCAAGGAGGGGTTGGAGTATCTGACGACCGAGACGGGCGCCGGCCAGTGGGGCTGGGCCTTATCGCTGGCCACGGCTCTAAACGGGCTTCGGGCCTTGGTGTTCATGGTGAGGGTCTCATACCAGCAGAAGCCATACAGGAAGTACGTGATGAAGCTGTACGGAGCGGAGGTCGTCCCATCTCCCAGCGACAGAACCAAGGTCGGCAGGAAGTTCCTCGAACAGGATCCAGAGCACCCAGGGTCTCTGGGCATAGCCATAAGCGAGGCCATCGAGGCCGCGATGTCGGACGGCAAGGCAAAGTACTCTCTAGGAAGCGTCCTCAACCACGTTCTGCTGCACCAGACCGTCATAGGCGAGGAGGTGAGGAAGCAGATGGAGCTAATCGACGAGGAACCCGACGTCCTCATCGGGTGCGTGGGCGAAGGGAGCAACTTCGCGGGCCTGACGTTCCCCTTCATCAGGGACGTGATAGAGGGTAGGAAGCGGTACAGGGTCGTCGCAGTGGAGCCGAAGGCGTGTCCCTCAATGACGGAGGGAGAGTACAGGTATGATTTCGGAGACGCAGCTGAGACCACCCCGCTCATACTGATGTACACGCTGGGGCACGAGTTCGTTCCCCCGCCAATACACGCAGGAGGGCTCAGGTACCATGGGGCTGCTCCGACTGTGTCGCTCCTGAAGAAGAACAGGGTCATCGAGTCCGTAGCCTACCCGCAGGAAGATGTGTTCGGTGCAGCGAGACTCTTTGCGGAGACAGAGGGCCTCATACCAGCTCCTGAGACGGCACACGCCGTCAAGGCAGCCATAGATGAGGCTCTGAAGGCCAAGGAGGAAGGAGAGGAGTGGGTGATCTTATTCAACTACTCCGGACATGGTTTGCTGGACCTGCAGGGGTACGCTCAGGTGCTGGGTCTCTGAACCCAGCTGACTCTCCAATTTTTACTCAATGGCGCTGTAGACCATTGACTTGTCATGATGAGCCCCAAATAATACCCATTTGAGGAGTAATCATTTTCCAGATCATTAGAAAAATTTATTTATATTTATTTATATTGGTTAGCTAAAATATGTTAATAGAATAGCATTGTTGACGCTTAAACCTGCAGTTCTACTCGTGTTACTGCTCGTGACGGTTTCTCTATGAACCCTTCAGCCCTCATACGTTTCAGAAGAATGGTCCCAAGGTGTACAGCTTGGCAGCGGGAGAGTTTACTCAAGCGACTTCGTGTGGGTCTCAGCAGCCACAGAAGAGGTGGATCGAGGTTTACTCTCCCGACTACAGGCTCGAGTGGGAGTCTCCGAGAGCCTCCAGCGTCACCGCATATTCGTGCGATGAAGGGGATGCTGGAGAGCCGCCATCGTAGAGACTTAGAAACCCCCGGTTCAAACTCCATTCCCGCGCTCCCGTCAAGCAAGGGCTTGTCTTCTGGACACGTCGGAGCCCAAATCTCTACATCAAACCTTTTTCTCGTACCCTCGAGACGTCCCCGTGTTGGCTGGGCGACTCGCCTCGCTGAGGGAAGCCTTGATCGCGCTATGTTCTGAGGTGGGTGCTCCAGGTCCCGCTCTAGACTTGGGAACCGGCCATGGTAGGAGCGCTCAGGCCGTAGCTGAGTCCTGCAAGAGGTTCGTTGTAGGGGTAGACTTAGGAGGAGAGAAGCTGGCCGAGGCTAGGAAACGCCTGGCGGGATGGCCCGTCGACTTCGTCTGCGCAAACGCCGCGCGACTCCCGTTCAGAGATGAGTCGTTCGCTTTAGTCACGGCTACGCTGACAGTGCACGAATTCGAGCGATCGTCCGTCCACTCGGCCCTCTTAGAGGTGAAGAGAGTCCTTATGCCTGAGGGGAGGCTTGTAGTCATAGACAAGTGCAGAATCTCAGGGCTGAGTCCCCAGGAGGAACTCACACTCCTCACGGAGGAGGCGTACCACAAGGCGTTGAAGTACGCAACGGGAGTCGAGGCGCTGGGCGTCTTGAAGCTGGAGGAGTTCGTCGAGCTGGTGGAGTCCTCGGGCTTCAAGGTCGAGGACTGCTGGGTGGGGAGGCTGGGCAAGTGGCTGCCTCCAGAGGAGTTCCTGAGTTCTTGGGGATTCCAGACTAGGTCGTTAATTCAACAGATCGAAGATCGAGAGGTAGCAGATCGCCTGAGGAGCTTGGTCAACAAAATAGTTGAAATCGCGAGTGAGCACGGCTACGGACCAGCTCCCATCCTGTTCGCGAGATTCTCCAAGGCTTGAACTTGCGTTTGGCTTGATCTGTGGAGTAATAGTCAGTATTTGATTCTGAGAGGGCTCGTTGCGACGCCCTCGACAGGTACTCATCGGCTGAGGGCGGCTTAATACTGAGCCATGACGGGGAGATCGACAGGGTGAGACCCCATGGTGGACCTGTACGGAAAGGATCTGATAACCACGCAGGAGTGGTTGATGGACGAGATCGAGGAGGTTCTCCGAGTCGCCAAGAGGTACAAGCAGATCGGCCGGGCGGGGGGCAGGTTCCCCCAGGTTCTGGCGGGGAAGAACTTCTTCATGGTGTTCTTCGCTCCCTCCACCAGGACTAGGGGGGCCTTCGAGGCCGGCGCCACCCTGCTCGGAGGCCACGGAGTCTACGTGGACGTCAGCACCACAAGGCTCGGAGCAGGAGAGGCCGTGAAGGACGTGGCAAAGATGTACGACATATACGCTCACGGGATAGGCGTGAGGCTCCTAGACAAGGTCATAGACTTCAAGTACGGCACCGGTAACCCCGTGATAAGGGAGTTCGCTCGCGTCGCCAAGAAGCCAGTCATAAACATGGCCGACGATATGTTCCACCCGACCCAGGCCTTAGGAGACATCATGGTGATGCAAGAGAAGCTGAGGAAGCTCCAAGGCAAGAAGTTCGTCGTTATGTGGGCGTACTCCACGAAGATAAGGGGCCCGTGCAGCATACACGCGGACCTCCTCATCGCCAGCAGGTTCGGGATGGACGTGGTGCTGGCCCACCCGCCGGGCTTTGAGCTGGACCCGAAGATCATGGATTGGGTGAAGCAGAACGCCAAGGAGAGCGGCGGGAGCTTTGAGATAGTCCACGACTACAAGGAGGCGCTGAAGGGAGCCCACGCGGTGTTCCCGAGGAGCTGGCACACCTGGCAGCTGGGGCAGGTTGGGCTCTCTCAGTTCGGCCTGGAGAGGGAGCTTGAGATTCACAACAAGTACAGGGACTGGATGCTGACCCAGGAGCTCGTCGACGACCTGATGGAGCCCGGGGCCATAGTCACTCACGTGCTCCCGGTCTTCAGGGGAGAGGAGGCTACAGACGAGGTGATGGATGGGCCGAACTCCGTCATCTACGAGCAGGCCGAGGACAACCTCTACGCCAAGATGGCAGTCATGGCGCTCACCATGAACGGGG
>CBEVRO010000051.1:0-8545 GCA_965552295.1 uncultured archaeon | reverse complement strand
CGAACGTGATCTCGACGCTCTCGGCAATAGCGGGGATCAGAACCGTCTCGATGGGTGACGGGGTTGTGGCGTTGATGAAGAGCGACGTGGTTCAGGCAGAGTCCAGGATAATGGGGGCGGCCGACGGAGGAGCGTCTCAGGTGCTCAAGATCCCCAGAGTCTTCGAGGCAAATCTACAGGTTCACAACGTGCTGAAGAATGGGGCGCTCGTCGAGAGGGAGAAGCTCGTCAGGATACTCGAGGAGATACAAGATCTCAAAGAGAGGGCCTACGACAAGCGGAGGAGGGAGGCTCTGGAGAAGGTCGAAAAAATGCTCGTCAGGCTCCTGAACGCAAAGGTCAGCTTTGAGCTGATAGAGGAGGTGAGGCCTATTGCGGCGAAGGAGGAGTACGTCTACGATCTCAGCGTCGTGGGCCACGAGAACTTCTTGGCAAATGGGGTCTTCGTCCACAACAGCAGCTTCACGCTGAACCTATTGAAGAGAGGGTTGAGGGTTAGGCCGTGCCCAAGGTTCATCGTTCTCGACAGGAGGGGTGAGTACGAGGAGCTCGCCGACGACGGTGGGGTGGTAATTGAGTATAGAGCGTTCCTCCCTCCCTCTGGGGCCCTCAGACCTGAGGACGTGGCCAGGAGGGCTGGGATAGAGAAGGGAACGAGGGCCTGGGAGCTGACCGTGATGGCCGCCGAGGAGGCGGCGGAGGCGGGAGACATCACCGTCGACGGGATAGTCTACAGGGCTAGGACCCTGGCGGCCAGGATGGGGATAAGGGACAGGACCAGGATCCTGAGGCAGCTCGAGGCCAGGCTGAGGAGGGCCGCGAGAGAGATAGAGCGGTCGAGGGGCGAGGGGCTAGATGTGGTAAGCGTCCTGAGGGAGCATCCAGCCGTGGTGATAGACCTCAGCCTGGACAACTACTACGACGACCAGTTCGTGGCGCTGAGGAAGATCGTCAGGAGGCTCGTCTCGCACGCGGTGGGCAGGAGGAAGGCTGGAGACTTCGCCGCGATAGTCGTGGTGGAGGAGGCTCAGTACCTGGCGCCCGAGAGGGGGTCGCCGGTAGTAGGTGATCCCTACGGCTCGGGAGTGGCGTCGGCGCTCACTGAGGCGATAAGTCAGGCCGGAGGGTACAACATCGGGTTCATCATAGTGACCCAGAGGCCCAGCTACGTGTCAAAGGGGGTGATAAGCCAGTGCAACACGGTCGCCGCCTTCAGGCTCCAGAGCGGGAACGATCAGGAGGCTATAGCCAAGTACACAGAGGCTGGAGAGGCCGTCGTGAGGTTCCTTCCGTCTCTCAGGGATCACGAAGCCGTGATGTGGGGGATGGCCAGCCCAATTCCGTTCCCCGTGGTCGTGAGGGTCGATGTGGAGACCTACCCTGCGAAGGCGTCCGCCAGGCCCAGCGAGGCGTGGAGGAGGATGATGAGCGCGACCTTGGAAATTTGAAGTTTCACATCTTGGCGGAAGAAATCTTCATATATATCTGATTAGCATATAGTGCGCGAGATGGAGCGGGTCATATACGCGGTAGCCTCAATCATGAGATTGAGGCCCAGGGCCATAGAGGTGCTCTCCCTACTGGCGAAGGAGGGTGAGCTGACCGTAAAGGAGGTCGCCGAGCTCCTAGAGATATCGAGGAGGGCTGCACAGGACTGGCTCCAGTCGCTGCTGTCCAAGAGGCTCGTTAGGCGGAAGCCTGTGGAGACGGACGGCAGGCTCTCCTACGTCTACTATCTCCCCCCTCCAAGGGAGCTTGTGCAGATCGCAATAGAGACCCTCAAGAGAGAGATTGAAGCTTTGGAGAGGCTCCTGAATGGGAGGTGACCGCCTTGAAGGGTCTCACTGACGCGGTGGGAGCCTTCAAGTGGATCGTCGAGAGCCCTCCGACGAAGGCCCTCCTGAGGCGCCTCGCTGCTTGGTGTGAGAGAGAGGAGAAGAGCAGGCTGGAAGTAGCTCTGGAGATAATAGCGGGAGTCAGGAGACCAGAGGACGCCTGCATTAGGTGCAGGATGACTACAGGAATCGCTAGGATGGTGATCAAGGCTGGAGCACATGCCTTTGGGGCCAGCTTAGAGGAGATTCGGGAGAGGATGAGGGATCCCCACTGGAGGAGGGCTCTGCTCAGCGTGATCAGAGGCTTGGAGGTGTTTGGAGTCAGGAGGCCCTTCGTGCCTGGAGCTCCCTTCCTGGTGGTCTGGGACGTGACCTACGCCTGCAACCTCAGATGCAGGCACTGCTACTCCAGCGCTGGGCAGAGGCTCCCGGACGAGCTGACCACGCAGGAGGCTAAGAGGGTCATAGACATCCTGTGGAGGGCTGGCGTGGTGTCGATCGCTTGGTCCGGAGGGGAGCCCCTGGTAAGGCCCGACATATTCGAACTCTCGGGCTACGCTCACCGGAAGGGGATGTATGTGGCGATGGCGACGAACGGCACGCTCCTAGACGCGAGAACCGTGGAGAAGCTTTGGGGTTCTGGCGTGAGGTTCCTTCAGATAAGCCTCGATGGGGCCACGCCAGAGACTCACGACGGGTTCAGAGGGATCCCAGGGGCTTGGGAGAAGACTGTCAAGGGGATCAAGCTGGCCGTCAAGAAGGGCTTCTTCGTGAACGTGGCAACTACGGTCACGAAGATCAACTACAGAGAGATCCCGGCGATAATCGACCTCGTCCAAGAGCTTGGAGCGCAGTGGTTCATGGCGTACAACTTGGTTCCCACAGGGAGGGGCGTGTTCATAGAGCAGTTCGACCTCTCACCAGAGGAGAGAGAAGAGCTGCTGGCGACGCTCTGGCAGAAGCTGAAGTCAGGGGGAGAGCCGAAGGTTCTCACGACCGCTCCCCAATTCGCGAGGATTGCCCTACAGGCAGAGGGAGCAGATGGCTGCGCCGGGAGGCTCGTCCTGCCCACGCACTTCTACGACGCCGAGCTGAGCGGGAGGCTGAAGTCGCTGGCGGACTTCATTGGGGGCTGCGGTGCTGGCAGGTTCTACATAGGACTCTCGCCGAATGGAGACATTAGACCCTGCGTCTTCTTCCCCAAGACCCTAGCGAACATCCTAGAGCTAGACGAGAGGTTCGAGGAATGGTGGAGGTCTGACGAGTTCCTCTGGGCCCTCAGGGACAAGGATTCGCTGAAGGAGCCCTGCGGAACCTGCGAGTTCCGGTACGTCTGCGGCGGATGCAGGGCGAGAGCGTACGGTTACCTAGGGGATCCTCGGGCCCCAGACCCTGGCTGCGTGATCGTGGAGAGGTTCCTCCAGAGGGCTCCAGCGAGCGTTTCGGCCCTGAGAACTCAGGCGGCTGCTGGTTCTAGTTGGCAGAGTTAATTTGAGCCAAAGCCCCTTCTTCATACGCGAGATCTACCGTGGGGCGTTCCAGCCGAGCGGCATCCCCGAGAATCTAAGGTGTGGAAGTATTTAGTTAATACATAGTTATTATTTAGATCTCTCATCACCTCAGTGCGATGGGCACCATAACGGTGGTTCTGCCAGACGACTTGATAGAGAGGCTCAGGGCCTACATGAGGAGGCGTGGAGCTAAGAAGGGAGATCTGTCAAGGTTCGTGTCTGCAGCAGTGGAGAGGGCCCTTCAGGAGGTAGAAGAGGAGAGGGTCTTCGTAGCCCTCTTGGGTGGGAAGGAGGTTGCTAGGGCAAGTAGCCTCAGGGAGCTCGCTGAGTCGCTCAGGAATAGCGGGGTTGATCCGGCTGAAGTCAGGGTCAAGATGATTCCACCTCCTCCTCCAATGGCGAGGGCGGGGGCGAGGGTGATTGAGCGTCGTTGAGGGAATCCCCGTGGTGCGCGTGAGGTTCATCAACTACCTCTCTGGGGTGAAGTACCCGCCCGTGGGCACTGTAGGGGCCGTCGTGGACACCGGATACCAAGGGTTTGCAGCAGTACCGCTCGAGATATTCAAGGTCCTCAAGCTGGGGCGAGACGAGGTTAGGCAATTGGTGCTCGCGGACGGCAGAGCGATCAGCTCTCAGGGGGGATACGCGACTTTGGCGGTAGGAGACTACGAGGTCGACGGACTCGTGGAGACGTACGAGGGCCTGAGCGAGGTTCTGATAGGCAGCGACGCTCTAAGGCGCGCGAGGCTAAGCGTGAACTACTGCCTGGGCGCGGTCACGGTAGAGGGGTGCTGATGAGCAGGTACCCACGGGCCAGGAGTTCCTCAGCTCAGACTATGGGCACCACGCTGGCTTTGGGCAGGGGGCCTGAGTAGTCGGCCTCTATGCCGAGAGCAGGGGTCGGCGGCTGGATTCCGTACATGACGTAGGAGCCAGCTACCTCCTCTATCTTCCAGTGAGTGTCCGCAACGTGCTCGAGGTAGTGTGGGAGCCTCTGCCCCTCTTTGAGGGCTGCAAATGCTATGTCTCCCCTGTTTTTCACGATCTGAGCCACAGAGTAGTAGATCTGGAGGGCCCCATGGGTTCCAAGCGCTGTCTCGAGGCTGTCCAACCCGAGGAACCACATCAAGGTCCCATTCGACGAGACCGACCTCATCGCGTGCTCAGCCTTCCTGAGCGCCCTCAAGTAGGTCTCGGGCGTCGCGGTGCCTGGCGGGAAGAGAGTGTACTCGCCCTCCAGCCTTGGAATTTCTGGGTATACGAAGGCGCTTTTTCTCCTAAGATCTTCGCATACGTAGCCCACCAGAAGGTCGTCCACAACACGCTGGCGGGGTTGAAGGCTCCAGAAGGAATGCTTACTAACGCCCCTCCACCGCATAGGAAGGCTCTCAGAGGGTTGACTATGAGCGGGAGGTACGACTTACCGGCCCCGCGACCCAGTTCGAATAAGTTGACAGAACCTCTCCGCCAGCCCCCACTCAGTATCTCGTCTAAGCCGTCTACGCCAGTAGGTACACAATCTTTCGACAGATCTGCGGGAGGATACTTCTGCCTCGCCTCCCTTGGCTTGACTATCCACTCCCATCTAGAGATGTACTTGAACCTGGCACCAGCAAGCGTAAACAGATACCTCGGCTGCCTAACCTCTAGGCCCCTCATCTTGTTGATCTTCAGATTCCTAACCCTCCTTCCCTCGAGTTCCTCGGTATCTAGCAGTACTACGGAGTCTGACGTGAAGTCGAGGGGCGAGTCCCTCTTCCCCTCACACACTATGAGGAGCTTCCCGTCGTACTCCCTCTCCACCTCCCTAACGGACCTGGCAGCCTTGGTCCTCTCCTCCTCAGTCAGCTGGAAGGTGAATCCATCCCACGAGTCTATCACGATTAGATCCGGCTTCCTCTCGGCGAACTCGAAGATCAGCATCGGAAGAGCCTGATCGCCAGACCCGGGTGGGAGGGAGGCCCCTCCTTCGATAGTCAGCAGTTCCTCTGGCAGCTCGTTCACCCAGGGAAACTGGTTCCTTATCTGCCTCTCAGACGCTATGGCAGACGCGTAGATAACCTTCTTCCCATTCTTTGCGAACTCAGACGATACCGTCAGAGCGAAAGCCGTCTTTCCCGTCCCTGGATTTCCCCTGACAACCATGCTCTTGGCCCATGGCGAGTCAAAGAACAGCTTGATTTCAGTGGGGAGGCTTAGACCTTGCATACCGTTAGCCCCCGGCAGGGGGTATTGTCCGTATTGAGTTCTATATAGATTGAACTCTCTCAGCTCTTAGGTCTTCCTACTCTTTGCCGAGTTCCTCCCCAAATTCAAACGGCTTCGGCGCTATCACGAACTCGCAGTACGGATCCCCCCTCCCCTCGCACATCACCTCGGTTCCGTAGAGCCCCTTCCCGAACATGGCCGAGAAGAAGCCAGTGAGCTCGCCCCTTATGAAGTGGCAGAGGAATCCGCTACCTAACCTCATCCCCGCCTCGAAGCTGCCCCAGGTCCTTACGACAACCCTCCCCTCCTCCGGGTCGAACTCCACCAGCTCTGCCCGGCTCACCCAGCCGAGCACCTCAATTATCTTCAGGTCTAGCTCAGCCAACTCCCTTCCGCTCAGCTTGCTCCTCTCCCTCCACTCCCTGTAACTCTCGTATCCCCCGTAGTAGCCGAGCTGGTACATCAGGAACCTCCCGTCGTCCCCCCACTTCTCGTATATGTTCTTCAGAGCGCCGGCAAGCCACCTCTGCCTCAGCTCTATTACCCTATCCTCCCCAAATACCTGCTCAGAGTGGTGGATGTCCAGCGCTAGGCTGCCAAACGTGGTCTCGCTGGAGTAGACATCCCTCACACCCTCTATGCGCTTGATAGATTCGATTAAGGGCTCCACATCAACGCCCGTGGCGTCTATGAAGAAGCACCACCAGCCAAAATCGGGCTCGTCTGCCTCGTGGTGGACCCCCCAGAGGATGTTCACACCCCTCTCCGCAATAGCAGTCGCCACCTTGGCAATCATCCCTGGAACGTTGTCTACGAGCACAGAGATCTCAACCATCCTCTTACCGGAGGGATCGAAGATTCTGGGGAAGTGTAGCCTATGTCTCTTCTCGCTCATTCCCCTACACTGTGCACAGGTAACAATAAAAGATTACGAGGTTAAGGCGTTTTGGGTACGATATTCGCTGTGAGGTGAGCGTGTAGAGGCGGAAGTCCACCAAGAAGTTAACTTGCGGCCATTTCTGATCACTATCATGTCGTGAAAGTGTCGTTTCACGTCACACATGCTTGTGGTACCAGAAGAGTGACAATGAGATGCTCTCCTCCGCCGAGAAGCTCGCCAAGATGGCGCAGACTTCGCGATATGCCCCCGACAACACGATCCATCAGGCCTTCGACCTGTTCATAGACAAGTCGCCGATCCCCTGGCTCCACATCGCCGAGGAGGTGGCCAAGGAGGCCAAGAGGCGAGGGTTCAGGCGCCTGGGGATAATGGGAACGAGGTACCTGATGGAGTCCCAGGTCTACCCGTCGAGGCTGGAGCCGCTGGGGATCGACTGGGTCATACCGAGCGAGGAGGAGAGGGAGAAGATCAACGAGATAATCTTCAACGAACTCGTCTACGGCAGATTCTTAGACGAGTCGCGCAGGTACCTCCAGGGCGTCATTGAAAGGCTGAAGGCTCAGCAGGGGTGCGATGCTGTGGTCCTGGGGTGCACCGAGCTCCCGCTCATAATAAGCGACGAGACCTCTCCGCTGCCCACTCTGGACTCCACGAGAATCCTGGCCAGAGCGGCCCTGAGGAAGGCGATTGAAGAGTGAGAACCCCAAGCCAGAGTCCGACTGGAGAATAGCTCGCGACTGGATAGAGCGATCTGACTGACTTCTCACACTGTCTGTACTTGGAGCACACAGCTTGGGACACCGGGGAGAATCGCGGCCCTCGCCTGGGGGGACCCAACTAGTCAAGGCTAAGGTTAATCTTGTGTAAACTTACTTAGGTTGACAGAGGTGAGCCAAGGTGTGAGGGTGTCCGCCTGCTGCCGCCAGCCTGGCCGGCCCCTTGGTCTGGCCTACCCCTGGCGCTGGTCACCGCAGCAATGTGTGCGATCAACGCGGCAATCTCGTAGGGGTTTGCATCCTGGGTCGTCCAGCGAGCTGAGGTTCTCTTACGGCGAAACCCTGTACGTATTGGCTCTCACCGAAGTCGACGCCTTTAAGCTTAGAGAAGCCCTATCGGAGGCTGTCGCAAATGCTGAGACTTCCTGAGAGGATGGAGCAGGCCTGGCTCCTAACGGCCAGAGGGCTCAGCGAAGCTGACGCTGCCAGAGAACTGGGGACCTCAAGGCAGGCCGTCAACAAGGCTGTGAGAGATGCCAGGGCCAGGCTTGCAGCTTGGTTCGTCGAGATGGCCGAGTCTCTGAACGCCGACCTGATTAGGATGGACGCAGTTAGAGGGTTCGCCGTGCTAAGGAGCAGGCAGCTGGGGCTCAGGATCTACGTGATCTACGCTCCGGGAAGGGGCCTCAGAGCCATCTTTGGGATGGAGCCGCTCTGCCCAGGGGGAGATGGAGAAAGGCACTGCAGGGAGGTGGCCGAGGCCGCCAGGAACCTAGGGCTTGTAAACGAGCCTGCAGACGAGGAAGCCGTGAGGCAGCTGATCAAGGTTATGGAGAGCTAGAGACCTGTCCTGCTCTCGGGAGAGGAAGGGACTACTTCCTAGGAATTGCCGGAAAAATAGGGGAGAGGGCGACTACGACCTCCTTCTCATGAGTAAAGCTACCAAGCTTAGGCCTAAACCAATCATCACTCCAATGGAGATGAAGGTCCACTTGGGGACAGTCACCTGAGTTGTTGTTGGCGCAGGCTGTGTGGTCGTTTGGGTTGGGAGTGTTGTCGGTGGCACCGTGGGGACTTCAGAGGTGGAAGGCGTTGGAGAAGTTTGCGGCGGCTGTGTGGTCGTCGGGCTCTGAGCTGGTGCGATTACCTCAAGCGTGAACACGTTTGACTCACGGGTGAGCCCTCCTCCCCTCCCAATGAGGTGTAGCGAGTACGTTCCTAGGGGTGTGTCCGTGCTCGTGTGGATGGTTAGCGTCGTCTCAAAGTCAGGAGGAACGTCGTTCATGGTGGCTGAAGGCGAGCATCCCTCGGGAAGGCCAGCTATCATCAGTAAAACGGGGTCGGAGAACCCCCCAGTGCCGGTCACCTGAACCG
>CBEVRO010000050.1:0-8577 GCA_965552295.1 uncultured archaeon | reverse complement strand
GCCCCGATCAGAAGGTTCGCCAGCCCTACTGCGGCTAGGGTCTTCCCGAAGAAGAGCGTGAGCGCTCCTATCAGGTAGATTCCGCTTCCTAACACGGCCGCAGTCTTCCTTCCAATTCTGTCGGATATCCAGCCCCCAATCAGGTCGATAGTTCCCTTCAGCAAGCCGAAGCTGAGGATGGGCAGGTAGACGAGAATGTAGTATAGCCTCTGAGCCTCCTCTCCAAGGAGTTCACTCGAGTAGAGCGAGATCACAGTCCTCTGAACCCCAGTCGCTGTTCCAACTGAGAGAGTAGCCATGAGAAAAGCTGCGACGAGGACTTTGTTCCTGTGGAGACCTGTTGTGGCTTGCGTCAATTCCATCGACCTCAGCCTTCAAGCGGAGTCTTTCACAAATATAATCCATATTGCTTATACAAACTCAGCAATTACATACACAATCACGCAAGCGACTTTACAGCGGAGAAGTTCTCTAAGCGAAGGCGGATAGGCGTACTCATTCTCCTGAGCGAACCCGCAGGACTCTCTGCAGTTCAATATTGGGGTCTGGTACGCCGCGAGGTGGTATCCAGTTCTCCAGAAAGGTGATTGGGCTTGAAGAGGCGTTAGTGTGAGATATTTTAATTGAAAAAAGGCTCATAGCAAGGGCAGGGGATTTTCTGTGGCCGAGGTAGAGCTTGTTCACTTAACAAAATACTTCGGTAACGTGAGGGCAGTGGAAGATGTAAACCTCCGCGTTGAGGACGGGGAGTTTGTGACACTCCTTGGCCCGTCTGGGTGCGGAAAAACAACCACTTTGAGGTGCATAGCAGGTCTCGAGGAGCCTACTTCTGGCGAGATATACATAGGAGGTGAGCTCGTAAACGACCTCCCTCCAAGAGAGAGGAACGTCGCGATGGTGTTCCAGACTTGGGCTCTATATCCTCACATGAAGGTCTTCGACAACATAGCATTTCCGCTCAAGCTGAGAAAGTTACCAAAGGATGAAATCAAAAGAAGGGTCCGAGAGGTGGCAGAGCTGTTGAAGATAGAGAACTTACTAGATAGGATGCCTAGAGAGCTCTCTGGCGGTCAGCAGCAGAGAGTTGCTTTGGGCAGAGCCCTTGTGAGACAGCCGAACGTCTTCCTGATGGATGAGCCCCTGGCTAACCTAGATGCGAAGCTAAGAGTCTACATGAGAGCCGAGCTGAAGGCGCTCCAGAGGAGGCTAGGCATCACTACGATATACGTGACCCACGACCAGGTAGAAGCCATGACCATGTCTGACAGGATAGCCTTAATGAACGAGGGACGTCTCCAGCAGATCGGAACGCCCGACGAGATATACAACCACCCGGCTAACCTCTTCGTAGCAGGCTTCATCGGCAGCCCGCCCATGAACTTCATAGAAGGCGACTTCGTTGAAGAAGACTCGACTGCGTACGTAGACTGCGGGGCATTCAGAGTAGACGTCACGGAGTTTAGAGATCTAATAAAGAAAGAGGCATCGGGTAACGCGCTGGTCATCGGGATAAGGCCAGAGCACATAAGACTTAGCAGAGAGCCTGTTAAAACGGCCATCTCTGCTGAAGTCTATCTCGTCGAGCCCCTTGGGGGCGAGACTATTGTGGACCTAAAGGTTGATGAGACGATCTTCAAGGTCAAAGAAGATGCTGACTTCAGAGCTCTCCCTGGAGAGAAGGTGTGGATGGATTTCGACAGGGGGAAGATGCACATATTCGACAAGGCTACGGAGAGAGTGATAGTGTAATGCCCCTCGTCGAGCCTGCTGGCAAAAACAGCCTGAAAGACTACATCCCCATAGTTGGAGAGGCAGAGATAGAGTCGATCAGGGGGCTTGCTGAGAGAGTGAGGGGCCTCTCTGTGGTACACGTGAACTCGACTAATTTTGGGGGCGGGGTAGCAGAGATCCTGCACCGAATGGTTCCACTGATGCGAAGCGTTGGCTTAGATGCCCGATGGGCCGTCATAGAGGCGAACCAAGAGTTCTTCAAAGTGACCAAGTTCAAACTACACAACGGCCTTCAGGGAGCGGACGTAACACTCACGGATGATGAGAGAGATCTGTACCTCTCCATAAACAAGCTAAATGCGGGAAAGCTTAACCTTGACACGGACTTTGTGGTAATTCACGACCCTCAGCCCTTGGCAATAGCCAAGTATTACAGCAGGAAGGAAAACTCCTGCTGGATATGGAGATGTCACATAGACCTCTCAACTCCCAATGAGACGATTTGGAATTTTGTCTCCAAATTTACGGACCTTTACGACGCTGCTGTATTCTCGATGCAAGAGTTCATTCGAGAGGGAATGCGAGTCAGGAAAATATCGATAATACCACCTTCAATAGATCCTCTGAGCGATAAGAATAGGCCTCTGAGAGAGTCTGAAGTGAACTTGATTTTGGAGAGGTATGACGTGGACCCCGAGAGACCTATTATCGCTCAGGTGGGGAGGTTCGACCCGTGGAAGGATCCACTTGGCGTTATCGAAGTATATAGAATTGTAAAGAAAGAGGTCCCTGGCGTTCAGCTTCTGATGGTGGCGTCCATGGCCTCAGACGATCCAGAGGCTTGGTATCTCTACGAGAAGTGTGTGAGGCGTGCCGGAGAGGACTATGATGTACACTTTCTCACAAACCTAATCGGAGTTGGAGATGTAGAAGTTAATGCTTTCCAAAGGGCGTCTGATGTGGTCTTAATGAAGTCGATAAGAGAGGGTTTCGGTCTAGCAGTTTCAGAGGCGCTCTGGAAAGGAGTCCCCGTTGTTGGGACTCCAGCTGGAGGCATAAAGATCCAAGTGATAGACGGGCACAATGGGTTCTTGGTGAATAGCGAGAAGGAGGCAGCAGAGAGGGTAGTTTTCCTACTCAAGCATCCTGAAGAAGCAAAGAGAATGGGGGAAAATGGAAGGGAGCACGTTAGAAAGAACTTCTTGATAACGAGGCACCTCAAGGACTATCTCAAATTGTTCAGTGGGCTAAGGATGCTCTTCTATTAGATTCCCTGCCTCACCCCTTCATTACTCCGCCCACAATTCCCTTGACATAGTACTTCTGAAGAAGCGCGTATATGATCACGGGAACCACTGAGGCCATGACGGAGGCAGCTGCCATCTGATCCCACCTGATGAGGTATCTCCCCTTGAGGGCGGGTATCGTCTGTGTTACTACCCACTTCTCTGGAGTCAGGAGGAGTACGAGAGCGAAGAAGAAGTCATTCCACACCCAGTTGAACTGGAGGGCAACTACAGAGGCCAAAGCTGGCAGAGCCATCGGTAAGACGATCTTGTAGAATATCTGGAAGTCTGTGGCCCCATCTACCCTTGCGGCCTCCTCAACTTCTACGGGCATCGTCATGAAGAAGTTCCTGAGGAAGAGAATCTGCCAGGGCAGTCCGAAGGCTGTATGTAGGAGAATGAGACCAATTCTGGTGTTTATCATATTGATCCTGCTCATGAAGCCAAACACAGGAATTATCACGGCTTGCTGTGGGACGCTCATGAGAGTTACGATGGTCAAGAACAGGAGGTCCTTCAGGATGCTTCCCCTGAACCTAGCAAAGGAGTAGGCGGCCAAAGCAGCTACAAAGAGGGGAAGTATGGTCGAGGGAATTGCTATGAGGAAGGAGTTAACGAAGCCCCTGCTGAGCGGATAGGTGGGGTTGCTCCAAACAGCTTTGTAGGCCTCAAGGGTCAGCGTGAACGGGTGAATATTCCACCAGCCTGATACAACCTCGCTGTATGGCCTGAGTGAAGTGATTAGTATACCTACATATGGTATCGCCCAAATTAAGGCAATGGACCACGCGACTAAGTGGATTATGAGTCTAGTCTTTCTGCTCCTTCTCCTCACTTTATCCTCACCGTTACTCTCATTATGTAGGCCGCCACGCCGAGCGTAAGCAAGGTCAGGAGAGTCGCCACTACCATGGCGCCGCCGTAGTCAGGAGGAACCCAGTAAAAGGCCCTGATATACATATCGAGGGCCAGTACGTTTGTGGCCCCGCCAGGACCACCCATAGTGGCGACGTAAACCACGTCGAAGATCTTCAACACCCAGAGAGTCGTCATCATCACTGCCACTAGAGTAACAGGCTTGAGTAGAGGGACGATTATTCGCCAGAAGATCGTGAAACCAGTGGCCCCATCTACCCTAGCAGCCTCGATGATCTCCCTTGGTATTGTCTCTAAGCCAGCTGAGTAGATTACCGTGTTAAAGCCGGTCCAAAGCCAGATGGAGCCAGCTATCAGAGCATAGAGTGCCGTGTCTGGATATGCTGTCCAAGTTTTGACATATCCACCTAACCCAAGAAGGTTAAGTGCAGCGTTGACCACACCTGCCTCCTTGTCAAAGACGAAGCGGATAAGTATGCCGCCAACTACCATGGGGACTACCATGCCCAAGAAGATCAGCGACTTGGCAATACTCCCACCCCTTACTTCTCTGAGTAAATAGGCTAGAATGAGACCTAGGAAGACGGAAGTAGGAACCATTATAGCGATCCAGATGAAATTGTGCAGTAAAGCGCCGTATGGCGGGGCCTTCAGATCTAGAAATCGATCAACGCTGATTATCCTCCTGTCGCTTAGGATCTCAACCCAGTTCTCGACTGTTACACCCTTTGCTTCGTAAGCCTCCCATTTAATGAAGCTTCCACAGATTGTATAGAGAAATGGATATATAACGAATATTATGAGGAATAAGACTGCCGGAATTAAAAAAAGAGAGGGGATCAGTCGTCTGCGCCTCATCTGGGGGGGTCACCCTTCTAGGGTGCTCTTAAGGACATCATCTAGGATCTGCAGTACGTCTTCTAGGGTCTCCTCTCGAGGATCGACCCACAGACGCTTGAGCTGATCCCAGAACGTTGTTTGGAACTCTCCTCCGACCGCGTCGTCCAGATCAGGCACGACCATCTCGACCTGGGCCATCGCGTCGACCACAGCCTTGTCTGCTGGTGAGTACGCCTCAGCTGGCACGTCAAGGTTAGTTGCTAGGAAGCCGCCCTGCTTCACCATTATCTCCTGTGCTTTGGGTCCGGCAAGGTACTGCAATAGCTGTTTAGCTTCATCCGGATGCTCTGTGAAAACAGGGATTACCGCCCAGTCTCCTCCTGCGACCATTCCCCTAGTCTCGGGGAACGGGAAGAAGCCTAGGTCGTTGATGTCCTTGACCTGAGGCATCGTGGTCATCCAGTTACCCATGAAGTAGATCCCGTACTTCCCTGCCCAGAGCTTGTCTATCTGCGAGGTCCACTCGTCTGGCTCGCTGAAGTATCCAGCTGCCAGGAGGGACCTCAGGTCCTCGAAAGCGTCTCTCACTGGAGACTCGGTGAACTTCGCCTCGCCCTCTATGAGCTTGAGCTGCCACTCTGGCCCTGCCCGAGCTATGATGAAAGCTTCTGCGGTGTCTGAGAGAGGCCATCCGACGCCGTCGCCGCTGGCTATAGGCGCCTCAATCCCCGGAATGCCTTTCAGAGTCTCTAGAAGAGTCAGGAACTCCTCCCAAGTTGTCGGTGGAGTCAACCCATGAGCCTCAAAGAACGACTTTCGGTACCAGAACCCAGGCTTGCTCCACATCTTGAATGGAGCGGCGTAGATCTTGTCTCCAACCTTGACTAGCTCGATATAGCTGGGCGGGAACTTGGTGGTATCGATAAGACCTGATACGTCCATAAGGAACCCTGCCTCTCCCCACTCCCTTATGGTCGCGGGCCAGGGGAGAAGTATCACGTCCGCAATGCTCTTTCCGGCCTTGAACTGGGCTGGAAATGCTCGCAGCTCCTCCTCTGTGAGGTGAATGTGCTTAACCGATATTCCAGTCTCTTGGGTAAAGGCTTCAAGGCACTTTAGGAAGTTCTCCTCCTCTTTGCCTCCCCATAGGCTGGCCACCACTAGCTCGACAGGGGGCGCCTCGGTCGGAGGCGGGGTAGTTGGCGCTGGGGTTGTAGTTGGCGGAGGCGCAGGGGCAGCGGCTTTTCCGATGTAATATCCTACTACCCCTCCCAAGATCAGGCAGACGATGGCGATAACAGCATACGCTTTGGCTTCAGGCATTCTAGTGTAGCGGAGCGACCGAATAAACTTATAAATGTTTACAAATGGCACTGATACCTTTTTTTACAAAATCTTAAGACAATCTCAGCCGAGTGAGTGGCCGGGGGGCGCTGTAGAAAAGCTGGATGTTTAACCTAAAGCTTGGAGAAAGGGGTTATGTTTCAGAAGCATATTAATTGTCCACCGAGTTATGCACTAATACGTTTGAGAATTCGCGTGCAGGTGTCAATTATTTCTAGTAAGCTAAAAACTTCAGAGAGATTCGCTGGCCTTAGGAGCGGACTAAAATCCGATTCGCCTGATCACAGAGCCTTCTCCTCCTTCTTAAGAGAGGTTCTACGGCGATCATTATCACAGCGTTATGGCACGCCGTAGATTACAGTGAGGCTTGACGCCCCGCTTAAATTACTCCTACCCAAACGGGAAGGCAGCCCTCTCCCGTCCTCGAGCCAGATCCCGCCACGGCTCCGAACTGCATCGACATCATCGACACGCTGTGGAACTGGCTCTACATAGCGGAGGGAAGCGACTGGATGCGGCAGGCTGGCGAGGGACCTGCTTGGTTCTCCATGCAATTCTACAGATACGCAAAGCTAGTCAAGAGCCTGAGCAAGAGCGTACTCGAGTCGGTCAGCGTTGAGGTGCAGCCTCCAGAGGCGTTGAGGCCTAGAGACGAGTTCGAAGTGGTGCTGAAGAGCAATGCGAGCATTAACCTCACGTTCAACGTCACCGCTTGGGGTGACATCGCCGTTCAGAGCGCCAGAGTGACGGTTCCCGCGGGAGGCGTCCAGAGCGTGAAGTTCAGATTCGAGCCCACGGTTTCTGGAGAGCAAGCGACGATCAAGGTCAACCTCACGACTGCTGGAATAGTCGTAGCCTAGGCCGAGAAAGTAGTCGCGGTCAAGAGTCCCCTCAGCTGGCCTCTAATGGTAGCTGTAGCTGCGGTGGTGGCATTTGCCTTCGCCGCAATACTTGCAAGGATCCGCAGGGGCTAACTGAACCCTAAGGGTTCGTGAGGAACCATCGCTCGTGAGCGCCTCGCTCTGAGGGCTCACCAACCTGCGGTGAGCCCTCACATCTCTTTCCTAGCCCATTTGTGTGGGCTCAAAGGAAACGCTCTTATTGGGGCCGTGAGGTGTCACATCGCTGAGAGAAATGCCTTCCAAAGGCCCAGAGATTCCGCTCGAGGTCATGCCAGAGGACCAGATACCCTACATGCACTGGGGGATAATCAATAGGCACAACTACTCGCCTGAGGAGCCGATTCCCCTGAAGAGGTGGGATCCCCTGGCTTCAGCCCCGATAGAGCTGTACGACGAGGCGGAGGGCAGAGTGGTCGAGCTCTCCAGGATGAGGGGTCACTTCTCATACGTCAGCGTGGTCAGGGGGGCCAGGCCCGCTGGGGGAGATCCCTTCAGAGAGATAGAGCTCGGCAATGACTTCGCAATACCGGTCACCGATGGCGAGATCCGGAGGGACAATCCATTCTCATCAGCCCCTGGGAGGTGGAGACTCGAGGGCAGAGCGTCCACGATAATCAACAGGTTCCCGGCCATGGCCAGAGTGATAGAAGAGGACCTTCTCCCAGAACTCGAGAGGCGGGCATCGGCTCTCGGCGGGCGCGTCGCCAGAGGGGTCTGCCTAGTGACCTTCCCAAGGGACTACATTTTCACTCTGGAGGCGGCCAAGCCTTCCGCCGTCGCGGAGATCTTAGCCTCGCTGAAGGAGGGCATCATGTACACTTGGGAGGAGGCTGAGGCCAGGGGATTCAAGCTCATTCCAACCTACACCTTCTTCAACCTCGGCAGAGCGGCTGGGGGAAGCCTCCCGAGACTTCACGCCCAGACCTACATAGACCTGACCCAAGACGGCCACGGGCGAACCATGGAGATGGTTCTGGTCTCGTTCTTTAGACAAAAGGACAAAGGGCGGTGCCTGCTATGCGAGAGCGACCACAGGGGTAGGTTCATCTACGAGAACGATCACTTCGTCCTCTGGGCGACAGGGTCTCCCAGGAGGAACTACCACCTCAGGTTCTCGCCCAAGAGGCACGTGGAGGATATCACCCAGCTCGGGAGGGAAGAGCTACTCTCTCTCGGGGAGCTACTCGTTAGAGCCAGCATCGCCCTCAGCGCGGAGTGCGTCGACCCCAACAGGAACATACTCATCTACCAGAGGCCGAGAGGGTACGACTCCTACTTCCACGTCTTCGGGGAGATAGTCCCATTCGAACCCCTGGGAGGGATGGAGCTTCTGGACGACTCTAGGGTCTGCAGGCTCAGCCCTGAGACCGTCGCCTCTAGGCTGAGGGCGTCCCCGGCGTGGGAGATAGATCTCGGAGGGTGATCGCTCGGCGGGAGTAGTCGTGTTCAAGTTTCAGGAGTTGTCTATCAGGCTCCACGTGGGAGGAGACATCGAGTTCGACTCCAAGGGGCTCTCTCCAAGCGTTAGAGAGTGTGGCCATGAGAGATGCGAAGTCCAGTGATACCCTCTACCAAAGCTGCCAACCTCGGCTGATCGG
>CBEVRO010000049.1:0-8980 GCA_965552295.1 uncultured archaeon | reverse complement strand
AGTCTCTCAACATTCGAGAAGATGACCCTCCGTCCAAACTGCTCCAGATCGGCTTTAGTGATCTCCAGCTCTTCTAGAGTGCCTATCATGACTGGGACGGTTGCTGAGATTCCAGCCTCCAGACTCTTTCCCGCCTCCTTGGCGCCCTCAATTATGGGCTGAATTCCCATTCTCAGGCCTTCCGTGAGGTCGAGAAATAGCGCCAGGGACTCGTTGATCACTTCTCCAATGGTCTTGCCTGTTCTCCTCGCTATCTCCGCCGCTCTGTCGTAGAGGTCGGAGTTGATCCCTCTGATGGTGATGTCCTTCCTCTTCCTGACCTCCTCACTCACGCGCATCACCTATGTGTGATTTGTGTTACTTGCAATATATGCGTTGCGCGACTCATGCCATAGCTCAACCGTTATATGCCAATATTGAGGGAGGCCAATGCGATGAACAGGGCCGCCGCCGTGGCTCTGCTGATGGGTGCTCTCTTAATCACCGTCGTATCCATCAATGCCCAGCAGACGGTCGCCTTCTGCATATACGGCTCTGAATCGTGCATGGCTTGCTCGTGCCTGAAGGAAGTCCTGACAGAAGAGTTCGGCGAGAGTTCGGTCATATTCAACGAGATCTACGGCAATGAGACGTGTGTCAGGATCATGGAGGAGATCTACGAGCTGGCCTTTCCGGACTTACCCCCAAAGGATCGAGTGATACCTCTTACAGGCGTAATTTGCGATGGAGAGCTTGTCGCGGTTGTGGCTGGACTGCCGAGAGAAGACCCTGACTTCTGGCGCGATCTCGCCCAGGAGAGGGACTGCTTGCTAATAGTGTATCCCGATGGATCCCAGCGGACGTCGACGGACCCTGCGTTGAACTCGCAGATAGTGGAGTGCTTCAGGGGGAGGGCACCCACCGGGACTGGCGCAAAGTTCACCACGGCAAAGGAGGTCATCTGGCCCGTTACCACGGCCGCCCTGGCTGACAGCGTTAACCCCTGTACGTTCAGCGTATTCACAGCTCTCCTCCTGCTGTCCGCATCAGCTGGCGGTAGGAGAAGATCTGTCTTGGTAGGGTCTGCGTTCGTCGTGGCGGTCTTCTTGGCCTACTACGCGCTTGGTCTCGGCCTGATAGAGGTGTTCGCCGCAGCTCCGTGGCTGAAGTACACCGTCGCGATCTTGGGCATAGCTGTTGGCAGCTACGAGATCTGCACCTCTCTCGGAGGAAGATTCAAGTCCCCCCTGCCAGCTCCTCTCTACAGGACCACATCCAGGCTCGTCAACTGGACTTCCAAGGCCGCCAGCATTCCCCTTGCATTTGCCGCCGGTATGGTCATTAGTGTGACCCTGCTCCCATGCTCGTCTGGCCCTTACTTGGTGGCCACATCTCTCCTGGCGGGGCTGCCTACTTACGAGAGGCTACTGCTGCTCGGAATGTACAACCTGATCTTCGTGGCCCCGCTCATTGGCATCCTGCTGATCGTAGGAGCCCTCCAGAAGAAGGTCAGGGAGGTCAAGGCCTGGAGGACCAAGAAGCTCCATGTCATGAACCTCGTGGCTGGCACTCTGCTGGTGCTTATCTGCCTCTACGCGCTCCTCACCTGGTGAAGCTTTGATCTGAAGGACTTACTCGCGGAAATAGACCGAACAAGTCCCTAGGTATTGCGCAGCAGGCGGCCAGGGCATCGAGGTCTCTGCGCTCCACCTCGGCTGGCCTAGGAACGGCTATTCTATCTACAAGCCCCTCTTCTAAGACGACTGGATCCAGCTTCCTCTTGAGGAGGGGGGGCCTCATGCATCCGAGCGAGATCTCTCCACCGAATACCCTCCTGGCGTGCCTGATGGCGGGAAGAACCCTGGAGGAATCTGGAGGCGGCATGCTCTCAAAGGGGGTTCCCTCTGTCGGAATAAACACCAGCAGGACCAGGGTGCTGAGGCCTAGCGATGCCACCTCGCTCAGAACCTCCACCTCATCTTCCAGCCTCACGCCAGGAAGTCCGAGCATGACGTGCGGCACCACGTGCGGAGGGCCGGCCTCCAGCAAGGCGTAAAGGCCATCGAGGAAATCTCTGTACGCAAGTCCTCTAAGCCTAGCGGCGGCCTCTCCAGGAGGCAGATCGTAGTCAACAGAATCAAATCCAGCCTGCCGGAGTTTTGAGGCTAGGGTTCGGTCAACTATCCCTGAGTGGACGCTCAGGTGCAGTCCTAGATCGTCTTTAATCTGCTTGACCTCGTCAAGCATCCCGTAGATTGGCAGCCTGCCCCTCGCATCGGACCCCCCGCTGATCAGAAGACCCCTTGCGCCTTCTTCACGCAGCCTCTTGGCCAGGTCGTAGACGCCCTCGCCCGGTCTGGGAGTGATCATGCCCCGCAGATACCTGCCCCTGCACAGGTCGCAGTTCAGGGGGCAGACCGGCCCTGTTATGCTGACCGCTGGGTACACCCTCCCCGGGTAGAATGCCTTGATGTCCAGCTAACGGACACCTCCCTTGAGGGCCATTTCGAGGCTGGGGTAGTTGTAGAGGGGGCCAGACGGCCTCTCGTTGTAGTAGGGTCTGTTGCACCAGGGGCAGCCTGAGGTGAGCGTCGCCTCGGGAGGGGGCGAGAGTTCTCCCCGCTCCAAGAGGCGGATGACCTCTTCTCTCTTGGCCCCCTTGGAGAGGAGGTACCTGGCGGCCTGCATTCGCCTGTAGGCCTCCAGCCGAGGCTGCCTTCGATTACCCATGGGAGTCCCCGCGATCGGGGTGAAGGCAAAGAGAGCCACGTCGGCCCCCAGCTCATACGCCAAGGCCATCGCCTCCACGAACTCCCTCTCGGTCTCACCGAGACCAAATATCAGGTGGACGAAGGCTCTCCTGGGGCCGAACAACTCCACAATCCTCTTTGTGAAGTCCCAGTACTCCTCCCAGCTGTACGGCTTCCCGACCCTCTGAACGAGTTCAGGAGTGGCGGCGTCAAGGCCTACCCCCACGTGGGTCACGCCCAGCTCCTTAGCCCTTAGCAGGATCTCGTCTTGAACGGGGGTAAGCGCCAGCGATGCTGGCATGTCAACTCCAGAACTCCTCAGCCTACTCAAGATCTCCAGAGCTTCCCTCTCGAATCCACCCTTAATCACCGTCTGCAGGCACACTCTCTTGATGGGTCCCGGGTGCTCTGCCAGCCTCTCAGCCAACTCCTCCAGCTGGACCTGAGGCCACTCAACTCTAGACAAGAGTTCCCTTCGTGAGCTCGCCGACCTCGACTGAGGGCAGAAGGCGCAGTCGCCCAGACACCCGTCCTCCGACCACTGAAGCAGGTACGCGGTGGTGGGGAGAGCGTCAACTCTGACTCTCGTTAGCCCAATGGCGGCTAGAGTTCCAAGGGAAGCCCTCACCAGCATTCGGAGAGTCTTGATGGACAACTTGATTAAGAACATGCGCCTTTGAGCTAAGCCGGGTGAGGGGTTCTGAGGTGGAGACTGCTTCGCAGAGATGGCGACGCCTACTTCAACATGGCCTTGGATGAGGCTCTGCTTGAGGGAGTTCGCAAGGGAGTCTCTCCTCCGACCCTGAGGCTCTACGCCTTCACGCCGAGCGCCGTGACGATGGGGAGATTTCAGAGGGCCGCGGAGGCCGTGGACCTAGAGCTGGCCGACAAGCTCGGCGTACCCGTCGTGAGGAGGATCACAGGGGGCGGCGCAGTGTACCACGACGAGTTTGGCGAGGTGACCTACTCGGTCACGGCCCCCGTGGACCTGTTCCCTGGGAGCATCTTGGACAGCTACAGGAAGATCTGCGCGGGCTTGGTGAGGGCTATCTCATCCCTCGGCCTCGAGGCGGAGTTCGTCCCGGTCAACGACGTAGTGGTAGGGGGCAAGAAGATCTCTGGCAGCGCTCAGGTCAGGAGGGGCACTGCGCTCCTCCAGCACGGCACTCTCATGTACGCGACCGACCTCGACACGCTCGCCGACCTGCTGAGGGTTCCGAGAGAGAAGCTCGCCGCTCACGGTGTAGCGAGCATAAGAGAGCGGGTCACGACGCTCTCGATAGAGCTTGGCAGGCAGGTCAGCCGCGCGGAGGTTGAGGAGGCCATGATCTCGGGCTTCTCAGAGGCGCTGGGGGTTGAGCTGGAGGAGGGTGAGCCGAGCGAGTGGGAACTTGCTGAAGCCGAGAGAATAGCTCGAGAGAGGTATAGGAGCCCCGATTGGAACTTCGGGAGGTGAGCGAGCTGGGGTCCGCGAGAGTTAGGAGGCGGTGCGTGGGCGGGAAGACCGTTGACGTCGAGGTCGAGGCCGAGGGTGGAGTCCTGCGGAAGGTCCTGATCTCCGGCGACTTCTTCGCCTACCCGGAGGGCGCGCTGGAGGATCTCGAGAGGGCGTTGGAGAGCAGGAAGGTCGATAGGGATGAGATTCTTTCGGCGATCCAGGAGGTTGGCGTGGAGTTCCTCGGGGTCAAGCCCGAAGAACTCGTGGAGATGATCTTGGAGGCAGCCGAGCGAGCAGAGTCGGGCCAGCGGGGATGACCCCTTATTAGCTGTCCTAGGTCGGCTATCGGGGGGCCGCCGACGAAATTCTCAGAACTCGCCGAGCTGGCCGCTAGAATAGCCTCAACATCCTCTAGGCTGGAGAAGGTCAGGATGCTGGCATCTTACCTCAGGAGGCTCCCTCCCAGCGAGGCTGTGAAGGCGGCTCTCCTGCTAACCGGCAAGGTATTTCCGGCGTGGGACGAGCGCAGTCTGGACGTGTCTTGGATGACCGTCTGGAGGGTTGTTGAGTCGCTGGTCGAGGCCGACCCGGCCACCGTCAGGAGGATAGCCTCCGAGGGAGTGGACCTGGGGGACGCTGTGAGGAGGGTATTCGAGGCCCTCAAGAGGAGGAAGCAGGCAACGCTGTTCGAGGAAGATGGATTGACGATAGAGGAGGTCTACTCGCAGCTCGAGGCCATAGCAGAGGCAAAGGGTCCTGGATCGAGGGCCAAGAAGGAGGCGCTCCTGAGGTCTCTCCTCTCTAGGGCCAGCCCGCTTGAAGCCTGGCTGATAGTCAACGCCATAGTCGGCGAGACGAGGCTCGGTCTGAGCGAGGGACTCCTCATAGATGCCATAGCAGAGGCTTACGGCCTGTCTAGAAGCGAGGTGGAGCGAGCGGTCATGGTTTCAGGGGACCCTGCGGCCGTGATTGAGGCCGCAGCCTCGAGCGGCCCGCCCGCTGTGAGGAGCCTGAGGCCCCAGATATTTAGGCCTCTGAGGCCGATGCTCGCGCAGACGGCTGAGGACGTGAGAGAGGCCCTCAGCGAGCTGGGAGGGACGGCGGCGTTTGAGTACAAGCTGGATGGGGCTAGGGTTCAGATCCACGTTAAGGGCGGAGAGGCCAGAGTGTTCAGCAGGAGGCTGACTGAAGTCACTCACAGCATCCCGGACGTCGTTCAAGCCGTGAGGGAGGGGTTAAACGCCGATCAAGCGATACTCGAGGGTGAGGTCATCGCCGAGGGGGCAGACGGCAGGCCGATGCCCTTCCAAGTCCTCATGAGGAGGTTCCGAAGGGTCAAGGTCTCTCCAGAGCTCCTAGAGTCCATTCCACTCAGGGTCTACCTGTTTGACCTCCTAGTTCTGAGAGACGATGTGCTATTAGACAAGCCATACTCGGAGCGAAGGGAACTCCTCGGGCAAGTGGTGAGCGATCCACTGAGGATCGTCCCAACCCTCGTTACTGGAGACCCGAGAGAAGCCGAGGAGTTCATGGAGAGAGCCCTCAGCGATGGACACGAAGGGCTCATGGCTAAGAACCTCAGAGCTCCCTACACCCCTGGCGTTCGGGGAAAGAACTGGCTGAAGATTAAGAGGGCCAAGACGCTCGACTTGGTCATAGTGGCGGCGGAGAGGGGCTACGGGAGGAGGCACAGGTGGTACAGCGACTACTACCTTGCGGCTAGGGACCCAAAGACGGGCGAGTTCTTGGTGGTGGGGAAGACATTCAAGGGGCTGACCGACGAAGAGTTCGAGTGGATGACGCAGAAGCTCAAGTCGATAGCGGTGGAAGAGAGGGGCGGGTTCATACGAGTCAGGCCAGAGGTCGTGGTCGAGGTGGCGTTCAACGAGGTTCAGAAGAGCCCAAAGTACCCTAGCGGACTCGCGCTGAGGTTTGCGAGGATACTTAGGATCAGAGAGGACAAGTCACCCGAAGAGGCAGACACCATCGATAGGGTCAGAGAGATATACGAGTCCCAGTTCGGTGGGCGGGGTCACTCTTGAGTGCACGCCGGGCTACCGCGACTATCTCACTCCTCCTCCTGCTGTTGATCTTGCCTAACGCTATGGCCACCTCCGCGCAGCCTAAGATCGGCTCTAAAGCTCCTGACTTCCAGCTCACGACTCCGTACGGCTACGATGTCACGTTGGCAGATCTCACGTCAGGCGGCAAGCCCCTTGTGATGGTGTTCTTTGCTTACTACTGCCCCCACTGCAGGGCCGAGCTGAATCAGCTATCCACTGAGTGGAAGTACTGCCCTAACTCCGACAAGGCCAACCTCCTGCTCGTTGGGGTGAGCGGTGATCCCGACGCCGACCGGGAAGTCTTCGAGAGCCTCGGGGTTGAGGGGTGGGAATTTGCGGAGGGCACGGAGGAGATTGTCACGGACTATCGGGTGATGTACGTTCCCACGGTAATAGTTGTATCTCCGGACGGAGTGGTCAGGTTCACTAGAATCGGGCCAACGCAGCCTAATGAGGTCTGCGATCTAGTCGGTAAGTACTACAACCCGAATGTGGAGGAGTCGGGATATCCCTCCTGGGTGACCCCAGCCGCGGTGCTGGCGATCGTAGCCTTGGTAGCCGTGGCGGTAAAGTTCAGGGGCAAAGGAAGGAAACGCACCAAAAAGAAATAAGGAGTTCTCGCCTTCATCCGAGCGGTGTCTGCCTCCATGGGGACGCTCGCAGTCTACGGAGACTACGTCGTGACCAGCGATGAGAATAGGAGAATTATCAGAGATGGGGCCGTCGTCGTACAGGACGACAGGATCGAGTTCGTGGGAAAGGCCGAAGAGGCGAGACAGAAGTTCGGGCCCTTTGAGGTCGAGCTTGGTGGTCCTGGCAGGCTCGTGTTCCCCGGCCTAGTCAACGGACACGACCACATGTTCCAAACCTTGATAAGAACTCTGGCAGTTGACAGGCCCCTGCTGGAGTGGCTCAGGAACTCAGTCTGGCCGATGCTTGCAGAGCTGAGGGCCGAGGATGTGAGGGTCTCCTCCAAGCTGGGGATAATTGAAAACCTCAAGTCTGGCGTCACCACGGTCATAGACAACCATTACGGGGGCAGGTACTACGACGAGGTTCTGGACACCATGATAGAGTCGGGGATAAGGGGCTGCGTGCCCAGGGGAGGCTACGAGATCAACGCTCACGAGCCCCTCTTGGAGGATGTTGACACAATAATCTCCGACGCAGAGAGGCTGATCAAGAAGTATCACGGGGCTGAGAACGGCCGGATAATGGTTGGAATAGCCCCGATGCACCCCTGCTTCGCCTCCGACGAGTTCTTGCTAAAGGCGAAGGAGCTTTCCGACAAGTACGAGGTCCCCCTCCACGTCCACACCGGCGAGTCCCTGGGCGATCAGGAGCTCCAGAAGAGGGTTCACGGCAAGACTGACGTTGAATACCTCCACGATCTCGGAGTGCTGGGGCCAAGGTACCACGCCGTCCACGGAGTCTGGGTGTCGGAGAAGGAGATCAAGATGCTGGCCGAGGCAGGGGCCCACGTCATCCACAACCCAGTGAGCAATATGTACATTGCCTCAGGGATCGCGCCCATCCCTGAGATGATGTGGGCAGGCGTGAACGTGGCCCTGGGCACGGACGGCCCGGCGAGCAACGACAACCAGGACCTGATAACCTCCATGAAGTTCGCGGCGCTCCTCCACAAGGTCGCGAAGCTCGACGCCTCGGTGATCACGGCCTGGGACGTCTTGGAGATGGCCACGATCAACGGCGCCAGAGCTCTGGGCAGGGAGAATGAGTTCGGCTCTCTCGAGGTCGGCAAGAAGGCGGACATAATGGTGCTGAACGCCAAGAAGCCATGGATATGGCCGGTCCACGACCCTGTCGGGTCCCTCGTGTACTCAGCGACCATAGGTGACGTAGAGTCCGTGGTCGTGGACGGAAGGGTTCTGATGCAGGACGGTCAAATCCTAGTCTACGACGAGGCTACCGTGCTTGAAGAGGCGAGAAGGGTAGCTGAGAGAATGCGGGAGACGTTCAAGAGCAAGTACGGCGCAAAGTTCGAGTACGAGGACCTGCTGGAGTGAGCCCCAAGTTCGCAGTGCTGACGTATGAGTCTCGCGATCAGCAGATTACTTGTGGCTAATTGACCGCGCCAGAGCAAATGAAAGCACCAGGCTCATCAGGCTAGACGCGAGCCACGCTTGCTCCGGTACCAGTATCGCCGGTATGTATGACATCAAAGCCATCGCGACAAACAGAGCTGTCTGCGACAGTAGCAGTAAGATGAGTTCCCTCCCCATCGCGTGCAGCGTCCACACTTTGCGTCCCTGCCCCAGCCTGTGGATCAGCTTCACGCAAGTGAGCCTAGAGGAAGAGTAGAGGGAGGCCAGATAGGCCAGAGCCGACGCCAGGCCGACCGTGGAGTGACCAGCGGCCCTGCAACCAGGTAAAAGCCGAACGATGCTGGAGAGCCGATTAGAACAGTCAACCTCGTCTTTAACTCGGCCAGCTCTCTCTCAGAGATCGGCAGCGAGGCGAGGAATCCGGCGCCGGTCCCCTCCAGCGTTATCAGGTACATGGCCGCCCACACGCTCAGCCCACCAACGAGCAGAGCGACCCTAGAGCCTGAGCTGGATCTGTAAGCGGCCTCCTCAGCCAATAGAACAGCCAGCTCTCTAGGACCCAAGTCACTCTCTCCTCAAGATCGTCAAGATCTTCCTAAGCCGTCTGTCAAGCTTGGTCGACTTCATGAAGACGCCCTCCAAGGAAGATGCCTCGTGAAGATCTCTCAGGTCCTCCGGGCTCCC
>CBEVRO010000048.1:0-9914 GCA_965552295.1 uncultured archaeon | reverse complement strand
GGGCTATGGAGATTGCTCAGCCGGAAGGTCCAGAGGCGCGCAGCCAGCCCTCATAGGCTGGGAATTCACAGCTGCCTGAGCTTACCCCTCAAATCGGACCACGTCAGAACTTCCCTCGGCTTAGGCACGTCTTCCGCTCTCGCCAGCTCTTTGAGTTCCTCATCCTCTGTTAGCAGGGAGGCGCCCCGATTTACTGCAGTCGCGTAGATCATCCTGTCGAAGTAGTCCCTCACGCTGGCGTTCAGCAGGAGGATGTCGGCCGTCTTCTCGATCTCTGGATTCGTTAGCTCCGTCTGCTTGAGCCTCTCGTCGCCAAGGAGCGCCTTCAGTCCCTTAGTGAAGGCCACGAGGAGCCTCTCCCTCATCGAGGGATCGTCCCTCCCAAGCCTTAGCGAGATCCACTTGGCCTCCACCACAGAGAGTGGGTTGTAGAGAACCTCGTACTTCCCCAGGAGCTGTGGGAACAGCGTCTCAAAGCCCTCAAGCTCGACTCCGATGCCGAAGATAGGGAGGAGATACGTGGTGTCGAGGACTAGCTCAGCCATAGACGCCCTCCTCCCTCTGGGCCTCCTCGCTCAGCTTCTCGGCCTCCTCTGGGCTCAGCCTAACGACGGGACCTCGAATAATCTCATCCACTGTCGGGATGGGTTCTATAATCACCCTCCCGTTCTCAACCCGGGCCCTGACCCTCCCGCCCTCCTTGATCCCCACCATCGCCCTCAGCTCCTTGGTCGTGTAGATCTCTCCCCTCTTTCCGACTTTGAGCACTATTTCCGACATATTCAAATTCACCGAAAGATATGAATATTCGGAGAATAAAAGTATGTCCGAATTGGGCGGGTCGAGGCTCCACCTCTCCTGAGGTCTAGTAGACCTTAGACAGCATCTTAACTCCGCACAGTCCTGGAGGTTCCCGCCCTTCGAGAAACGCCTTTATTCTTGAGTTGCTCTGACGCCCCCAATGCCCGAGCTGTACGACGTCGAGGAGTTCTGGAAGTTCGACATGAGGGTGGGCCTAGTCGAGGAGGCCGAGAGGGTCCCCAAGTCTAAGAAGCTGATCAAGCTGAGGGTCAACTTCGGCGACGAGGAGAGGACGATAGTGGCCGGCATTGCCGACCAGTACTCGCCGGAGGACCTAGCCGGGAAGAAGATGATCTTCGTGCTGAACCTCAAGCCCAAGAGGCTCATGGGGATCGAGAGCAGGGGAATGCTCGTCGTGGCTGAGGAGAAGTCCGGGAAGGTCCACCTGATCACGGTGGGAGAGGAGGTTCCGGTAGGAGCCAAGGTCTGGTAGTGAGCCTGAGTCCGCTCGGAGAGTTATCAAAGTCTCAGGCTGTCGTTAAGGGGTCAATCGAGGGGGAGGTCCAGAAGATCCTCTCAGAGCTGGGGTGGACGCGCAGACCGTCTAGAAAAACAGGCGAGCGTTAAATTCGAGATCAACGCTCAAGCCCCTTCTCACGGAGGAACTCCTCTACGGAGATCACGCTTACTCCTTCCCGCCTTCCAGCCTCCCTGAGCTCTTCATCTGAAGTCACGAGCGTGAGTTCAAACTTCTTTGCAATGTACAGGTAGGAGGCGTCGTAGAACGTGATGCCAGCCTTGATTGAGAGTTCTAAGATCTTAGGCAGGTCGTCCAGCTCCGCTCGGATCACGCTCAAGATGCTAAGCGCCTCTGAGAGGCTCCCCAAGATCCGCGAAGAGTCCTCGGCGTTCAGGATCTTCTTGAGATGGATCCACTTCCAGAGCGCGTTTCCGGTCTCGTACAGAGCTAGGTCTAAAGTCGCCTCTCCACTCAAGGCGTCCCTGGCCTCTCTTCTTAGGGAGGCGATGATCTCCACAACGGCGCTTGCGTCTAGGATGTAGTTCATCTCTTCCTGTCCTCCCTCACGGTCCTGACGATCTCCTCGCGAGATATCTTGGATAGCGCCGCTCCCAGTTTATCGAGGGCCTCTTCCACTTCTTCCTCTCTCCTCCTCTGGACTTCTTCCTCCAGAGCCCTTCTTACAACCTCACTTACCCTTATTCCGTACTTTCTAATTGCCTCCTTCAGCTCACGAGGCACTCGAACAGTTATCGTGTCACTCATTGTATCTCAGATTATGTACATTCAAATTTTGTATTAAGATTGATGTAATACACCAACTGACCAGCGCAGAGGGGTCTCACGCTCGCTCTCCCCGCCGTACACCCAGGCTCGACAGCACTCGAATCCCGAGCTCGGTCAAGCTGTAGAATGAGGTGTTCCTCCCGCGCCTCTCCACCCTGAGGTCGACCAGCCCGGCCCTCCTGAGAACCCCGAGGTGATATGCCAACAGCCCCCTCTCGACCCCGAGCCGCCTAGCCACCTCGTTGAACGGGAGCTCGCCCTCCTCCAACAGAAGTGTGGCTATCCTCAGTCTGTGGTCGTTGTCTAGGGCCCGGTACACCTTGAGCAACTCCCTGGGGGTCGGCTCGACGGACCCCATCGAGCTTTCCCTCCATCAGATCAATTTAATTTTACCTGGTAAATCAGAGTTTACCAAAGGCCGCGAGCACCATGTGCCTGCCCGCGATCTTCACCGCGATGGACCTAGGGCTGGGGAAGGGGCCTCCGTCCCTCCCAAAGGCGTACACGTGGCCGTACTTGACCAGGTGGGTCAGGTATAGGTCCGTGAGGTACCCGCCGCCCTCGCCGTAGAGCGGGTGGTGCCTGCCCGGGACGAGAACCCTGAGCTTTCGGCCGACGGAGGGCCTGTCGTGGAACTGAGAGAACTCCGCGACAGATCCCCACGACTCCACGCTGACGAAGATCAGGTCCACGTCGCCCCTCTCGAGGAGGACCTCCTCGACCACGCTGGGGGCCACGTCGGGGAAGTCGTCCTCCGGGACTAAGGCTATGGCGCCCATCCGCTCCAGCTCCTCCGCTATGAGCCTCCTCTCCTCCAGCCCCCGCCCACCGGCCCCCAGAAGAACCACCACTATGGAGGCCAGCCCAAGCCTCCGCTCGAGGTCCTCCCTCGCCCTCCTCACCCACTCCCGGGCGGACATCGCCTCCCCATGATGCGCGACTTCAGCCCTTAGTGGGGTCACCCCGGGAAAGTTACTCGGGGTCGAGATCTGGGAGGGATCACAAGCCCGATTCTGTACGGCGGTCGAGCCCGCTGCCTTATGCTATCGTAAGACAAAGAGCCTGGTGGCGCCGGCGCTAGGGCCCACACAGGTCGTCTCCAGACCGATCGGAATCACACTCGGCCTCTGAGCAGGAGCCGTTCGCAAAGGGGGGTCTGAGGGGTTGAAGGGGCGAGGAGGGGGTTGAGCGGCGTAATCCTCCCAACCCAACCCCCACGAGCGTCTCATCTGCTCAGGGCCCGAGGATCACGGAGGCTGTGCCCGCCACGCGGAACGACACGTCGCACGGGAGCAGCGACATCAGAGCCTTGAGACCCTGCCAAGGTCCGTGGTAGCTAGCGCTGACCTGGTAACCGCCGGAGGCCAGAGGGCCGACCCGCTCCACGAGGGGCTCGATGTGCTCCTCTAGGTAGGCTCCGATGAGCTTAGGGGGTAGAGGCCCACAATTGCTCGCGTCGCGCGCGACCACTCTGAGGTAGTTCTCCGCGTTCACGTAGAGCCCCTGGCGTAGGTCGTCACGTCTCCTGCGGAGATCGTGGAGGCCCCCCGCCGGTTATCGTCAGCTTCAGGGTTGTATCCAGCCCCAGGCTCCTCAGTCCCTCTGAATCTCAAGTAGATGATCGCCACCGCGGCGGCCACGGCCCCTAGCAGGGCCGTGATTGCCAGGAGGTGCCACTTCCCCTCGCGCTCCTCTGATCGCGACGGAGGCTTCCCGTACTGCTTGGCGGCAAGCATCAGCTCATCGAGCCTGCAGAACACCACCTGATCGCCGTACCTTTGCCTTAACTTTTCAGCGATTTCTAGCACATCACTAACTTTTGGATAGTACCAAAGGCCTATGCCAATTATTATAAACAAAGGCCTCCGGGATGTGGAGTCTATGTACCTCTCTATCGCTTCGTAGGCGGACTCGGGGTCTCCCATGAACCTGGGCACAATCCACACCTTATCGCCCACGAACCAGTACTCCTCGCTGAACTCCGGGCCGAATCCAAAGGCGAAGCCCTCCACATCCAACATCTGAGAGTAGAGCTGAAACACCCTATCGTCCTTCTTCCCGTGGTTGCTGAACCCCACCACCCTCAGCGAGCACCTCTCAAGGTACCCCCTCCCCCTCTCCAGGTACTCCTTGAGGTACGGAAAGTCTGAGGGCCTTATCCTCCCGCCAGCGTGGGCGGAGTAAAAGTAGTCGTTGTGGGTCCTCGTCTCGTAGTAGTACTGGACCATTCCCGGGCAGAAGTCCGTGACTATGGGGTCGAGCCACCAGCTTATTGGCAGCTCTCCCCTCCCTTCGCTCAGCCACATCTCGTAGTAGAAGTCCTGCATGGAGTTTAGGCCGAGGTCGGACACGGCGAACGCCACGTATATCTTTTCGGGATCCAGCTCGACACTGGACGCGTGATCCTGCAAGTACTCCCTCTTCGCCGGAATCTTCGAGTGGAACGAGAAGTTCGGCGCGAACCCCGTGGCCAGCACGTTGAGCAAGCCATACCTTGACGTGAGGGAGACCCAGGATCTCTCCAGAGCTGGGTCCTCCGGGTAACCCAGGACCACCGCGAACTTGTTCATCCTCTCGTAGAACTCCCCGATCAGCTCAGCATCTTTCTCGACGCTCAGGCCTATCGAGCACGCCCCATTGGCTATCACGTAGTCGATGACTGAAACCCTGTAGATCGCCACACTAGGCTGAGTCGGGAACAGGTTTATCAGGCTCCTGTTGCAGCGGGGAAATACGTTGTCTAGGAGCCACCTGTGGGCTGACTCTCCGTCCTCGAACATACCCCTCAGATCATACTTCACCTCCAAGCCCGAGAGGATTGAACTTTGAGCGAGGGCGGGGTGGGCCACGATCAGCCCCTCAACGCTCGCTAGCGATACAGCCACGTTTATTGTCTCCGGGACCTCTGGGTCGTACACGACCAACCCGTCAACGAGGTCTCTGTACTTCTCCATCGCCTCGCTGAGGCTTATCCTCCTGTAACCTTGGATCCACCCCTTCTCCCTGTAGTATTCCAGCCACCTCTCGGAGGATGTGGGTCTCAGGTGCTTGCTCTCCCATATAACATATAGCGTAGGCCCTCTCCTGTTGACGATCCCCTGTAGGCTTAGCACAAGCAGCCTGACCTCCAGGCTCTTCCCCCTAAGGTCTATCACGTCCACCACATTCACGCCAGCCGAGGAGTCAACGGCCCCCGAATCCAATTCGAGGGATCCACCCGCCCTCCCCGCTGGCGTGCCAAAGCCGGGGGTTAGCGAGCACGCGAGAACGGTCAACGTCAGCCAGAGTGCTATTGCTGTCCTGCTCACTGGTCACCAACCCCCCCTGTAGGTCCTCCTGTCGTCGAACCTCAGTCGAAAGTTGCCAGAGCCTGCGTTTATAGAGGGGTGGAAGATTAATGTGTGATTCGCCCCGGCATATCCCGAGGGGCGTGAAGTTGCTCGCTGTCCAGCCCCTCCGCGCGTCAACCGCGATCCTGTCGTCGGGGCGCCCATCAAGATCTCATCAAATGCCACGAGTCTGTGCAGGCCAACGGTCTCCGTGATGCTCAAGCTGCTCCGCACGACTCTCAGGAACTTCGGGCTAGGCCTGCCTCCAAAATGAGGCGCTACAGCGACGAGGACGCCTGCTGAACGAGCCACGCCAACGAGCGTCGGAGCGAGCTTCCTGCTCATCACACCATCACCCTAAGCTGAGCGAGTTTAGGCGCGCGTGAACACCGCTTCCGCAAAGAGATGTGGTATGCTGCGGAACGCTCTGGAACGGGTGTTCCCCACGACACGCCTGATGGCACATTCGAAGGTTCCAACCTCGCTTAAGGGTGCGCAGGCTGTCCCCCTCAGGGACGAGGGGGGATTAAGCGAACTTGAGGTTGGAAAAGAAGAACCCACTGAGCATAATACTCAGCTCGCCGTCAAAACCTCGCGGAAACGGTCAGATCACGATGGCCAATCACACCCTCACAGGAGGGATCTGGGGCATCTCTATCCGCATACAAAGACTAGGTCTCGATGAGGGCATAACTTCAGAGCGATCCCCTCTAGCGGGGCTCTCTATGCTCTCAGGCGTCCCCTCCTCGCCTCAACTACTCTCTCAACCTCATGAGCTCCTCCGAGAATCCCTTCTCGTAGGCGGACCTCAGCCCGCAGACGTTCCAGGAGATCACCCTCATGCCCAACTTCATGCTGGCATCCGCCCTTCAAAGAGCGTGACGCTGCCCTCATCAAAAAGATCTCAGCAATCCTCCCTGCAGAGTCGCTCAAACTCTTCCCTCGTTAGACCAGCCTGCCTGAGTATGGCCCTGAGGGTGCCCCTCGCTATCTCCCTGTGGTCGGGAATCGTCAGCCTGGCCCGCGTCTCAAAATAATGTGACTCCCAGTTTGGTGATCTACCTCGTAGCCTATCCTCCCGAGGGTCTTAACAAGCTCTCTTCCAGACAGAACCGGGAGCCTAGGCAACTACCTCCACCGTGTCCTCCTCCACCTCTGGGAGCGGCTCCCCATGCTTCCTCAGGCTTTCTAGGTACCCTTTAATGGCGTCCTTTATGTTCTCCAGGGCCTCCTCCCTCGTTCTCCCCTGGGACACGCAGCCCGGGAGAGCGGGGCACTGAACCACGTACATCCCGTCCTCGTCCCTCTCTATGATCACTCTGAACTTCAGCCTCTCGCCCATCTCACCCAGAGGGAGGCGCCTTCACCTAAAAATAGTTCCGTGAGAGAAACTTCTGCCTGAGATAGAAGGCTCCAAATGAGATTAGGCCGGGGACGGTCGCTGTTCCACTCCTCGTCTAGAGAAGTAGTGTTCCAGAGCGCGACTCAGCATTCTTGCTCACCGCGATCCCCCTATCATCTTGGAGAAGGCATTGTCGGAGCTAGGGGAGCTGAGGAAGGAACTCCAAGAGGGTTAGCGTGTCAGCTTCTCACGCTTCCCTAGAATGTTTTGGACCCCGCTCACTTTATAGCAACCAAGGCACGCTGCTCACAGATGAGATGGGACCCTGCTCATGGGTGAGGAAGAGGACAGGCGGAGCTTGGAGTTCTATAGCGTCTTGCTACCTCAAGAACTCTCCTCTTCAGCGTCAGATGGACTTGTAATGGGGAGGTTTTAGTATCATTAATCGCCGCGATGATCCTGAAGAACCTTTCAGATGAAGATTCTGATCATGGTAGGCTACCGATGTCAATAGGAATTCTTCGTCCTTATCCACTCCCTTCTCCCGTCTCAGAAACATAGCTAAGCACTCCTACTCAGCTTGGGTTCCTGCTCGCTGAACTCACTTTTTTACGAGCACGTAGGTCTCAGACCCGTTTGATACCAAGATCATGTTCTCTCCACAATTCTTACACCGGAAGAGCCACACGGGAACCTCTCTGCCAAAAGTCTTGAAGGTGAGGTAGTAGCCAATCGGCCTGGTTAGAGCCAGCACGAGGAACACTGCGAGCATGTAGGCTATGGCAGTACTATGGATTAGAAGTGCAACGAGAACGAATGCTCCCCCTGCAGCGAAGACTGCCGCAATGAAACCCAGCACCCAGCCTATATTGTGGCCTAAGGTGATGCTCTCTCCAGTTTCCTTGATGTCCATCCTCGATCTCTCCTCCAAGTCTGTCGTAAACGCGGAGGCTTTGATGATCGCGGTCTCGCGGCAAGATGGGCAGACTACTCTAACCTCGTTGCCCTTCTTCCTGCACTTCTTGAGTTCCCCAGAGAGATCTAGGGGAGGTTCTTCCACCCCCGCTCCTTCTTGTTTTTGAGGTCCCTCATACTTCCTCCTGAGCTCCCGGTACGTCTCCTCGCTGATCCTGCCGTCTAAGAGCGCTTCTTCAAGCTTTCGAAGCTTTTCCTCCCCATCTCGCTCAGGCCCCCTGCTGGGCTGTGGTGGCAGAGTTTCGGGCCTTGGAGGCTGAGGGCTCGTCAGCTCCTGCATCTTCCTGTTCTTCCGACGGGCCAGGTAGGCCCCCAGGGATCCCGTGATGAGAGCTAAGATAATCCAGGCTGAGATCTCTCCCGGGCCCGCGCCAGTAACCAGGAACCAGGCTATTGGAGACAGCCTCCAGAAGAAAGCGATGAGAATTATTCCCACGACGACCCATGCAATTCCTCCAACGTACATGAAACCCAAGCCGGGTAGAAGCAGGTTCAGCAGAGCAGCCAACCAGGCTTTCTTCTCCGAAGACACCCAGGAGACCCGTCAAACTTAGCGATAATATCTTAATAATCTTTCAGGTTAAGTATCAAAGAATTTTTCCATTGAGCAATACCCGCTGTCTGGTTAAAAAGGTCTCCGTGGGGATCGCGCGTCGACGCCCTCGAGGCCGGCCCCTCGGGGGCAGGGCCGTCTCGACCCTGATCGACCTCGCTGGTGAAAGGACCTGTTGAGGGTGGGCCTAGGCCCACGCCAGCCTGAAGCCCTTTATGGATTCAGCGGTCGCGGCTCGTGGGTTGAGGCTGGCCAAGAGGTGGTGAGGAATCGCGTCGAGTGGTCGGGGAGGGAGTTCTCCAGCAGGAGGAGGCCTCGCGCTGGCCCTCGGCGTGGCGGTCTTCATGCTCACTCTGCCAGTCCTCCTGATCGCCGCGTCCTCGGGAGAGGACATCCTTCCTACTGCTCAGTTGCGGCTCAAGCGCCGGGGGGCTTGAGGCAGGTTTTCGCGTTGCGGGTCTCCGTGGAGCACACCCCTGACCCTCAGGGCCCGCTGCGGGGGAGTCAACCTCTCAAATGCGCAGAGTCTTCGGGGGCACTACCGCCTAACGGATTTCAGCTCCGCCACGAACTCCTCGAGCCTCACGGCACTTGGGCACTTCTCAAGCATGACCTCGTCCTCTGTGACCAGCTTGATCCCCCGGCTCTCTGCCACGTAGGCGTACGAGGAGTCGTAGAAGGACAAGCCCCTCTCAACGGCCAGCCTGAGGATCCCGGGCAGGTCCTCGACCTCCACTCGGATCTCCCTGAGGTGCCTCAGCACCTCCTCGAAGAGGGAGGAGGCTGACTCGAGGTCCTCTACCCTCCCCCTCTTGGCCTCCTTCCAGAGCACGTTCCCGACCTCGTACTTGGTGAGGTCCAGAACAGCGAGCAATTCTGCATGGGCTAGAATATCCTCTCGGAGCCTGAGGATGGCTGGATACAGGGCAGAGGTGTCGACCAAGTACTCCGGGTCCAAGGCCTCACCTCTCCCTCCTGGACTCCCTCACCGCCAGAACCCACTCCTCCTCGCTCAGGTGCATGCCCTTCAGGGCTCTCTCCAGGACTTCCCTAAACCTCTTCTGCCTGGCCTTCAGTATCTCCCTCCTGAGGGCCTCCTCGACGACCCTCCGAACGTCTATCCCCAGCTCCTCGGCCTCCCTCTTCAGCCCCCTACTGACCCTGACAGAGAGCACCTCGGACATCCTATTGTTGTATACAGCTGCCTGCCTTATATCTTTGTATACACAGCGAAAGGAAGTCCGGACCTGCGGATGACTGTACACACCTGACGACCGGGGACGGCTGAGTCTGCGGCCACGGGTCCCGCGGGGGATGGTATCAGGGTGACCTCGCCGAGGGCGCCTTGTCGGAGGAGGAGCCAGAGGCGCACGCCCTCCCGTACTACACGAAGTACCTGGCTGAGCGAATAGCCCTCGACGACAGGAACCAGTACTTCATAACGACGCACAACCCGTACTTCCTGATGGCCGTGCTGGAGAAGGCGCCAAGGCAGGAGGCCGCGGTCTTCGTGACGTACCTAGAGGGGACCGAGACCAGGGTGGCGAGGCTGGGCGACGATAAGATTGAGGAGCTGATGGACATGGGGGCCTACGTGGAAAAATTACT
>CBEVRO010000047.1:0-10146 GCA_965552295.1 uncultured archaeon | reverse complement strand
GACACGTCGACTTCTCGCGCCCTCTGAATTGTGTTCTCCGCTTCATCTCGCCTGGGTTGGACTCTCTCGGAACGACTAAGAAGTTCTGAGAGCGGCGCAATCTCTAGCGAGGCTCCTGATTCCCTCAGCGGTCCGAGTTCAGGAGGGCTCGCCACCAGCCAGCTAGATGGGCCTCCAACAAGGCCAAATTTAGAATTTGACAACTTTTTGACTGCCCAGGACACTCTGGCAGCTCTGACAACCTCACGCCATGGTATCTCGCTCCATCTGGCCGATTTTACGACGCGGGCGTAGATCTCCATTCGCCTCAGGGCCTTAGCCGCCTCCAGGGATGCTGCGAGAGAGTTGGCGAGGGGAGTTGCTACCAGAGCTAGGCCTCCTCCCCATTCTGATGCCGCTCGCAGCGTAGTTGACTCCGTCCCTCCAGTGACAACCAGGATAGCTAGCAACCCCTCCCCCTTGAGGGCCTCGCTCGGTGGCTCGGTAAGGATTCCGTCAAAGGAGACCTTTAGTCCTGTACTCTCTACAGACTTAAGAGCAGATGAGACCGACTCGCCTACAAAAGCCCTAGCGTCTGGACTTATTGGGGATGCAACGGCGACGATCCTGAGATCCTCGCGGGAGGTCATCTAGCCTGGGAGAGGGGGCAATGTTTTAACGTCAATCGAGCGTGTCGTATACTTGGACATGGTCATCGACGCATATGAGAAGCCTATCGATAGACACGAACTCTTCGAGAAGACTAGAGAGAAGTATAGAACCCAACTGGCTCAGCTAGGTGTAGCGCTCACCACGGGTCTCTGGTTTGGGTATCTAATGTGGACGATGCTTGGGTGGGTCAATAGGCCTGAGACCGCTCCTACACTGGAGTCTGTCAAGGGGCTGTTGTGGAAGAGCTTCGCGGCTTGGGCGGCAGCCACCGTGGCGATCTACCCCCTCTTCTCCAAGATAGGGACTATGCTGGGGGACAGGGCTGTAATCAAGAGGATAGAGGAGAGAAGAAGGCGGATGGTGGAGCAGCAGCTGTTCCTTGAGATGCTGAGAGGCGACAGAAATGCAAACATAAGGACCGAGGGCGGCGTGCTCTACATAGAGGGGCTAACCCCCTGGGGCGAGACCGTCTCCGAGCAGATAGCCGACCTGCGAGGCCTCCTCGACGAGTTCTTCGAGAGGTTCCGCATACTAAAGACGGAGGTTGTGAGCGTGACTATAAGGGCTCCAGATCAAGAGCTTGGAGCGTTATTCGAGGAGTGGGCCAAGAAGTACTTCAGCGAGGCTAAGCCGATAGTCAGGGTCGTTATTGAGAAGCCTGGCCTGATGGCTCCCCCGCCCAAGGGAGTGAAGATAGACCTCGTCATCGCCTAGACGAGTTCGAGGGCAACGGCCAGCTCGTCGACGATCCTGAGGAGCTTTGCTTTGTCTCCCTTCTTCAGAGCGTCTATTATCTCCGTCCCTTCGACCCGAATGCCCAGTTCTCTAAGCCTCTTAGTGGCCATACGCAGTATCATGTACGCCATCGTCTCGCCACCGACTGCCTCCACCAGAGCCTTGTAGAACTTCTTGGGGTTCTTGTAGAAGGCCTGCCTCCAGTCCCCCTTGATCTTCCCCGCTATGAGTCGCGCCAGTATGTCGAAGGTAGCCCTTCCGCCCATTATGAAGCCGGCTGCGAGCATCTCCTCGACCGCTCTTCCCCTCGCTTCCTCTAAGTCACCCGCCAAAGTCCGTCCCCTAGAGCGCGTAATCACCAATGTGCTAGGGGTCACTTACGTTAAAAGACTCACACATCCTCAGTGGCCAGACGCTATTTCTCCTCGACATCTTCACCTAGTCTCTCTATCAGCTCTGACTCAAGAGCATCTAGCTGTGCCGCCATCTCTAATATCCTGGCCAGGAGTGCCGCCTTCTCCTCGGATCTCTGGCGGTGCACTCTGTAGACCGCTACCGTGCACATCGCCGCAATCACCGCGCCAATCAGGTAGAGCCCTCTCCACTTGCTGGCGGCCTCCTCGGGTGGTGATGGCGTCTGTGCTGGGACAGGCTCTTCCTCTTGACGAACAGGTATGTCCACGGATAAAGTGGGGAGGCTGAGCTTTATCACCACTCTAGAGTTGGTCTCAAGCTCAAGGCCGACTGATGGGTCTAGTAGGGCATCTCTCTCCACCGCTTCAGGGAGCAGAAGTCTGAGGGGCATCCCCCCTATCGTGAGGTTGACCCTCCCGTCGGTGACATTGGCATCTGTGCGTATGTAGACGATGCATGAGTCGGGAAAGTACAGCACGCCAACGCCCGCTAATTCGTCAATTCTGTACCCTCTCCACGATCCCTCCTGCATTAGTTCGACCTTAGGTGGACCCTGCGAGCAGGGTACGGGTATCACCACTCCGAGAATCCTCATGCTAGAGTTGCTCATGATGGAGAGCGATTCAATGGCCCACTGGCCCTCCAGCTCTGTTAGTTCTGGTTTGGCGACCAGTAGAGCGTGCTCGCCTTCATCCAGCTCGCAAACCCCTGTCAGCGGTTCGTAATACGAGGCAAGCTCTGCTCTGAGCAGAGCCTTTTCGAGTTCGCTCTCTGCCTCTGCTATGCGCTCCTCAAGCTGAGCGAGACCGGCCTGCGCCGACTCAATCCCGTTCCCAGCCGCATATTCGGCCATTGCCAGAGCTTCGCCTAGACTCTCTAATTCGTTGGCTGCTACCCGAGCCTGCTCTGCAGCTTTCTCGGCCGATGCGCTCGCGTTCTCCATGGCGTATGCCAGGCCGTACAGCATGTCGGTTGCAGACTGCCCCCTAGTTATGGCCGCTGTAAGCTGAGATCTGATACTCTCTAAGACTGATGGGAAGAGCGCTCCCCCTGGCGGGGTCAGGTTGAGGGGTATCCCTGTCTCCTCTAGCAACTCGTACAAGGCCTGGGTTAGGTTCTCGTAAGATTCGTAGAACTTCTCTAGCGACTCTTCCACGGAATCTAAGAGCGTCAGAGCGTTCTGAGCCTCAGAGACTGTGTATTCAACCTCTCGCGCAGCCTCCTCAGCGACCTCTGAGGCTTCTGAGGCGGCCACTGAAGCTGATTCTAGCGCATCAGCAAGCTTGAGGAGCCCATCGCTGGCCTCGAGAACTCTGTCCCTCCCCTCACCCAGCCAGTTGGCCATGGTCTCCATCCCGCTCACTGCCTCAGACAGCGTTTCGTTCATCTCCTTCAGAGCTTCGAGGGCGTCTCGATAGCTCTCCACAGCCTCTCTCAGCTGTTCGGCGATCGTGTCAGCCTCTAGACTTGCCTGAACCGTGACCGCTGGGAGTTCAATGAAGCCCTCTGTAGCCGTTGGCCTGACTTTGGCAGACAGGCTCACAACCACGGGTTCGTCCCACAGCACGCCCATCCAAGACAGCATCCAGTCGTCCGTCGTGGGTAAAGTCATCGACGGCTCTGGCGAGCCCGTGGGCTCGGAGAAGTGGGACTTCGGGAGGCTCACCTGCAGCGTGTAGACCAGAGGCGGCCTCCCCTCGCCGACGGACGTCCTGACCGGGTGTCTGAGGTTGGAGAGTGTGAAGGTGAGGTTTAGCGAGTCCCCACGATTTATCTCGAGGAAATAATCTCCGTTAAACTCTATCAGAGAGGCTGGCTCCCCGTTGATGAGTATCGTGAGGTTGACTCCCAGAGGAGGAGGCGCGCTCGTCTGAGTTGAGTACCTGATCTCAATCTCGTCCTCGGGAGAGAGCTGAACGCCATCCCAGTACAAGATTACGTGTCCGTAGAAACTCTCTATGCGGCTGGGCGGTAGGCTTCCGAGGAGCGGTGACACCGAGCCCGCGTCAGCCATGTACACTCTGTCCACAATCATAACGCTCTCTTCAGAGCCTCCTGCCCTCAGGAGGACCTCCACAGACCCTGACGTCAGGCCCCCAGTTGGAAACATCTTGTAGTAGATGGTCTCTGACTTAGTGCCGGTAGGCTGGAGCACGGCCACATTTGCTGGCAGTAGAGCAAGGATCAAGAGGGAAAACAGCGCTAATAGGCTTCGGACCCTCATATCCTGCTCAGCTCCCTCCTTATCCTGGCTATGCCCATCCTTAGACCCGTTGCCAGCTCCTCCAGCTCCGCCAGCCTAGCATCCGGTGAGACTCTGGCCACCTCGGACTTCAGCCTCCTCACCTCCTCGAGGAGGAGCGTGAGCTTCTGCCTCCTCTCCTCTGGGGAGACCTCCCTCTCCCGCAGAATCTCCTCAGGCGGCGACTCGTACACCCTGCCGTCCTTCATGTACAGAACCCTCCTAGTCCTCTTGGCAACGGCTGGATCGTGAGTAACTATGACAAACGTCTTGCCCAGCGATTTGTTGAGGCTCTCCATGAGATCCATCACCTCCTCTCCCGTTACGCTGTCCAGGTTCCCAGTAGGCTCGTCCGCCAGCACTATCTCTGGGTCGTTTGCAAGAGCCCTTGCTATTGCCACCCTCTGTTGCTGTCCGCCAGACAGCTCTGAGGGGCGGTGATGCGCTCTGTCCGCCAGCCCAACAGCCTCTAAGAGTTCCATTGCCCTGGCCCTCATCTCCCACTCTGGGATGCCTCCCGCAAACACCATCGGCAGTATGACGTTCTCGAGGGCGGTCAGGGTGCTGATCAGGTTGAAGAACTGGAAGACGAAGCCTATCTTTCTAGCCCTGAAAACGGCGAGCTTGTCCTCGCTCAAGTCGGTCACATCAACTCCCCCAATTAGAACCCTCCCAGAGGTGGGCCGAATGAGGCACCCCATGACGCTGAGCAGCGTCGTCTTGCCTGAGCCGGAGGGCCCCATGATAGCCGTGAACTCTCCCCTCTCTATCCTCAGAGAGACGTTATCGAGCGCTCTGACCTCCTGCACACCAATTTTGTATATCTTGCTGACTTCTACAAGCTCAACGGCCGCCTCACTCATACCTTATCGCCTCCAAGGGCCTCACGCTAGCGCCTCTCCAGGAAGGGTAGAAGCCAGCCACGACCCCCAAGACTCCGGCTAGAAACACGGGACTTACTATCAACCACCACGTTAGCTTGGCCGTGAGAGGGAATCCGACCAGCTTTGGTATCAGCGTGCTCGCAGCCTTGGCTAGGATCACCCCACCTAGGACGCCGATCACTCCACCCATGGTTCCTAGCAGGAAGGCTTCCGTCAGAAATATCGTCAGGACGTGGCTCTTCTTTGCTCCAATCGCCTTCATGACGCCTATCTCCCTCGTCCTCTCGAGCACCGAGACCATGGTAGTATTCATGACCCCGAGGCCGCCCACCAAGAGCGATATGCCGCCGATGGCCAGCAGCATGCTGTTCAGCATGTCTAGCACTCTCCCCACATTCTCTGCTATCTGCTTCGTGTCCACCACCTCTAGGTCCGGGTATCTCGCCTCGACCCTCCTCTTGAACTGCTCCGCCAGCCTGGGGTCCTTGAGTCTGACCACGACCATCGAGATCCTGCCCTCCTTTCCCAGCATCTCCTGGAGCACGGGCAGCTCCATGTAGACCGCCATGTCAGCCACTCCGCCGGTCGGCGCCAGTATCCCGACGATCTTCATTGGAATTCCAGGCTCGTCGTAAGATGGACTGACTCTCAGAATGTCTCCCGGCTTTACTCCTAGCTCCTGGGCCAGCGTGTGGCCTATTACGACCTCTCCCTCACCCTCTAACTCCCTTCCCTCACCTAGCTTGACTTGAACTACCTCGTTCGTCTCGTCTGTGACGCCCATAGCCCACGCTGGCTCTCCCTCGATGAGGACCATCTGAGACAGAACGGGGCCAGCTGCTTCGACCTCTGGATATAGGCTTATGTGTCGGACCATAGTCTCTGGAAGGTTAGCCGAGAACTCGCCCTCCCCCCTGGGCATCACCATGAAGTCGGTCGTCTGGCTGAGGAATCCGACCGCCGCTTCTCTGACTCCGAGCGCCACGGCTGTTAGCGCCACAACCGTGCTCATGCCAACGGCCACGCCCAACAAGGTTAAAGCCGATCTGAATCTCCTCCTCCTCAGGCTGCGAATCGCAATTGTGAGGGAGAGTCGGAGTATCTTTGCATCCATCCTCGGGCTTAATACCCTGCTTTTGGGTATTAAATGTGGATCTAAGTTCCCTCCAGACTGCCTATAGCTCAACAAAGGTTTAAATTCCCTCTTAAAGAGGGACTAAATCGTGTTATCTTGATAGATACTTCCCGCTGGAAGGCCACGCTGATTGGAGAGCGTGCAGCCCTCCTGATACTTGCGTCCACTCTATTCATCGTCGCGCCTATGGTGAAGCACCCTCCCTGGACATGGGGGCTGAGCCCCTCACCGAACTTCGGTGAGATGGCTGGGCTGATATACCTCTCAGTGCTAGTGGCGATCTTTTCGACCTCTCTGAAGCTGCACGCCAGAAATCTAGTGCCAGAGATTCCGCTGCACTACACAAACATGATCTCGCTATCCTTGGCCCCAGTCGCAGCGACTTACCTCTTGATGGCGATCGGCTCGGTTAGAGAGACGCCGACAGTCGTGGCTGCCTGCGAGGCTCTGGCTCTGTTCTTCGGCGCGGCGACGTGCGCTATCTTAGGGGTTGAGTTCATCGACAGAGCCCGGTCGTTTCTGAGGGCCGTAGAGAGGATGAAGGTTCTGAGCAGGTTTCTGCCCGGTGCTCTCGCCGTCTCAAGCTTGGGAGGGGCTGCCCTCGCCTTTGGGTGCGTCAAGTGCCTAGATTACCCCCCGGCTGACCCGAGAGCCTGGGTCACCATACCCGGGGTTGCTCTAATCAGCGGGGCCCTCCTAGTGAAGTTTGCCTCGGAGTCGGCGCATGGGAGGGGGTTAGCAGCAACTCCCTGGCTCTCAGCCTCGGCCGCCATGGGCGTGCTGGCGGGACTAGAGATCCACATTGGGATAGCTTCTGGAGCCAGCGTGATGATATGGGCCGCCGCACTAACTGGTCAAGCCTCCATAGCCGTCGTGGTGGCGGCCATCCAGCTCTCACTGATTTGGAAGAGGATTGCAGAGTCTGAGGTCTCTGCGGGGCTCGAACATGCCGAGATAGTTCTAGTAGAGGCTGAGCCCGCAATCTACTCGGCATGCTTACTCGAGAGGGTCAAGAAGCTCTCTGAGGGCCCAACGCTTGTCATCTCTCACAGGGCCTCCCCTCTGGCCTTTGAGTTCTTGAAGAGAGGCAATTCTCTCATCTCGTACGTGATCTCGAAGAGCATCAGCCACCCGCGGAGCATCGGAGACCAAGAGTACGAGGTCTCTCCCTCGCTCTCGCAGATCCACGCCATACTTAGGAGGGCACACGAACGCCTGGGGCCAGAGATCAACGTCGTGGTGGACAGCGCCAACCACCTCATGATCCACGCCGGGACTTGGGAGGGCTACCTACTGCTGAGGACCATAGTCGAAGAGGTACAGTCGCTCGGAGGGAATGTCATAATCGTCAGCTTTCCAGAGACGTTAGAGTCTAAGGTAATTGGGTCTCTCAGGATACTAGCTAGTCGCATCGTCCTAGTGTGAGCGAGCTGCTAGGTCTAGCTACGCGAACAGGTCGACCATCTTGTAGGTAACGGTGTCCACGAGCCCCTTGTCTGTTATCCTAAGCTCCGGGATCACTGGGAGGGCCAGCAGGGCCATGGTCATGAACGGGTAGATCATCTCACATCCAAGCTCCTTCCAAGCATTTGCAAGTCCCTCGACCTTCTTGACGACCTCCTCGACGGGCTCGTCAGACATCAGCCCCGCTATGGGCAGCTCCACTAGGCCCAATACCTCGCCGTCCCTGACTGCTATCATCCCTCCCCCAACCTCGGCGAGCTTGTTGCCGGCCAGGGCCATGTCTCTATCGTCCATGCCGACTATCAGCAGGTTGTGGCTGTCGTGAGCCACGGTGGAGGCGACCGCTCCACCCTTGAAGCCGAATCCCCTCACGAACCCCAGCCCCTTGTTGCCGGTGCCCTTGTGCCTCTCAATCACCGCGACCTTGGCTAGGTCTAGTTCTGGGCTGGCCACGACCTTGCCATCTGAGATTGGCGCGTCTACCACCAAGTGCTTGGTCAGCACGCTGGCCTCTATCACTTCGATGACCCTGACCTTGGCGGTGCCTTCAGGCGCTGGAGCCGATATCTCGAAATCCTCTGGCGTGAGAGGCCTGGACAGCTTGACGGTCTTCTTGGCGAAGTCAGGGTAGGTCGGCGTCGGGATGTCGACCGTCAGCTTGCCCTCCTTGGCCACGACCTTCCCGTCCGCTATCACGGTGTTGACCGAGACCTTGCTTAGGTTGTCGAGGAGCAAGATGTCGGCGTACCTGGCGGGGGCTATCGCGCCGACCTCGTGGTCCACCCTGAAGTGCTCGGCCGTGTTCAGAGTGGCCATCTGAATCGCCGTGACGGGGTCCACGCCCTCCTCTATCGCCCTCCTGACTATGTGGTCCATGTGCCCCTCCGAGAGGAGGTGTTCTGGGTGCCTGTCGTCGCTCACGATGCAGATCCTCCTCGTGTCGATCTTGGTCTCCGTGGCGGCCCTGATGACCTCTGCCAGGTCCCTCCAGGCTGATCCCTCTCTTATCATGGCGTAGATGCCGAGCCTGACCTTAGCCAGGCCCGCCTCCTTGCTGGTGGACTCGTGGCAGGAGGTTATTCCCGCCGCGGCGTAGGCGTTTAGCTCCTCCTCGAGGTTCCCGTAGAAGTGCCCCTCGACGACCTTGCTAGCCTTGAGGGTAGCCGCTATCTCGCCGTGCATCTTGTCGTCTCCCATGAGCACGCCGGGGTAGTTCATCACCTCGCCCAGCGCCACCACGCCCTCCCACTTCATCGCCTCCTCGACATCCTTTGGTGTGATCTCGGCGCCTGCGGTCTCGAACTCAGGCGTCGTGGCGGGGACGCAGGAGGGCAGGGAGATGTAGACCTTCAGGGGGACTCCCCTGGACTCGTCCAGCATTAGCTTCACGCCGTCTAGGCCGAGCACGTTGGCTATCTCGTGAGGATCCGCAAACACCGTCGTCGTGCCGTGAGGGAGAACAGCTCTGGCGAAGCCGGTCACGGTCATCATGGAGCTCTCTATGTGGACGTGGCCGTCCAAGAACCCAGGAACGAAGTACATACCATTTGCGTCGACCACCTGAGTTGAATCACCGACTGTGTGGTCAGCCTTGCCAACAAGGGCTATCCTATCCCCCTTAATGGCCACGTCCACTCCTTCGATAATCTCTCCCGTGAAGACGTTCACCAACTTGCCGTTCTTCACAACCAAGTCCGCCTTCACTCGGCCCATGGCCGTGTCAACTAGGAGCTTGGTCACATCCTCTAACCTGCTCCTGCCTACGGCCGGCATGGCAAAAGCCCATAGGTGAAGGAAAAGGATTTCCTATAAACCCGACGGATGGCGATTCTATATCAAAGCAAGCTTCAGACGACGCGTTTGGAGATCAGCAAGCCGGTCCCTCTCCATCGAGGTGTTCCTGAGGCGGGTTAGAGGTTTTTAGATCACTTAGTCGAGGGCCTCGGTGCCCCTTTGAGGGAGCTTCTGGACGTTATGGCAGAGCTGGAGGAGCGATGGGTCCTTAGGAGGCTCTCGGATATCGACCTCTCAGTCGTGCCCCCCCTGGCTCGTGGAGGGTCTCTCAACGGCTAGCAGGTACGAGCACTCAATTCACGTCGCTCACATGGCAGCCATAGTCTCGCGTAAGCTGGGTTTAGATCGCTGACGTGAAGGTCAGGTCCAATTGCTCGCTATCCTGTTTTTCACGCGCCTTCTAGCCCCCAAGGTGGTTGAGAGGTCAAGAAGAACGCTCAGAATCCTTTTGTAAGAAAAAGAGATAAAGAGATGAGGAGAGACCTCTTAGGTCACCCTCCCTTTAGCTCCTCTAGAACCTTCTTAACTACCTCCTCCTTCTCTTCCTCGCTTAGAGAGGCTCCCTGCTCCTTGAGAACCTCCTCAACTACCTTCCTCACATCCTCTTCGGTAGCTTCTTCCTCCCTCCCTCTGAGCGCGTCGAGTATCTTGTCCCGCTGCGTCCAGAGCAGCACCGCCCCAGCTCCGAGGGCTGCGGCCCCTCCGTACTTGGCTATGTCTCTCAGGTCTATTCCGCTCTCCTCCTCCCTCCTAGCCCTGAGGAGCCTCCTCGGCGGCGGAGGGGGTGGAGGTGGCGGCGGGGGAGGGAGCCTGCGACCTCGAGGGCG
>CBEVRO010000046.1:0-10275 GCA_965552295.1 uncultured archaeon | reverse complement strand
GGTCTTCCGAGAAAGAAGCCCTGCTCAAACCTTAGAACTCTCGAAAAATCCTCAACCATCCCGTGCTTGTATAAGTAAACGGCGAGCGCTGCATTGGCCACGCCTGTCGCTACGTCTTCTCTCCCCTCTTTGGCTTCGGTGAAGTGTCTAGCGTGCGCTACGCTGTTTGCTTCCAAGGTTTCGAGAGTGAAAAAGTGTAATCCAGTGGTGTTAGTAATCTTGCAGATTTCCATAATTTCTTCATAGTCAGGCCGAATGTTTCTCAAATCCTCTAAGCTCCTCAGGTGGACCATAAGCTTAGGCCTTCCAACTGAGGCTACCTCTATTGGCAGGTGGCCCATGCTATCTCTCCCCAATCCCACAGCAGATAGCACTCTTTCTGGGTCTACATGGGCCCGTTCGACGGTCGGGGTTGCCTGTGAAACGAAAACAACCATACGCTCATCAAAGTATTCGCTCTCCACTGTAAGGACTCCGGCTTTAGAGAGGAACTGGAAGGTTTCTGAGCTAGGATTCTCGGCTGCGAGCAAGTACGCAGAGGCTATTAGACCGTGGCCACAGATGCCTATCTCTTCGTGCGGTGTAAAGAACCTTATCTCGTAGATCTGTTTGTTCGATCGCTTTAGGAAACACGTTATGGGCAGTGGAATTTCGCGAGATATTTTCTGAAGGATCTCGTCTGGCAGATCTCCCTCGAGAACTACGATGAGGGCCGGGTTGCCGGAGAACGGTTTACTTGTAAAAGCGTCAAAAATGTAAAACCTATGGGCCGAAGCCATTGTTCTTGTTTTGATTGGAGAGAATATAAAGTGTCTGACGTGTCGTTTTATTCAGCGAATATTCAAGCGCTTCTCTACTCTAAGTCCTATAACATTGAGGCACCCCCCTCGAAGCGAGAGTCACAATTGCCAGCCTAGCTTCTGCGGGGCCAGCTCCCACGAGTTTACCAGGGCCCAGAGCTCGTCTATCATGGCTGGCAGGTTATCCTTCGTTGCGCATGCGTAGATTATTGCGGTCCTATCATGCCCCTCATCGTAGAACGTGATGAAGAAACCCTCGAGCCAGACCTCCTCGTAGGGCTCCACGTCGCTGAGAGTCAGCATCCCTCCGTACATCAGGTAGGCCCTGTATCCCTTGAAGTTGATCTCGGTGATGTTGTGGACGTCAATGACATAGGTGTAAGGGTCTGGCACTCCGTGGATTCCGTTCCAGAAGTTCTGATCCCAGACCGCGAACGCGCTGTCTAACGAGACGTCCGCCACGTCGTGCCACCCTTGTATCCAGTACAGCCCCACCCAGACCTGATACCCTGGATCTCCCCTAGTGAACCTCGTCTCCGGATAGTAGTAGTTGTTAATCCCCTTCTCCCCCATCCAAATCCTCACGAGGTCCATCTTTGAGTGGAACTTCTCCCACCCCTCCCTCTCCGGGAAGGATCCCGCTATCCCCCACTCGTTCTGCTGTACCTGAATGTACGCCAGACCTGTGATGGCCAACGCAGCGAGCGTTACGCCAGCCACGACCCTGCGGTCGTCGAGCCGAGCTAAGAGGGGAGAGAGCACCTCCCCAACGCCGGCGCAGATCAAGACATCTAGCGCAAGGATCAGCGCTCCCTTCGTGTGCAGGTAGAGGGGTACCTTCTTCCAGGTCCCCGTTGCGAGACAGTAGACCGCGGCCCAGCCTAGGACGTACGCCAACGCCGCGAGCAGAACTCCGAGGATGGGCCTTCCCCTCCTCCTCATGAAACCGTAGAGGAGGGCCGCCAGGCCTGGGACCCAGAATGCCGCCAAGTACGCCTTGTAGTAGGCCGTGAGCAGGAGCCCGGTGAGTACTCCACCGAGGAGACCCTGCGCAAGTCCTTTCTGAGCCACCCACATGGCGCCGAGAGAGTCGAAGTACCCCGGGAAGTGGAGCGCATCCGCGGCGACGCGAGCGGCCACGCCCAAGATCGCCGCCGGGACTATCTGGCTAGCCCAGCCTACAAGCGTGGCGGCGTCGGGCTTGCGCATCCAGCGGCCCGACCTGGCTATGGGATAAATTTTCCACAGGAGTGCAGAGACTCGCCCTGAGTCGCTGTGGACTGGGCCTGCTTTACTCAAACCACGGCGGTGAGTTAAAAGGGTCGCTGAGCGGCCTGTCAGCGGATGATAGCCCCGGCCGTGGGAGAGTGGCCCAAAGAGAATAAGGCCCTAAAGGCTCTGAAGAGGAGCGGCTTCAGGAGCATCTCTGTGGTGAGGAAGTGCCTCATCCCCTACTTCAGAGTGAGCTACGAGCTAGAGAGCTCAGGGGGATCGACTCTCGGCGGCGTCACAGCGATCAACGCCACCTTGGCCCCGTACCCCAAGGGACTTAGCGAGGCGATACCTCTAATTCGACCCCTGATCCCCTCGATGGAGTGCTCAGACGAGCCTGTGGGCGGCGACATCGTCTTGCTGCCCCAGACCACTGAGAGCCCCAAAACGTTCCTGGAGGAGATAGTCTGGTGGCTCTCCGAGCTGGAGAAGGAGTTGGAGCCCACGGCCGAGAAGCTGAGGAAGATGCACAGCACGATGAAGAGGAGCATTCTCATACCTATGCCCCCTGGTATCGCCACGGCAGAGAGGCGGATCTCCGACAGCCTAGCTAGGCTGGTGGCTCAGAGGGAGGCCATCGCACTGCTTTTCGGGCTATCTAGGGGTGAGACAATAGAGTCGATCTCCGTGCTATCTCACGATCTCGTCTACCACAGGACTCTGCTGGCGGTCAGCGCTGATGGAGTTCCGCTGGTTATTGAGGTTGACCCGACAGGGGCCTTCTGAGGCTCATCCAGCGGGTTCCCGAGGCAGCCGATCCTATCTTGAAGGCTCTCGAGGGTTCCCAGCCTGAGGGCCGATTCCCCGCACGTGGATAGGCTCCTTCTGACGGCCCTCACGACACGAGGTGGCAGGCCACGAACCTGCCCGGCCCCACCTCCTTCAGGCCAGGCTCGACCTCCTTGCATCGCTCAGTCACGAACGGACATCGAGGCCAGAACCTGCAGCCGGGGGGCAGGTCTATGGGGCTGGGCGTCTCTCCAGGAACCTCAATCTTCTGCCTGCTTCTAGCCACTATTGGGTCGGGCACGGGCACGTGAGAGAGGATCACCTTTGTGTAGGGGTGGAGGGGCTTCTGGATCACGTCCTCGGTGGGGCCGATCTCCATGACCCTGCCTAGGTACATCACAACGATCCTGTCACCGGTGTACCTCGCCTGAGCAAGGTCGTGAGTGATGAAGAGGTAGGTCAGGCCGTACTTCTGCCTGAGCTCCTCCATGAGGCTCAGTATCTGAATCCTAATCGAGGCGTCCAGCATGCTGACCGGCTCGTCGGCCACGATGAACTTGGGCATGAGGATCAGAGCCCTCGCTATGGCCACACGCTGTCTCTGCCCTCCCGAGAGTTCGTGCGGGAACCTGACCATGAAGTCCTCTGGCGGGACGAGCCTGACGTCCTCGAGCGTCTTGGCGATCCTCTCATACTCTTCCTCGGAGTTCTCGACGACCTTGTTGACCCTCAGCGGCTCGGCGAGGATGTCGTAGATGGACATTCTAGGATCTAGAGACTCGTAGGGGTCCTGAAAGATTATCTGCGCCTCCTTCCTCCACTCTCTGAGCTCCCTCTTGGAGAAGGAGAGGACGTCCCTCCCCTCGAAGAGCACCCTTCCGTCGGTCGGCTCAATAAGCCTGAGAATAGCTCTAGCCACCGTGGTCTTGCCGCTCCCAGACTCCCCGACCAAGCAGACGACCTCTTTCTTCTTTATGTCGAAGCCCACCCCATCGACGGCTTTGACGTATCTACGCTTGCCCCTGAGCGCCGCCAAGATTCCAGTCCTCGCCGGGAACCAAACCTTCAGGTTCTCTACCTGCAGAAGGCTCTCCACCACGTCATCTCCCTCCCACTAGGTGGCAGGCGACCCAGTGCCCTGGATTGATCTCGATCAGCCTGGGCTCCTCCTTGTCGCAGGGCTCGAACCTCCTCGGGCACCTTGGGTGGAATGGACAGCCGGGCGGGACTTCCAGCATGTTTGGCGGATCTCCCCTTATCGGCTCGAACGTCCTCCGCTCTCCGGTGATGCTCGGAAAAGCCGAGATCAGGGCCTTCGTGTATGGATGCAGGGAGTTGCTGAACAGCTCCACCGTGTCGCCGTACTCCACTATTCGCCCAGCGTACATTATCGCGGTCCTGTCGCACGTCTCGGCTATGACCGAGAGGTCGTGAGTGATCAGCAGCACGCTTATCCCCAGCTTGTCCCTGAGCTGCTTCAAGAGTTCCAGCACCTTGGACTGCACCACCACATCGAGGGCCGTCACAGGCTCGTCAGCTATCACCAAGTCGGGGTTCAGGGCTATCGCCATGGCTATGATGGCCCTCTGTCTCATCCCCCCGCTGAACTCGTGGGGGTAGTCCCTTACCCTCGACGGGTCTATGCCGACCAGGCTGAACAGCTCTCTGACACGCTCCATGGCCTTCTCCTTGCTGTACCCCCTCTTCTCGATCAGAACCTCCGCTATCTGGTCTCCCACTCTGAGAACGGGGTTGAGAGCGTTCATAGCCCCCTGGAACACCATGGAGACCTTGTTCCACCTGATGTGTCTCATCTCGTCTTCATCGAGAGGTACCACGTCCGTCCTGCTGAGCAGAATTCGCCCAGACACTATCCTAGCGTTTGAAGGGAGGAGCTTCATCACGGCCAGCGCCGTGGTGGTCTTGCCGCTCCCAGACTCCCCGGCGAGCCCTACGATCTCTCCCCTCTTTATCTCGAAGCTCACTCCGTCCACGGCCTTGATGACGCCAGCCTGAGTGTCGTAATACACTCTGAGGTTCTCTACCACCAGCACGTGCTCGGGACTCTTGGCCAACAAATCACCTCCTCCTGAGCCTCGGGTTGAGGATCTGATCGAGGCTGTAGTTGATGCACGCGAACCCCAGGGCCAGGAGCATTATTGCGACCCCTGGCGGTATGATGAACCACCAGTAGCCGTTCACGGTGGCTCCAGCCAGCCTGGCGTAGTAGAGGAGCATTCCCCAGCTCGGAACCCTCGGGTCGCCAAAGCCCAGGAAGCTCAAGAAGGACTCTGAGAGCACGGCGTTGACGACGCTTATGGCGGCGTTGGCGAATATGAGGGGCACCACGTTAGGCGCTATGTGCCTGGCCAGTATGTGGAGGTCGCTGGCCCCTATCGCTCTCGCGGCCTCGACGAACGGCCTCTCCTTGAGTGAGAGCGTCTGGGACCTGACCATCCTGGCGGTCGGCGTCCAGCCGAGGATGGCTATGACGAGTATGATGTTGAATATCCCCTTGCCCAAGATCGCCACGAATATGAGCATCAGCGGGAGCGTGGGGAGCTGGATGAACACGTCCGTTATCCTCATGAGGACCATGTCGACTATCCCGCCAAAGTAGCCAGAAACCAGCCCGATCACGGCTCCAATCAGCACGGCCATTGCGCTGGCAGACAGGCCAACCGCCAGGGAGATCCTGGTTCCGTAGATCAGCCTGCTCAGCAGGTCCCTCCCCATCTGATCGGTGCCGAGTGGGTGCTTGAGAGAGGGCGGCTCGAGGGGCTTGCCGATGAAGTCTCCAGGGTCGTAGGGCGTCAAGAACGGAGCGAGGGCTGCTATTAACCCAAAGGCCAGCATCACGGCCAAGCCAAAAACGCCGAGCTTGCTAGCCTTGTACAACTGCCAGAACGAGGAGATTCTCTTGAAGAGCGTCCTCCTCCTTACGGCTGCCCTGCTCATTCAATCACCCGTACCTGATCCTTGGGTCGACGAGTGCGTACGTGATGTCTGCCAGCAGGTTTGCCACCAGCACCGAGAGGGCTATGAAGAGGAAGAGACCCTGCAGCACCGGCAGATCTGCCCTGAGAACCGACTCGTAGATCAGCAGGCCAAGCCCGTGCCAAGAGAAGACCGTCTCCGTGGCAGTTGCCCCGCTGAACAGGTACACGACCTCCAGCGCTATCACCGAGATCATGGGGAGCATGGCGTTCCTCATGGCGTGGCGGAACAACACGGTCCTCGTCTTCAGGCCCTTGGCCCTCGCCGTGAGCATGTAGTCCTCGGTGAAGACGTCCAGGAGCGTGTTCCTCATGATCATGAAGTAGTAGCCTATGAAGGACAGGACCAGCGTGATCAGAGGGCCTATCATGTGGTGGAAGTAGTCCGCTGCGTACTGGAACCAGTTGGCGTACTCGGCTCCAGGCGTCACGGTTCCTCCGAGCGGTATGAGGTCCGCGTAGAAGCCTAGGAAGAGTATGATCAGGAGCCCCATCCAAAAGGTCGGTATCGAGTACGTGACCAGCGAGAAGGTGAGCACGGCTACGTCCAGCTTGGAGCCCCTCTTCCAGGCGGCTACCACGCCCAAGCCCATCCCTATCAGGAGAGAGATTGCAATTGAGCCGCCCATGAGTAGGAACGTGTTCATGAGCCTCCTGCCCAAGATGATCTCCGTGACTGGCGTTCCCGGATATTGGAACGAGTAGCCCAGGTCTCCCTTTGCCAGGTTCTTCAGGTAGTACAGGAACTGGACCCACAGCGGCTTGTCAAGGCCGAACTTCCTGATCAGAATCTCTCTCATCTCTGGCCTCATTCGAACGTCGCCCACAACGGCCCTTGCGGGATCTCCCGGCATTATCCTGAAGATGAAGAAGTTCAGGACGATTATGAGGGCGAACGTGACGAGGGCAGACGCTGCCCTCTTGAGTATGTACTCTCTCATGCCCACTCGGCCTTCACCCCAATCCCAAGATCGCTAAACAGCAGGCTGGTCATAAAAAATAGGTGGGGAGGGGCTACTTCCTCCTCCCGATAATGGCGAAGGCCGCCATGACTACTATCACTACTACGATGAAGGCCACGGCGACCCACGGGAAGCGAGCGGGCGCCGGAGTCACTGCGGGCGTCGTTGGCGCAGCCGTGGTGGGTGCAGGCGTCTCAACCTCAGGAGCGTACTCGAGTATCCCGTCGTTGTCAACGTCTCTGAAGCCGAGCTCCGCGAGGAGCTGCTTGGCCTTCTCTATGTTGTGCTCAGGCACCTTGGCCTCTGGGTTCTCCCAGTAGGTTCCGAAGAACGAAGCCGGGACGAAGGTCGTGGTGGTGACTCCAGCTCCAAGAGCTGCCTTCTCTACGATCTCATCCCTGTCAATGGCGTAGGCAACGGCCTCCCTGAACTTGGTCTCGTTGAGAGGCCACCTGTTCAGGTTGAACATCAGCACGTAGTCCCACGGGCTGACAGCCTCGACAAGTTCGACGTTGGGGTCGCCCTTGACGGCCTCGAGGAACGCCGGGATCAGCTCGTACCTCTTGGTGTCGGCCTCGCCGCTCTTGATCGCTAGGATCCTCGCCTCCTCGGTGTCGATGACCCTGATTATTATCTCGTCGACCATAGGCTTGCCCTCGAGCCAGTAGTCTTCGTTCTTGACGAGCCTGATGTAGTCTCCCTCGACCATTTCAACAAACTTGAACGGACCGCAGCCTACTCCGTAGTCGTAGACCTTGGAACTCTCCCAGTCCCACTTGTCCACGTTCTCCCAGATGTGCTTGGGCACTATGGGCACGAGTCCGAAGGCCTCCAGGGCGAACACGTAGGGCTCCTTGAGGTGCACCACGACGGTTCTCTCGTCGACGGCCTCGGCATAATCCAGTCTGGTGGGTATATCAACGTAGAAGCTTCCGTAGGCCTCATTCTCCTTCGCGAAGTTAAAGGTGAAGGCCACGTCCTCGGCAGTGACCGGCTGACCGTCGTGCCACTTGACACCCTCCCTCAGGACGAATGTTATCGTCTTGCCATCCTCAGAGACCTCGTAGGACTCGGCCAGCCACGGGATCAGGTTGAGGTTCTCGTCGTAGATCAGCAGGGAGTCATAGACCAGTATGGCATACCAGAGCGACCTGCCGTCGGTGGCAGGCATCGGGTTGAGGCTCCTCGGGAAGCTCGGGTAGGCCATCACGAAGGTGTTCTTCTCTGGGTGGTGCATGTTCACGACCGTGAGCTTATTGGCGGAAGATATCGAACCGCCAGACATGGCTACTATGCCTTCCCAGCCCTTGTAGAACGGGTGGATGTCCTTCGTGATGAACAGGGGGAGGTAGGGTAGATCCTCGGCGAGTATGGCCTGAGCCTGGCGCATGAGGTCCCTCGCCTTGTCCTTGTCGGTGGTCGCGAGGGCCTGCTCAACAAGGCTGTCGTACTCGGGGTTCCTGTAGCTCATGTAGTTGCCGCCGCCCTCGAAGTCCTGGCTGGAGTGGAACCTGTAGAACATGTGGGTCGGCACCATGTCGTAGCCCAGGGCTTCTTCTGCCATCCAGTAGTCCCTGGCGTCTATACGCGGGTACATGACCGAGTCGTCCAGAGGTGTAACTTCGAGCTTGATCCCAACCTTCTCAAGCTGCTGCGCCAGCACTTCGCCCGTGTGAACGGACCAATCGTCCCAGCTAAGCACCATGAGTTCAAACCTGAGCTCAAACTCCTCGGCCTCCGTGGATAGTGGCAGGGCGGGCAGGAGAATCAGTGACAGTAGGAGAAGGACCGCATACCTCTTCATACTACACACCTTGGGCTGGGTGGGCCTCCAAGGGAACTAAATAAAGCTAAACTCCGAGTACAAAATGAAAATAGGGTCGCATAAATGAGTGGCTTGAGTGACTATCTAAAACGAATGCAAGACTCGGTCGTCAGCCGGGTCGATGAGCTTGAGGACGCCGTCTGGGAACTGGCCCTCTTTTTACACAAAAACCCCGAAATTGGTGGTGAAGAAAGGATATCGTGCCAAAAGATTGTAGAAATCCTAAGTGAACACGGGTTTGACGTTAAAACGGGCGTGGCAGGCCTACAGACGGCCTTCGTGGCCAAGGCTGTCGGCAGAGCAGATAGGCCCTGCGTGGCCTTTCTGGCAGAGTACGACGCCTTACCCGAGATAGGACATGCATGTGGTCACAACCTGATAGCCGCAGCGAGCGTGGGGGCCGGCTTGGCGGTGGCGTCCGTGATTAATGAGCTGGATGGATCCGTGGCCGTCGTCGGGACTCCTGGTGAGGAGAACATAGGTGGCAAGGCCATAATGGCCGAGGCCGGAGTGTTCGAGCAGTTCGACGCCGCCCTGATGTTCCACCCCAGCGACAGGAACTCCCTAGACCAGAGGCTCCTGGCGCTCGATCCCGTGAAGTTCACCTTCATTGGAAAGCCAGCACACGCCTCGGTGGCTCCACACCTGGGTAGAGACGCATTGGATGCGATCGTTCTGTTCATCAACGCGGTCAACGCTCTGCGCGAGCACGTGCCGCCTGACGTCCGAATGCACGGGATCATCATCGAGGCTGGAGTCGCCCCAAACATCGTGCCTGAGCGCGCGGTGGCCAAGTTCTACGTGCGAGCTCTAACTAGGGAGACCCTTGACGAGGTGACCAAGAGAGTAGTGGATTGTGCAAAGGGCGCCGCCATAGCCACCGGGTGCCAGATGGAGTGGGAGTTCTACGAGAGGAAGCTCGACAACATGGTCGTAAACGATGTGCTGACCGAGCTGTTCAAGAAGAACGTGGAAGCTTTGGGGATCACGAAGTTCGAGGCCTACGAGACCTTGGGTTCCAGCGACGTTGGAAACGTGAGCAGGATCATCCCCACGATACAGCCCAGCCTGGCCATAGCTCCTAGGGGCATCGAGGTTCACACAAGAGAGTTCGCAGAGGCGGCGGCGTCCGAGCAGGGGAAGAGAGCCACAATAATCGCTGCAAAGGCGCTGGCCCTCACGGCAGTGGAACTCCTTGTGAATCAAGAGTTGCTTGAGAGGGCCAAGAGGGAGCTCGAGGAGAAGGTCAAGGCGCAAGCCCGCTAGGGAGGCGAGCCGAGGACCTCTGGAGCAGACGCTTCAACAGGCCAAACGATTATCGGGTACCAGATCGTCCATCGCTCGGCGATGAGAGTCATCGGCATTGACGTGGGCGCGACGAAGACAGAAGCCGTCCTCTGGGACGGAGAGAGCTGGCGGCTTATATTGAGGGAAGAGTCGACGCCTGAACTCGCGAGGAATATCGAACAGTTCTCCCTCAGGCTTCTGGAGGGGTATCAGGCCGAGGTTGTGGGAGTTGCCGTGGCAGGTCCCGTTCGGGAGAGGGAAATCGTAGAGATCCCAAACTTGGGGGTCGGAGGCATAACGGTGTCGCCCTCCACGCCTGTGGAGCTGATAAACGACGCAAATGCTTTTACTTTCGCAGAGTCTCGCTTGGAGTACCCAGAGAGGTCACCCCTCCTAGGCGTTAC
>CBEVRO010000045.1:0-10578 GCA_965552295.1 uncultured archaeon | reverse complement strand
GTCCATCAGTACGATTCCGTTCTCGTCGGCAATCTTCCTCAGCCCCCTCACCCATTCAGCAGGGGGGACTATGTAGCCTCCAGCTCCCTGGATAGGCTCAAATAGTATTCCAGCGACCTCGTCGGCTGGGGCTACGTGATACAGTATCTGATTCTTCAGGTAGTCGAGACATGCTAATCCGCACTCGGGGTAGCCCTCCTTGTGACCAAGCGGGCACCTGTAGCAGTACGGGTAGGGCGCGTGCACAACCCCGGGCATCATCGGCTGGAACCTCCTCCTGGCCGACGGGGAGGTGGTCGTGAACGCGAGCGACCCCATGGTTCGGCCGTGGAATCCGTTGATGAAGCCCACGAAATAGTACCTCTGAGTGTAGTACCTGACGGCCTTGATTCCGCACTCTACGGCTTCAGTCCCGCTGTTCACGAAGAAGACCCTCTTCTTGAAGTCGCCCGGCGTTATCTCGGTGAGCTTCTTGGCCAGGTGCACCTGCGGGATCGTGTAGAAGTCGCAGCTGTTCACGAAGATTAGCCTGTCAACTTCCCTCTTCACGGTCTCGACAACCCTGGGGTGCCTGTGTCCCACGTTGGTGACGGCTATGCCGGAGCCGAAGTCCAGGTACTCGTTCCCGTCAAGGTCCTTCACCCACACGCCCTCGGCCTCGTACCCCACGAGGGGGGCGGTCCTGGTGAGAGCGGGCGAGAGGTACTGGTGATCCATCTCGATGAGTTCCCTCGCCTTGGGTCCCGGCGGCTCAACCACGATCTTCGGCTTGCGAGCCATGCGATCACCCCTAATGGGGGTCTAGAGTGCCCGGACCTGGTGCTCATTAACTTTACCCCGAAGAGAGTCCGTCGCCTGGGCCACCTCTTCCCTAGGAGGATCTGCCTGGCTGCTTAACGGCCGCAAGGCAGTGAAAGCCCTTCTCTAAGTCCAAACCGGGACTCGGCTCCTCAAACACGTAGGGGCCATCGCCCGGCGGTCTGGATATCGTTGAACTCCACTCAACGGGATTCAGGCCTGACTCCCTAATGAGGCGAATCAGCTCACTTGACGAGAAGAACCTGGCGGCCCTATAGAAGGGGTGGCCTGCCCCCTTTTTGCTCAGATAAAACTTGCCCCAGGGACTCTCCCTGAGGACCAGGCCCAGCACGAGTCCCCCTCCGGGCTCGAGAACTCTACTCACTTCCCTGAGGGCTCTCTTGGGATTGTCGAGGAAGCATATCGTGACAACCATCACCACAGCCCCGACACTCGAGTCCCTGAGCGGCAGGTTCTCGGCCCTCCCCCTAACGACCTCTATCCCCCTCCTCTTGGCCAGCCTCAGGAGGGCAAGGGCTGGGTCGATCCCCAGGTCGATCTCCAGCCTCTCGGCAAACCTGCCAGAACCCACCCCCACCTCAACCCAAGGCCGGGGGAACCCACTCAGCATCCTCTGAATGCAGACGAGTTCCGACTCAAACAGTGGTGCGTTCTCCGGTCTGTCGTACCAGGAGTCATACCTCTCAGCCAACCGCTCGAAGATGCGGAAGGATCCCGAGCTGACCAACCTCTCTCTGCTTACCTTACCGACCATTAAGACCCTTACTCTTCCGGCCGCCTGCCTATAGCTAAGCTCCCACGTTCTCCCCTCAGAGGGCACCACTTCAACGGAAGTAATTCTGTGAAGGAGGAAATCTAGCGACGAAAGCGCCGCTTACGCTGGCTCTCATGGGAGGAAAAAGAAGGAAGAAGGAGAGGGGGAGGACTCGCCTGCAGAGAGGGCGAGAATCAAGGGGAAAGGGAGTAGAAGGCGCCAGAGGGGCATCTTTCCCTCCTCTTTCCCTCCTCAGAACTCCCCCCTCCCCACTTCACGCGCGGTGCGGGGGCTTTCGCTCGTCGTGGCTACTTTTATGCCTGCGCATCCTTAACGTCTAAAGTGTGACTATTGAGGCTTACATCTCGAGGGATCGCCCGCGTAGAACCCCTTCAACCCCCTGTGAGGCGCGTGCACCCAGTCTTGGCGCTCACCAGAGTCCCAGGCAGAGGCGCGTCCACTTTTAACGTTCTCACTCGGCTGCGGAACTGATCCGGGATGGGGAACCTCGATCCTCTATTCAACCCGAGATCCGTGGCAGTCGTCGGCGCGTCCAGGACTCCGGGGAAGCTGGGGTACGAGATTCTGAAGAACATAATCGACGCTGGGTTCAAGGGTAAGATCTACCCGGTGAACCCGAAGGCCGACGAGGTTCTAGGCCTCAAGTGCTACCACTCAATAGCAGAGATACCAGACCCCGTGGATCTGGCAGTAGTAGTGATTCCCGCCAGATTTGTACCTGCAACCGTAAAGGAGGCCGTTCAGAAGGGAGTCAAGGGGTTCGTCGTAATCTCCGGAGGATTCAGGGAGGTTGGAGGGGAGGGCGTCGAACTCGAGAGAGAGCTTGTCAGCGTGGTCAGGGAGGCTGGAGCCAAGCTGATAGGGCCAAACTGCCAAGGAGTGAACAATCCTCACGCCGGACTCTGTGCGACTTGGCCCCTCGCCATGAAGAAGGGTCCGGTTGCAGTGGTATCGCAGAGTGGCACCGTGGCTGCGTTCATGGCGACCGGCCTCGAGTCGGAAGGCATAGGCATGAGCAAGTTCGCGGCGTTGGGCAACAAGGCCGATGTCGACGAGGTGGATATGCTCAACTACTTGGCTGACGATCCAGACACAGGCGTGGTCGCCCTCTACTTGGAGGGCACGACCCGGGGCAGGGAGCTCAGGGAGGCCCTGCGGAGGTGTTCCTCGAAGAAGCCTGTGGTGGTCATCAAGGCAGGCAAGACGAAGGCTGGGGCTGAGGCTGTTGCCTCGCACACAGGTACGCTGGCTGGCTCTGCAGAGGTGTACGAGGCGGTCTTCAGGCAGACCGGAGCGATCTCTGTCGAGACGCTAGAGGAGTTCTTCGACGCGGCCAAGGCTCTCGCATTCTTCAAGCCTCCTAGGGGCCCGAGGGTTATGGTCATCACGAGTTCAGGGGGCTCTGGCATACTGGCCGCCGACGCAATAGAGTCTAGGGGGATGGAGCTAGCCAAGCTGTCTGAAGACGTACTCAACAGGCTCAGAGATGAACTCCCATACTTCTGCGTGATTAGGAACCCTCTCGACCTCACTGGGAGCGCATACGCAGAGCTTTACGACAAGGCCCTAGAGATCACGAGGGATTACGACGGAATAGATTCTTACATCCTGATATTCGGTGATCCAATACCAGGCGCCTTTGAGGTCGTCAAGAAGCACATTGAAGCGACAGACAAGCCAATCCTGGTGTCCTACCTCGGCGGAGGCGAAGTAGAGAAGGAGGAACTCCGTAAATTCTACGAGGCCGGTGTGCCAGTCTTTCCAACGCCAGAGAGAGCAGTGGTAGCCCTTCACGCTCTGTGGAAGAGATTTACATGGTCTCCCGCTTAGCTGAACATTCGCCGTGGCTCTAGGTGGATCGCTCCACTCCCAGAGCGCTCTGAGCAGCTCGGCTAGGTGCCCTCTCCAGCAGCCCCAGTTGTGGCCCTCAGGCACCACCAGCGCCTTCACGTCGAAGCCCCTCTCGACGAGCGTTGAGTACATACGCTCGTTCGCCTCCTTGATGTCGATCCAGTGTATGAGGTCAAACTCGCCCCACTGTAGAACCACTCTCAGGCTGGGAGGGGCTGACTCGGCAAGAGCCAACACGTCAATGTGCTCAACTGCAGGACAGACAGCTCTAAGCACGGAAGGGCCTACGAAGGCGCCGGACTGGGCTGCAACCCCGCCGAAGAGTTCGGGTCTACTCAGCCCAGCGTACAGTGCGGCCAGACCGCCGAGAGAAGCGCCCATAATTCCCCTAGATGAAGGATCCCTCTCCGTCGGGAAGCGCTCGTCTATCAGTGGAACAAGCTCGTTGGTCAGGAACTCTAAGAATGCTGGATTCGTTGCATACTCGCAGTCTCTGAAGGTGGGCTGCACAAACACAGCTATGAGGGGCGGTATCTCTCCCCTGTGGATGAGGCAGTCTAGCACCTCGTGCATCTCGGCGTACCTCAGGTAGTCTCCCCCGTCAAGCACGTAGAGCGTTGGGTACGACTCTCGCCTCACCGGAGGGACGTACACCCGTACCTCTATGCCGTAGCCGAGCGCTTTGCTTCTCACAGTCAGATTCCTGATCTCTCCAGGGGGAGCGTCGCAAGGCTTACTTGGGCTCTCGTACTCAGGCATTCTAACTTCTGAGTTTGATTTAGGACCGATCGATATCTGAGGGTTGAGGGGGTCCCGGGTTGGCCGATCATCAACAACAAGCAGGTACTCTACTCTGGCATCCACGGGGAGCTCGATCGTCGTGAAGTAGAGGGGCGTGTCCCCCAGCCTAACCATGCAGTCGTCGTAGGGGCTCCAGCCGTTCCAGTCTCCTGCTACGCACACCGTGACGGGCCTGTTCGAGAGGTAGACGAAGGTCACATCCTCCTCCTCTATAATGGGGCTCCCCTCCTCCTGAATTATCTCAAGAACCCTTTGGTAGGCATCTTCTTGGAGGGATGGGTCGGCTAGAGCTTTGGAGAGCAGGGACGAGATCTTGGTCTCTTCTTCAGCCCTCCAGGCTGCAAACGCTACTATTGCCAAGATGATCAGGAGGAGCGCTGGCGCGACCTTCCAGTAGTCCATCCGTGACTTGACCTCCACAATGCCTTAAACCGCGCTCGAGCTCATGCGCAGAGTTCTCCAAGGAGAGCTGGCCGAGCTAAACCCTGAGAAATGCGATCTCACACAAGTACGTGCGATAATTTAGCCAAAGAGAGCTTACCCAAGACTCCCGCGGCTTAGGCTGCATTGAGAGCACGATTTTTATCGTTCCCTCTCGGCACGCCAGGGGGTCTAAATTGAGAATTGAGGAAGACGCCCCCGGAAAGAGAGTCCTCCTTATGGGAAATCACGCGGTAGCTAGGGGAGCAATCGAGGCGGGGGTTCAGCTGGTCGTGGGCTACCCTGGCACGCCATCTTCTGAGGTCATCGAGGCTCTCAGCCAGGCCGACATAGACGCGCACGTTCAGTGGTCTACCAACGAGAAGGTCGCCTTTGACGTTGCCGTCGGCGGGGCCATAGTGGGAGCCAGGTCCATGGCCACCATGAAGAACGCGGGCCTGAACTGGATCATGGACATGCTGATGACGGTCGTCTACGGAGGGGTCAGAGGAGGCCTCGTCGTGTACGTGGCCGACGACCCTGGGGCTCACTACTCCTCCAACGAGCAGGACACGAGGATGGTGGCACTCTACGCCAAGATCCCATGTCTGGAGCCGAGCAACCAGCAGGAGGCGAAGGATCTCACTAAGATGGCCTTCGACCTGTCTGAAGAGCTAGAACTCCCCGTGATGGTTAGGTCAGTTACCAGGATAAGCCACTCTAGCGGGGATGTGGTCTTCGGCGAGATCAGGAGGGAGAGGAACAAGCTCGCCTTCGACAGGCACTGGAAGATGCCCTACAGGTGGAACGTCTACGGCCCGCCAGGACCAGTGGCGAAGCACAAGTGGCTCTACGAGCAGCTCCCGAAGGCCAAGGAAGCCATATCAAAGATAGGTGAGCCCTATAACTTCCTGAAGCTGAACGGCTCTGAGTTCGGAGTCATCGCCTGCGGCATCGCCTACGGCTACATCATGGAGGCGATAGAGAGGCTCGGCGTTGAGGTTAATCTGCTCAAGCTGAGCACGCCCTTCCCGCTCCCCGAGGAGAAGATCAAGAAGTTAATCGAGTCATGCAAGAAGATCCTCGTGGTGGAAGAGAACGAGCCCGTCGTGGAGCTTCAGCTCAGAGATCTGGCCCAGAGGATGCACGCCGATGTTGAGATATACGGCAGATACGAGAACGCCTTAATCGAGCCTTACGACGAGCTGAGTCACAACAGGGTGACTGCGGCAATAGCCAAGCTGACGGGCGTCGAATTTGAGCCCATGAAGCCAGCCGGCCAGTCGCTGAAGCCGCTCATAGCCCCCAGATCGTCGATGCTGTGCGCAGGCTGCCCGCACCTCGGCATGTACTGGGCCCTGAAGCTCGCCCTGGCTAGGAAGGGAGGGAAGGTGCCGATCGTCAACGGCGACATAGGCTGCTACGAGCAGGGAGGCTACGGAATAGTGGCCAAGAAGGTTGAGCCCAGCTTCTCGACTGAGTCGAGGAGGTACATTATTGAGGCCCCCTACGAGATGCTTGACACCAACTACATCATGGGAGGAGGCTTCGGCTTGGCCATGGGAGAGTTCCACGCCGGGTATCCAGACGGCAGTATCGTCGGCCTCGCTGGCGACTCGACATTCTTCCACGCCGACCTGCCTGCCCTAGCTAACGCAGTTGTGAACAAGTCCAAGGTGCTGTTCCTAGTTCTGGACAACAGGTGGACGGCCATGACCGGCCACCAGCCGAGTCCAACTACAGGAGTCAACGCCAGAGGACAGCCGACTAATCAGCTCGACATTGAGCAGGTCGCGAAGGCTATGGGGGTCAAGTTCATCCGGAGGGCAGACCCTTGGAACTTGAAGGAAATGCAGAAGGCCATAGAGGAGGCTCTCGAGTACATAGGAAGCCCCGAAGCCGAGGGACCGGCCCTCGTGATATCGGACAGGGTGTGCACGCTCCAGGCCATGAGGCTGAAGCAGTACAGGCCCGAGGGCACCTATGTCGTAATCGAGGATAAGTGCACGGGCTGCAAGCTCTGCGTCCAGCTCGGCTGTCCGGCAAACGCTTTCGACGTGGACAAGAAGAAGGCGTTCATCGACCAGGTGCTCTGCGTGAACTGCGGGATGTGTGCCGACGTGTGCCCCGCGGGCGCGATAGTCCCTAAGGAGTCTGGATGAGGGGTGTTGACGATGCCAGGGTGTGGTTCCAAGCCTAGGGACCTGTTCCAGATGCTTGTGGCTGGTGTGGGCGGTCAAGGATCTGTGCTGATATCGCACATCATAGCCTCGGCGGCAATAAAGGCCGGCTACAGGGTCAGGGTCGGCGAGAAGTTCGGCGCGGCCATGAGAGGGGGCGCAGTCTCGAGCCACATCAGGATATTCAAGACGGGCGAGTACGCTCCGCTGATACCAGAAGGACAGGCAGATGCGGTCATGGCTCTGGAGCCCCTCGAGGGACTAAGGATAGCAGCGACCTACCTCAGGACCGGCGGAGTGGTCGTCATGAACGTTGCTCCCGTATACCCGATGGATGTGAACGTAGGGTGGGCCAGGTACCCCAGCGTCGACTCGATAATCAAGGGGCTGGAGGAGATGGGAGCGAAAGTGTACACGCTTAACGCCACCGAGCTGGCCATACAAGCTGGAACCGCTAAGGTGATGAACTCGGTGGTCCTCGGAGCCTTCTACTCTACCGGCGTCCTCCCTGTAGACAGAGAAACGCTGCTAGAGGCTCTCAAGGAGGGAGTGCCCAGGGGGACCGAAGAGGTCAACGAACGTGCGTTTGAACTCGGGGAGAGGGCGTTAAAGGGCTGACGACCCTCTCACTCCCCTTCATTTTTGATATGAAGCCTAGGAATCCTCACGAGCGAAGCAGGGCTTGCTTGAGCCTATCTAGCCCTTCACCCGTGCTGGCGCTGACTAGAATCACCTCTGCTGCCCCTAGCTCTCTGGCGACCCTTCCAAGCTCGTCCTCAGTAACTCTCGACCCGAGGTCAAGCTTGTTCCCGACTAGCAGCACCTTGGCGCCGGAGGCTCCCGCCACCTTCACCCAGTCCCTCAGCGCGTGCAGAGTGCTCGGTCTGCTGACGTCGAACACCAAGAGGACAAGGCTAGCCCCCCTGCCCATGCCCTTGACAACGGGCCGAAATCTGTCTTGTCCAGCCAGATCGAACACAATGAGCTTTACGTCACCCTCCCTCACCGTGAAGAATTCCACGCCCACGGTCATGCGCGTTGGCGTATCCAGGGATCCACTCAGCCTCTTAGCCAGCGTGGTCTTGCCAACGCCGCTGTTCCCAGCTAGCACGACCTTCTTCTTGACAAGCACTCAGGACACCTCCCTCCTTGCTGCCCTCAACAGCACGACCCCCCTTGTCCGAGCGAGCTCTCTGAATTTCAGGCCCGCTTCAGTCAAGGCCGACTGCAGCTCCTTGAGTGTGGGCGGGAGCTTAGCTCCGATCAAGGGGTAGATAAGCCCCATTATTCGGGCATCTTCCCCCCATATTCCCTGGAGAATAAAGATTGGCGCTTCGTCTGAGAGCGCCCAGCGCAGCGACTCGAAGAAGGTGACTGGATCTTCCAGCCACTGGAATACGTTGACCAACAGGGCAGCGTCCGCCTGACCTTCTATGACGCTCTCCCTGCGGAGCTTGAGGCCGAACTCCATGAGGTCTGACTCCAGCATCCTTAGCCTCTTCTCTTCAACGGGCCCCTGCGTGGTCACGACCAGCCTTACCAGCCTCCCGCTACCTGGGGGAGCGGCAGCCACGACCCTCATACCCGTGAGCCTCAGCGCGTCTACGGTGATCAGACCAAGTTCCGACCAGGGGACTAGGAGGGTAGCTGGGATGAGTCCCACGTCCCCCCACCTTCGTAGCAGCGTCTCGTCCGTCAGGCCGATGCTGAGGAGAGCGATCGCCGACTCGAACCTGGCTGCTGGGTTGTCGTACATCGCCATGAGAGCCAGACGAAGGTCCTCCTTCTTGGGCTCGACAGATCGCCCACTTATGAGGAGGTCGGGGAGGGATGTGAACATGGCCCTAAGGGCCCTGGAGATCCTGTCAACCCAGAGAGGTACCTCTCTAGGTGGAACCAACTCTGCGGGTCGCGTGAACCTCCCACCTGAAATTCGAGCGTATCCTCCCCTTACGATCGCGTCGACTACGGCTTCCATCAACTCAGGGACGGCCGCAACCTCCCTGATCTTCCGCCGAGTCATCCCCACGAGCCTATCCATCATGTTTGCGTTTGCGAGGGCTCTGTAACACTCGTATCCAATGGCCGAAATGAGCTTGGCGTGGGCCGCTCTGAGGTCCTCTGGCCCTACTCCCGCGTAGTTGAGCGCTCTCGTCTCTATCAGCCTGGGCATCACGCCTAGGAGAAGGGTCCCATACAGCGTTACATCCCCCCCATGCTGGCCACTATGGCGACGCACTCTTTGGTGCTCCCCACGTACCTCCAAGACAGCCCAGCCTCGCTCAGCATCTCCTCCAGCTCAGCTCTTGTTGGAGGGACGGAGGCGCCGAGGAGACAACCTACTACCGTGGCTGGATGCGTTCTCGGCGATCTCACGGTCTGTAGGATGAATATCGGGGCTCTGGACTTGAGTCCTGCGATGGTCGAGCGAATGACGACCTTTGGGTCCCTTGCCCACTGGAGCGCGTTCACGAGGAGCGCTGCGTCAGCGCCCTCACCAACCCCGCCAGACTTCAGCGCCTGCAACCCGGCTTCCTCCGGACTTGCGGTTACAACGCCTAGGGAAGCTCCTTCATATATTCTCATAGTCCTCAGGATGAGCCGCACCACTCTCGCTAAGTCGGCTGGAGCGGCCGCGACAACCCTGAGATCAGTCTTCTTCCTGAGTTCTGCAGCTAAGATCCCCATCCCGGACCAGGGAACCAGGAGCGTGCCAGACAACCCCGTCAGCTCAAAGCCGTGGATCGCGTAAGCGGCCTCCAGCCTACCGATGGGGTTATCGTACAGGGCCAATAGAGCTGCCAGAGGATATCTGCTCACCGCTCCAGATCTTAAGACCTCTGGCAACTTGCTGAACTCGTCTTTGATTGCCAAGAAAACCCTTCTTAGCCAGTCTAATGTGACCGTGGGTCGCTCAGGAGCCGATTCAAATATCAACATGTTATCGTACTCTGTCAGAACTTTTTCGTCCAGCAGCAGATCTACGACAGAGTCTACGAATGCAGGGCTTCTGAAGCTCCTCCTGAGTCTCCTCCTGAGGTTTCCCTCTATTTCCCTCAGCATGCCAGAGTCTGAGAGAGCGGCATACACCCAATAGGAGACGAACCTCCGGAACTCTCTCTCCGCCGCAGCGATTTCACTTGTAGTGAGTCTGGCCTCACTTAGCGAGTCAGCGGCCGATCCCCCCTTGAAGGTTCCCGCGATGTACAGACCGTACATCGGCTCACCTTGCAGATGACTTCCTCCTAACTACGCCCAGCTCCTCTAGGAGCATCAAAACGTCGATATCCTCCGAGGTTGGCCTAACTCTCCCGGCGAGGAGGGCCCTAACTCTCTCCATATCAATCCAACTGGGGGCCAGCGCGGCCTTGTCTGGAATCAGCTCGAAGCCCACTCTGGCAAAGACAGATTCTGCGACGTCGACCTCTCTGACCATCCCACCGTCAACCCAGATTACAAGATCGTGATCCTCCCCGCAGGGTAGGAAGAACCTCCCGTCCGGGTGGTTGGGCGGGATTTCGTGCACCCTTCCGCATCTTGGACAACGGACCCTCCTCACGGTAGACCCACCCGGCCAAGCCGCCAATTACTCATTTGGGCCAATTCATAAAACATCTCCTCTCGCTGGCGTCAGCTGGTGACTTGATTAATGCTGGTGGCTGTCGGCTCTGATAACCCCGTAAAAGTAGAGGCGGTTAGAAGGGCCTTTACTCGGGCCTTTGGCAGCGTGGA
>CBEVRO010000044.1:0-10987 GCA_965552295.1 uncultured archaeon | reverse complement strand
CGTCTCAGATCGAGCAGAGTGGTAAGGTGTCGGTTCACGACGTAGACATGCTGGATAACGGCCACCTGCTGCTGACCCTCTTCACAGTGGGCGGAGGGCCCAGCAGAGTTGTTGAGATAGACGAGAGCGGAGAAGTAATGTGGTCGTTTGAAGATCTCGACTTCGCTCACGGGGCAGAGATCCGCGGGGACTGGGTATTGATCTCAGATACGGGAAATGACAGGGTGCTGATAGTCGACAGGAGGACCAAGCAGACGGTCTGGAACTCCGACGACGTAACTCTGAGCGACGGATCGAGGCTAAACTATCCAAACGACGCAGATTTCGTGGGGGAGGGCCGCATCCTCATAACGGACAGGAACAACCACAGGGTCATAGAGATAGACCTCGAAGGAAATGTGCTGTGGCAGTTTGGCGAGACAGGAGTTCAGGGCAACGACCTCCACCACCTGAGGTTCCCCCACAACGCCGACAGGCTGCCGAACGGGAACACCATAATCTGCGACTCAGAGAACAACAGGATCCTGGAGGTGGACCCGTCCGGCAACGTGGTGTGGGTCTACGAGGGAGGGTTGAGCTGGCCTCGGGACGCAGACAGGCTCCCCAGCGGGAATACCCTGATAGTGGACTCCAAAAACGGACGCGTGATAGAGGTCGATCCAAGCGGGAGAGTCGTGTGGAGCTTCGAGGGGCTCTACCTGCCCTACGACGCGGACGCCTTGTCCGACGGCAGGGTCCTGATATCTGACTCTGGGAACAAGAGAGTGTTGATAGTCGACAGGAGCGGCAGTGTAATCTGGGAGTTCCGGATTTCGCTCCTGTCGTAGATCGACTGGGCAGCACAAATGCTGCCTGTGATCGATAAGGAAGGATGACGCTGAGGGTTTGTGGAAGCGGGAGTGCCTTTGGGCCCGCCCCTTAATAGCGTACTTAGATATATCTTGTTCACGCCCGTTATATCGGAGGATCAATGTTGGCCGCTGGGGAAGGCTTGCTCTCCGATCGAAGAGTTGAGAGGTACTCGAGGCAGATAGCGCTGAAGGTCCTTGGCTTGGACGGCCAAAAGAAGATTTGGGATGCCTCCGTGGCCATCATAGGGTGCGGAGCCATAGGGTCCGCCGCAGCCGAACTCTTGGCGAGGGCTGGAGTTGGCAGGCTGAAAGTTGTCGACAGGGACCTGGTGAAGTTGAGCAACCTCCACAGACAGCTCCTCTACGATGAGAGACATGCAGTCGAGGGACTCCCAGAGGCGGTGGCCTGCGCCGAGAGGCTGAGGCAGATAAACTCCGACGTGGAGGTAGAGCCCGTCGTGGACGACGTAAACCCCAGAAACGTGGAGGCGATAATATCTGACGTAGACATAATCGTGGACGGGACAGACAACTTCGAGACAAGGTTCATCCTTAACGACGCCGCTTTGAAGCTGGGGAAGCCCTGGATCTACGGAGCGGCGCTGGAGACCTATGGAGTGGTGATGCCCATGGTTCCTGATCGCTCTCCGTGTCTCAGGGACCTCGTCCCTTCGCCACCGCCACCTGGCTCCCTCCCGAGGTCTCCGCGAGACCCTCTTGGGGGAAAGTCATTTACTAAGAGACCTCGATCCTCCTGGGGCTCAACTTGATCGAGACGGCACTCGTTGGGGTTGGAGCCATTGGCTCCATGGTGGTCAAGGCCATCGTAGAAGACTATCCTTGGATAGACCTCGTTGCAGCCATCGACACGGCTCCAGACAAGGTCGGACGGGACGTCGGAGAGGTGGCCGGCCTGGACCAGGACCTGGGCGTGACAGTTGAGGGTCGCCTTGAAGAGGTGCTGGATGAGACCCTCCCGGACGTGGTCATCGTCACGACCTCCTCAAGGCTCAGGGACGTCTACGGGCAGGTTATGGCTGGCGTAGCCGTTGGGGCAAACGTGATATCGACCTCAGAGGAGCTAGCTTACCCGTGGATCATAGACCCGGCCGCGTCGAGGCGGCTGGACAACGCCGCCCGCTGGACGAACGTCTCGGTGCTCGGAGCAGGTGTAAACCCAGGATTTCTCATGGACGCTCTCCCGACGTTTCTGACGCTCCCCTGCACGCGCGTGGAGAGGGTTATGGTGACCAGAGTGATTGACGCCTCGAAGAGAAGGGGTCCCTTCCAGAAGAAGATAGGGGCTGGCATGACTCCGGAGGAGTTCAGAGAGGCCATAGGCTCTGGAGCAATATCCGGCCACGTCGGGCTGGAACAGTCCGCCTACCTGATCGCTGAGTCCCTGGGCTGGAAGCCTGTGAAGCTGAGCGTCGCTCCGCCAGAGCCCGTCCTGGCCGACCGCACGATCGAGACGGACTACGTAAGAGTCGACCCAGGCAAGGTAGCCGGCCTCAGGCAGTCGCTCAGGCTCGAGGCAGATGGGGGAAGGGAGGTCAAGCTCACATTCGAGGCTTACGTTGGAGCGGAGGACGAGAGAGACGAGTATGAGATAGACGGCAGACCGCCTATTAGAGCCGCCATCAGGCCCTGCGTCCAAGGGGATTGGGGCACCGTGGGAGTCCTACTGAATCTCGTGCCTTCGCTGCTGGAGGCCGAGCCAGGGCTCATCACGGTAGTAGACCTGCTCCCGCGGAGGCCCCTGCTGTAGGGCCGCCTCCTCCATTTCTTTCTTCTCCAGCGGACGCGCCCCGGAAGTCCGCCTGATGACACCCCACTCGGAAAGATGGTCGGAAAACTTTCTCCTCTCAACTGATTAAGACGAGTTATCCCTCGTTTGTGTTGGATATATAATCCAACTTCACAAAGCGAGGAGAGACCCCTCAACTAATGTAACACTCTGTTAGGTTATTTTCCTAATCATATTTTCGCCGGAGTTGCAATCGCGCGGGAAACCCTTATCTCTCGATGTCGAACGACCGGCTTGGGGGAATGTCAGCGAGCCTATCGGCCGAAGAAGTTCTCGACCTCGAGTCGACCTACCTATCCACCTCCGACTTCGATGTGAGGGAGAACGCGAACATAGACATCTCCTACGGAGGCTTCGTCAAGTTCCTGCTGGACAAGCTGCTCAAGCGGGAGGAGGTCCTAGCCGGCTACCTCCCCCCGAGCGCCTTCCGCGCGCACGTGGAGGGAGATGTGCACATACACAAGCTCCCTCACTCGCTGTGGCTGCCCTACTGCTGCGGCTGGTCGCTGGAGAGAATCCTCAGGATGGGTCTCAAGACTCCGAACGTAATCTCCAAACCGGCCAGGCACCTAGATACGGCTGTGTCACAGCTCGTCAGCTTCTTCTGCATATCTGCGCAGGAGTGGACGGGGGCTGAGGCCGTCTCTGCGTTCGATCTGTACGCCGCGCCGTTCGTCAGGCACGACAGACGTGACTACAGGGACGTGAAGCAGACCGTTCAGCGGATGCTCTTCGACCTAAACTATCCCACGAGGCTGGGCTTTCAGTCGGCGTTCACCAACGTGACGATTCTCCTCGACACGAACAGGCACTTCCTCGACCAAGACGCCATAGTTGGAGGCAGGGTAGTCGGGAGGCTTGGAGACTACGTGGACGAGGCTCAGATGGTGGCTAGAGCGATGTTCGAACTCCTGATGGAGGGGGACGCCGTCGGCCAGCCCTTCACATTCCCGATTCCCACGCTGATGGTGACCAGAGACTTCGACTGGTCTGGTAAGAGATGGGGCGACCTAGTCGACCTGATATTCACGGCCCTAGCGAGGCGGGGCTCTGCCTACCTGCTAAACGGGCACGCGACCGACGTCGAGACGCTCTACTCCATGTGCTGCAGGCTCACGCTGGACGTTGAGAAGGTCGCCAACTTCGAGCTCAAGGCCCTTAGGGAGGAGGTGGAGGAGGCGCTCAGGAGGGAGAAAAGAGCGAGGGGGATCTGGGCCATCCCGGCGGCCACGGGGAGCATAGGCGTTGTGACGATAAACCTCCCCAGAGTGGCGCTGCTGAGCCGCGGAGACTGGGGGAGGCTGGAGGAGCTGCTCGAGGAGAGGCTGTCCGTGGCTAGGGAGGTGCTCAGGCTCTTCAGGCGCAGATACGAGGACAACCTGAGGAAGGGCCTCATGCCCATCACGAGGACCTACCTCGGACACTTCGGCGGCCACTACAGCACGGTCGGCCTCGTGGGCCTGCCCGAGGCTGCTGCCAACTTCCTGGGAGACGTGAATCTGTGGGAGGACCTGGACAGGGGCAGGGTTCAGGAGGCGGTTTCCTTCATGAAGAAGGTCGTCTCACACGTCAGGAAGAGAGTTGAGGAGTTCGAAGCCCAGGACGGGTGCCTGTACAACGTCGAGGAGGTGCCAGCCGAGTCTGCCGGGACGAGGCTGGCGATGCTGGACTCGGCCAGGTTCAGGCGAGAGGTGGAGTCTGGACTTGCGCTGATCCCGGGAGGGGGTCCGGCCCCCTACTACAGCAACAGCATAGTCCCATACTACGCGGACGTTCCAATTGCCCAGAGGGCTGCCTGGGAGGGCGAGGTCCAGGGAGAGTTCACCGGAGGAGTGATAATGCACCTCTTCCTGCAGGAGAGCCCTGATCCAAACGCCTTGAAGCAGCTGGCCAGGAGGATCGTGACTGAGACGAGGGTGGTCTATCTGAGCTTCACGCCCACGATCTCGGTGTGCAGGGACTGCGGTTGGCACGCGGTGGGAGTGTTCGACGCGTGTCCGAGGTGCGGTGGAGGCAGAGTGGACGTCTGGAGCAGGATAGTGGGATACTACAGGCCGATAAGGACCTGGAACCCTGGCAAGCTCGCGGAGTTCAGGCAGAGGATTCAGTACAGGTTGAGCTGACTTGAGGCAGGCCGAGGTCGAGAGGCTCAGGAGTGTGAGGGCTAGGGTAGCGGGATGGAAGGACCTGTCGCTTGTTGACGTGCTGGGCGAGCCGAGCTTCACGATATGGTTCAACTACTGCAACTTCAGGTGCCCTTGGTGTCAGAATGGGCACGTCGTGAGTGGAGAGGTCTCGAGAGAGGTTGAGGTTGGAGAGCTTGCGGATTTGGCCGCCGCCTCCTACACTCTCGTGAAGTTCGTCCACGTGACTGGCGGGGAACCCACGCTACAGGATGAGGCTCTCGAGGCCCTCTTCAAGCTGTGTAAGCTCTCAGAGATGAAAACGAGCCTCTCCACCAACGGCTCGCGTCCAGAAGTCGTAAGACGCCTCGCAGACGAGGGCCTCTTGGACCACATAGCGCTCGACGTCAAGGGCCCTCTGAACGACCCTGAGAGGTACGGTCGGATAGCTGGCCTGGGTATCGCCCTTGCGAGGGAGATCGTGCCGAGGATTAGGGAGACTCTGAGGTTGGCGTTGGGGAATCTGTCATTCGTTGAGATAAGGACTACGCTGGTCCCTGGGCTAGTAGAGGAAAGGGAGGTTATGGAGGTGGTCGGTGAACTCAGGGAAGAGGTGTCTCAGGCTGGGGGCTCAAGAGTGGCATACGTTCTCCAGCAGTTCTCCCCATCAGAGACAGCCATCGACCCTAGGTTCAGGAGGGGAAAGAGGAGAGAAGTCGATTGCCTGCTAGAGCTTGGGCGCCTAGTAAAGTCGAAGCTTGGCCTCAAAGAAGTCTACGTCAGGTGCGTGGAGTTAGGAACAGTCCGAGTCGATTGACTTACCGTCCCTCAATCTGTTGGTAATCGGCGCAACCCTTTACGCTGCCCCCTGCATGTTGCCAGTGGAAGGTGCCCAAGAGAGTCCCTCGCGAGCTGTGCGTTAGGTGCAAGGGGGCGAAGAGACTCTGCGGTCTAGAGAGGTGCCCCATCTTAGAGAGGCTAGAGTCTCAGAGGGCCATCTACAGGGTGGCGGCAGCTCGCAGCGTCGAGGGGGGAACTCCCCCCTCGGTTCTAGTGGGAGAGTGGTCTTACCCCAAGATCAGGGTGGCCCCGCTGATCCTGCCTGACGCAAGGGATGCGTCAACCGCGGAGAGGCCGAGCGAGTGGGTGAGGTGGAGGCTCTCGGACATCATCAAGATAAGGTCGAGGATGCTCGCCGCCTCCCTCCGCGTCAACGCCAAGCGGGTAGACGAGCGCGTCTTAGAGCCTGTGCAGCTGGCAGCCATGTCGGAGATCTCAATCCCTCTAGAGGCCCGACTTGTCAAGCCTCCGAGGCCCAGGCTGTCTTTTGACGGCATCTTGGCCCCCGCGGGTCCCTCGGCGGAGGCCGAGAGGGTGGACCTGGAGGCAGAGCCCAAGGTCCCGAACCCCGTGGAGAGGGCCGTGTCGGACTCGGACGCCAAGGCGGCAGAGGTCCTGGTTGAACTCTACAAGTCTGGCATAGATGTCTATCACTCCACTCGCCTGCTGAGCTTAGCCCTACTAGGGGAGAGGGGCAGGAGGAGGCTGGTCCCAACTAGGTGGGCGATAACGGCTGTGGACTCGGTTCTGGGGTCGAATCTAAAGAGGACCGTTCTCAACCTGCAGGAGTACTCTGGGAAGCCGAGGCTGCACAGGGCCAGCTTCTCGGACAACAGGTACTGGATCCTCATCCTCCCAGGCACCTACAGGCTGGAGGTGGTTGAGGCTTGGATGCCTGGCAGCGTCTGGGCCGGTGAGAAGGCCCACGTGGTGACGAACTACGAGGGTGCGATCGACAGGGGATTCCCTGTGATGGACGGCGGCCACTACGCCATGAGGCTCCCGATCCTAGAGCACCTGGCCTTCAGGCTGAAGAGGCAGGCTTCCGTTCTGGCGATAAGGGAGATCGGCCCAGGCTACTATGCCCCAGTTGGAAACTGGCAGATAAGGGAGTCCATCAGGCTGGCGCTATCAGGCTCGCCCGAGGAGTTTGAGTCCATTGACGAGGCGACATCTAAGCTCCTCTCAGAACTTAGAGTGAACCTGAGGAAGGTTATTGGGGAGAGCAGGCTTCTGCGAGAGGTGCTTCGCCAGACTAGGATCGACCGCTTTCTGAAGTAGCGTGCCGAACCGTTGTCCCTACCGCTTCATTTTGTTTAAAACTACAGCTTTTTGTATCTGCGGTGGGAACTTCCACCTCGCCCATAGGGATACCCAAGCGGGCTTGGAGCACGGACGAGATACTGAGGCTGATAGACTCCCTCCAAGTAACCCACAAGCACGGGGTAGCCACTCAAGCCGACTGGAAGCCAGGAGACCCCGTCATCGTGGAGCCTCCGACCACCGCTGAAGGCGCCGAGGAGCGGCTAAAGGCAGGGTACGAGTACAAGGACTGGTTCCTCTGCTACAAGAAGATCTGAAGCCGAGAAGCTGAATGGCAGACTCTCAGATCCTCACGCCCAGCCTCTTGGCCTCCTCCCTCAGCGCGGCCTCGACCTCCCCCTCCGACCTTCCCGTAGGCCTAGCCCTGCTCCCCGGCTCGCCCTCCACGTCGCTCTCAACCAGCATTCCTTGGCTTACTACCCCTCCTATCCTCCTCGGTGGGAGCACGGCGAATGCCCTCAGATCTCCTCTCTTGATCCCCGGCAGGTTGGTGACTACTCTGAATTTCCCCTCCTTACCCGCATCCATCTCCAGCTCGGAGAGCCTGTCGCCGATCGACTTCACGAAGGTCACCTTTGCCCAGAGCGCCTCCACGGCGTCGGCGAGTCTAGGCTCGCCCTCGACCAGCCTCCTACGTAGCCCCCTCAGCGTGATGCCAGCGAACCTCACCCAAGAGGCGGCTAGCTGTTCGGCTGGCTTCTGTAGGCCCGCCAGCTCGCTCCACATTCCGCAGAGCTGGAGCCCAACCTCCTCGATCGGTCCCAGAAGGCCCTGCCTGACGGCCTCCTCTGGGGGCAGGAAGGAGTACCTGAGCGCCGGGATCGCCTGCCTGAGTCTGCCGACTAGGAGCTCGAGCCTCTTCGAGTGCTGCCTGGGAAGTGCCGACGACGCTCCCGCAAGTCCAGCCAGAGCAATCTCCGCGACCACGATCCTGGGATCCGAGCTGGTATCGTGGCTCATCGAGGGGCCGAGGTGGCCTAGGAAACTAAAATCATCCGGTCGGGACCGGGCTCGCTGTGAGCGGCTAGCGCGCTGACTCCGAGCGCCCTCCTTCGGCCACCACTAGTAGGGAACGCCATCCAGAGATCTCAAATGACGGATTTAAAGTTCCTGACGAACTCTGAATTCACAGAGACCAAAGCTCCGTCCGTTCTGACCCTGCAGCCTGGGCCGCGCTATACCCCCGACCGGACGACTGGTAATACCATCCCCCCGTTATGGGTAGACTTAAATCGCCAAATTGGTAATACCACGGGATGTCGGAGGTCGTCAGCTTCAAGGTCCCCAAGGAGATCAGGGAGAAGATGAGGAGGTACTCCGGGAGGGTTAGGTGGAGCGAAGAGCTCAGGAGGTATGTAGTGGAGAGGATAAAAGAGCTGGAGAGAGAGGAAAACCTGAAGAAAGTTGTGAGAATTATAGAGTCAACAAAGGGAGTTCCCAAGGGGTTTTCCGTTGAGAGCGTGCGGGAGGACAGGGACTCTTGAACGTGTTGGACGCCTCCGCGCTGGCCAAGTTCGTGCTTAGGGAGGAGGGGTGGAGGGAGGTAATCCGCTTCCTCGGAGAGGCTGAGTCAGTTGACCACATCCTCAAAGAAGTGGCCAACGCAGTCTGGAAGGCGCGCGGGAGGGGAATCATAGGAGGCGAAGATGCGTTGAGGAAGTTTGAAGCCCTGCTCGCCTTGGTTGGGAAGAACCTGAAGCTGGTGAATGAGTCTGACATTCTGCCAGCCGCCTTCGACCTCGCGCTGGCGAGGGGAGTCACGGTCTACGATGCCCTCTACGTGGCGCTGGCCAAGAGGGAAGACCTGCCTCTCGTAACCTCGGACGAGGTTCAAGCTGAGGCGGCCCGGGAAGAGGGAGTGAAGGTCATCCTCGTGTAAGTAGCCGAGAACCGGGAGTGCCAAGCCTCTAGGAGGGCCTCCAAGGGGGAGTTTGTATCTCCTCTGGCATTCCCGTGGGGACCACTGAAGATTGGCGCGACTCGGTTAGTCCGAGGTCAGCTTGCGCGCGATCTCCTTGTACCTTCTCTCGGCGGCCTCCCTCCATGTCGAGGCTATGCGGGTCTGGAAAGCGGGGTCGTCCCTTACCCTCTGGTTTATCGAGGCGGCGTACTCCTCCGTGAACGTCACAATCGTCCCGTTCTCCTCCCAGCTGAGGGGCCTGCCGAGCTCCCACGCCAGCTCCTCGAACTCCTCCTGCGATATCCTGCCATCCTCAAGCGCCCTCGTGAGTAGGCTCCAGGCCTCCACCAGCGCGTCGTGCGGGTCACACAGGACGGCGTCGAAGTAGACCGCGGTCGCGAAGTAGGTTCGCCTAGCCCTCGTCTCGTTGAACTGTATGCCTATGTTGCTCCAGATCATGTCGAACGCCCTCCCGAGGTCCGGCCTCTTCTTACCCTCGGGCGTGTCGAAGACATCCCCCCTGGCCGGCAGCCGGTTGACCCTCTCGTCCAGCCAGATCTTCTGCCCGTCAACCGAGAGCACCCACTTTATGAAGGCCAGGGCCGCGTCTGGGTGCTTAGACGTGACCAGCAGAGAGATCGGGTCTCCCCCGACTATGGACTCGTTGTAGGGCACCACGTAGCGCATGCCGGGGAACTCTACCTGAGCCGTGTAGCCGTAGAAGTCTATCCCTATTGCTATCGGGACCTCTCCGCCCTCCAAGGCCATCAGAGCCTCGACGGACCCTCCGTAGGGCCTGCCGTTTGCCGCCATCCTGGTCAGTATGACCCATCCCTGCTCCCAGCCGAACTTCTGCAGTATTATCTGGTAGATCCTAGTGTGAGAGCCCGACTGAGTGGACCTAGAGAAGGCTATCGCAGGTTTGGGCAGGAGCTTGGCCAGCTCTGGACTCGCCAGGTTCTCCCACAGCTTGGGAGACGGGAGCCCGTACTCTTCGAGAGCTGGCTCGTTGTATATTATGCCGAACGACGAGATTGCGGAGGCCACCCAGAGGAGGCGCCCCTGCTCGTCGTACCTCTTCAGCGCCATGCCTCCAACGCTCTCTGGAATGTTGGAAGCCTCGGCCAAGACCTCGGGGTCTGTTATGGGGGCCAAGTACCCCCACTCAGCCAGCAGGTTGTGGATCGTCGGCCCGCCGCCCCAGGCCACATCTAGGTCCCCCAGCCTCTCGATGGTCTCCGCCCAGAGGGCTGGGTTCGGCTTGATGAAGTGGATGTCCACTATGTTGTGCTCCTTCGCCAGGCTCGAGTTCAGGAATGCCTCTCTCGCTAGCATCATCACCGTGGCGCTGTGCCTGGTGAGGACGTGCAGCACTATGCCCTCCTCAGGACCCTGACGTGGCGCGGTCTCCTCCCCTCGCGGTCTCAGGTAGAGTGCGAGGGCAAAAGCTGCCGAGGCGGCCAACGCCAGCAGGACGACGCCCAATAAGACCCGCCTGCTCACGCGGTTGATAACAACTCTCTCTACTATTAGTGTTATGATCCCCCCTGCTGGAGGCGTCGAGCGCTCCAGCTTCCACACCTTATATCGGAGACCCAGGAGGATTGAGATATGGTCTTCCGAGATGAGAAGGGCAGGCTTTACCACATAGGAGCGGCCGCGGGCGAGGTGGCCAACAGAGTCCTTCTGCCCGGTTCAAGGGTCAGGGTGAAGAAGATCGCAGAGTTCCTCAGCGACGCCAAGGTGATCCACGACGGCAGGTACCTCCTAGTCACGGGAGAGTACGAGGGAGTTCCCGTCTCGGCCATAGATACCGGGATCGGCCCCTCCTCCGCAGCCATAGTAGTCAGGGAGGTTCTTGAGGCTATTGACCTGAGCCAAAGCGATGCCATTCTGATAAGACCTGGCACCTGCGGGTCACTCCAGCCATGGGTCAAGGTCGGCGACCTCATCGTCTCTACGGGGGTGGTCGCGCAAGACGGCGTGACTCCGAAGGTTGCGGGAGAGAGGTACCCCCTCTTCTCAGACCCTGGGATGGTGGAAGCGCTCGTCGAGGCCGCCACTAGGATCGGCTACGAGCCTGGCATTAGCCTCCACGTGGGCGTGACGCACGCCAAGGACGCGCTCTACGAGGTGGAGGAGG
>CBEVRO010000043.1:0-11018 GCA_965552295.1 uncultured archaeon | reverse complement strand
AGAGAGGATGTTGGGTATATCTTCAGGCCTCGCACATTCAGCGAGATAGAGGGTGGCAAGGTCAAGAGCGCGAAGACGCTGGCTGGGATCCTCTACGGGCTCGCCAAGGCACTAGATCACCTCCAGAACGGACTCACGATGACCAAGAGGGATTTCTACTACTTACACAAGGTCGAGAGACTCAAGGGAACGCTCTTCCCGGAGGATCAGAGGGAGACCGACGCCAGGATCGTGCTCATGGAACTCATTCTGGGCATGCCGAGGGAGGCTTTCTCTATCACCAGCGACCCGAGAGGCTGGATCTATGGAGACATCGAGCTTGAGGACATGACGGGACGAACCATTAGAGCGGACAGAGTAGGTGAGATGGGGTACTCTGTGCCGCCCAGGCCAGAGAACATCAAGTTCAAGAGAATAGGCGTGAAAGCCGTGGTGGCTGTTGAGAAGGTAGGCCCCGCGAAGAACATGATCGAGCTTGGGATTCCAGAGGAGTACAAGCTGGGGATAGCCATCCTGAAGGGTCAGGCGTCTAGGAGCATGAGGCGCTTCCTCCGAATGCTGTCTGACGAGGGCGTTCCAATAGCAATTCTGACAGACTTCTCCCCGTGGTCCCTAAGGATCGCAGCCACCGTGGTCTACAATAGCATAAGCTCCGCTCACATACCGGATCTCGCTGCCCCGGAGGCCAGGTTCATAGGGATAATCGCAGAGGACATTGAGACGGGCTTCTTCAGGGACTACCAATTCGCTCTTGAGCCGCTGACGCCAGCAGACCTGAAGGCCGCTATGGACAACATGAGCCTGCCGAATCTACAGCACCCGTTCTGGCAGAGGGAGAATGAGTGGTTCTTGAAAAACAAGAAGAAGGCGGAGCTAGAGATATTCAAAGCAATGAGTCCATCGGCCAAGCGCCTAAAGGAACTATTCGTGAGTTACCTCAGAGAGAAACTCGAGGACAGGCTGGGAGTCTCAATATGAGTCACCAACCTTTAAATCGCGAGTCAAACCCCTCGCTTCTTGGTGCTCCGGTGGTGTAGCCAGGCCAAGCATAGGGGCCTTTCGAGCCCCAGACCCGGGTTCAAATCCCGGCCGGAGCACCAAACGATCACCTCCTCACTCTCTCAAGGTTTTTAAAACGGCCGAGACCATACCTAAGTTCTCGAGCGGGGGTAGCCAAGCCTGGTCCAAGGCGCCCGGTTCAGGACCGGGTGGGCGTAGGCCCGCGTGGGTTCAAATCCCACCCCCCGCACCACGCTTCTTCCTTCTCGGACCGGTTCTCGATCACAATCTCCAGCATTAGTGACGAATGGGCCCAGCCTAACTTGAAAGGTCAAGCAACTCAGCTTCAGGAGAAAATGAGCCGCCATATGGTGCCGGGGGTGGGACTTGAACCCACGACCGCCCGGTATCTGACGGGCGCCCGCCTTCAGCCGGGCGCTCTCCCAGTCTGAGCTACCCCGGCACCAAGGCGTCCTATGGAATGGTCGCCTAATATATTCTTGGCGCTCTAGTCCTTGATCCTCTCGAGGAGCCCCACAACAAGTAAGATCTGGGACCTAGTCTGCGGTGGCATGTTGATGTCGCTTATTATCTCGTTAAGCAGGGAAATGGCCTTGCTGGCTCGAACGCCGTAGCTGAGGGATTCGTCTCTGAGGGCATCTATCACCTCAGTAGTAGCCTTTCTAATGTTTCTGGGAACTCCTCTATCTTGCGAAATCCTATCTAACATCTTGATTGCATCACCAATATACTTCTCATACTCCGCCTTCTTCGAAGAAGCTTTCCTCGCCATGGGACTCACCTCCCCTTGGTACAAGCAGAGGGACGGTTCAAAATGTTTGACTGTTTCATATTTAAAGACCCTTGAGGCGGTACAGGATGATGAGCGAAGACAAGGAAGACGATAGAGCCGCTAAGCTGGCCGAAGCCCTGAAGCGAGGCTGGAGGATGCTTTCAGAAACCTGTCCAAATTGCGGAGCTCCGCTGTTTCAGGCCGGGGGAGAGGTAATTTGTGCGGTTTGCAGTACGAAGTACATTCTCGTCTCCTCCGAAGAGGAAGCCGCCGAGGCCAGAGCCATGTACTCGCTGATGGAGCTTCGAGACGCGTTGATCAGGACGCTAAGCAGAGAGATGCAGAGGCTGGGAACGTCGAGTGAAGAGGAGCTCTATGAGGTGATCTCTACCATTAAGCAGGTGGTAGAGACGATTGAGGTTATCCAGAGGATCCTCAGGGGGTATCAGATCTCTCAAGGGAGACGTTAATTGGCCTGGGGATTCCAGAGGCCGCCTGAGCCTCATCTAATATTATCTGAACCAACGCAAGTGGATCTGTCCTTGCAAGCCCGCTGAGCTTCTGAACCTCAAGTGACACTCCCTCCTTTCCTCCCCTCAGCGTGAGTTCGTATCGGTCGTATCTCAGCGTGACGACTCTGCCTTCCTCGGTGCGGTAGTAGTACTTTATGGTCACTCTGAATCGGAACTCTGCGCTCTGCTCTGATTCTGAGTGCCGCAGATGGTATATGGCGCTAAGGGCTGCCCCTGAGTCGAAGATGATCTCCCTCTCGCCTATCACTCTAGAGACGACGAACTCCCTCACAGCTCGGATGGGAGGAGAGTGTCCTGGCTGAACGAGCACTCTGTCCGTCAGGCCGTTGACGCGGGAGAGTGCCACGAGTATGTATGAGGTCAGCTTGACCCACCCAGTCCTCTCCTGCCACAGCCTGAAGGAGTATCTCAAGCCTCTTCGTTACCTCCCTCCTCGTACCTCATCTTAGAGAACTCAGCTATGAACTTCCCTAACTTCTCGCCGATGCCTTTAACCTCAACAAGCTGATTGGGCTCAGCGTTGAAAACCGCTCTCAGCGACCCGAAGTGCTTGAGCAGCTTTCGCGCCGTGTCGATGCCCACGCCAGGAACGGAGGCGAGAACCCTCTCCATATCTTCCCTCAAGCTCCTAGTGGGGGCTTTCCTCACGGCCACTCTCCTCCTGTGTTCAATCTGCTCTCTTCTCGCGAGGAGCCTGATCGCTTGAGCCGTGTCCTCTGGCGTTTTCGTCCAGATGATCGGTATACCCATGAGGGCTAGCGTCGACGCCAGCCCCATGAGCGATCTAGGGTTAACGGCCCTTTTAGCAGGTCTGAAGGGGTCTCTCCCCTCAATTACCAGAATCGGACGCTCGTATGCCTCACGTAGCCGCGCGATTTGATCGAATATCCTTCCGTCGACTAAGGAAGAGGCAAGGTCCTCTGTGGTCTTCCTCTCTACGGCCACTCTATCGCTGACGACGAAGTCTCCAACCTCAAGCCTCACCACGCTGAGCCTCACGTCAGGCATCATCGACAGCTCCCTCACCACCGGGCTCTGAAGTTCTCGCGTGTCTACCTTTACTACCACCTCATGAGGCTTTGCCACGCTCTCCCTCTCGTCAGCTGGTTCGGTGAACGCCGTGAGCGGCCAAGCCGATACCTTGGGCATTGTCTTCTCCCTCTTAACGGCCCTCCAGAATATTCCCTCCTCCGCCCCCTCTGTCAGGAGGGCCACTACCTCTCCAGGGCGGCCCCTTCCCGTCCGCCCTTTCCTCTGTATATGCCTGATCTCCGACGGCACGGGGTCGTAAAATACCACAAGATCCACTTCCGGAACGTCTAACCCTTCCTCAGCAACGCTGGTGGCTATTAGCACGTTGTAGTCCCCTTTGGAGAACTCCTCAAGTATCCTCCTCTGCTGGGACTGGGACATCCCCTTCTCTCCTCCTCTGTTGGCCTGGCCATAGAACTTCGCGGGTCTAGCTCCTGGGATCTTAGAGACGGCGCGGTAGACGGATTCCGCCGTCTCCCTAAGATTGACGAACACTATGATTCTCGCTTCTGCAGACTTCCGTAACTTCCTCTCTATGATAGATTGGAGTTCATTGAGCTTGGGGTGGGGAGGGGCCTCCCTCAGCAGCTTCGAGAGCTTTCTGATGGACTCGAGTTCTAAGAGGAGCCTGTCGGACTTCCCTCTTCGGGGGGCCTTGGAGATCCGCTCAAGGTATCCAAGAGCTGGCTCTGGCCCTTGAGACGTGATTAAGCTCATCAGATGTCGGAGCTTTATCGCAAGAGCTACCTCAGCGAGAGCAGACCTCGGCTCCGGATCGGCGCTCCCAGCCAGCCTGGATTGCAGTTCTAATAGGGTTCTGAGCGGGACCTTGGTAGGCTCCCTGCCCAAATTGATAAGCCCCCTGCTCGCCAGTGAGGAGACTTTAGCCTCGAATTCCGACCTCAAGAGGCTCAGAGCCTCTCTGTAGGTTTGTGGCAGCCTGACCCTCACCGTTCTGATCCGTAGGGGAGCTAGATAGGGCCTGACGTCGGGGCTGTCACGACTCCTCGTCAACACGCGATCTATCTTCAGAGAAGACAGCACCTCGCTAACTCTCTCTGCGCTAGAGCCAGGTGTGGCCGTTAACCCGAGGATCAGAGGATCCCTCGCAGACTTTGTGTAGACCTCCGCGATCTTCACGTAAGGGTAGTTTCCAACGGCCCTGTGAGCCTCGTCGAATATCAGGAGGACAAAGTCGTCTAGCGAGAGACGGCCAGCCACCAGATCATTCCAGACCACGTGAGGCGTGGCTGAAAATACTCTCCCCTCTCCAGACCAGAGTTCTAGCCTCTTTGCAGGGTTAAGAGCCCCAGTAACGAGGTGAAAGCGTTCTGCATCGATCCTCAGCAGCCTCTTAAACGTATCGAGGTGTTGAATGGCGAGGGGCCTTGTGGGGGATAGTAAGAGGACCTTGCCCCAGTACCGGCTTCTGAGCCTCTCTGCGGCGACTAGCGCAGCTATTACGGTCTTTCCTAGACCGGTAGGGAGCACTATCAGAGTGTTCCCCTTCAGCGCCTCAGCCGCCAAGTCCAGCTGGTACCTTCTCTCCTCTATCAGGTCCTTATTCAGGAGGGGATTGTCGAGCATGGGAGAACACTGCTTCTAAACTCGGCAGCTAGTGAGACTCTTCTGAAAGCAACTTCTCGTAATCCTCTGGAGAGAGTAGAGTGTCCCACTCCTCTTCTAGATTGACGGGCTCAAGCGCAGCGATCCAACCGTTACCATAGGGGTCTTCCGATATGATCTCCAGCTCTCCGGTGATCTCGGTTCCTCCCTCCTCTATGACACCGGCGTCTGAGTTGATTTCTACGATCTTCCCGCTTATTGGCGCGTATATGTGGTCTACAGCCTTATTGCTCTCGACCAGCCCCATTTCCTCCCCCTTCTTGACTTCGGTGCCGATTGGCTTGACTTCAACGTAGGTCAGATCTCCGAGCTGCTCAACAGCGTGCTTTGTCAAGCCCACTCTGACACGAGAGCCGCCCTCCTCGAGCTTGGCCCACTCATGGGTCTTGGTGTACCTCCTGTCCTTCGGCACTTCCTCCAAGGTGTCCCACCCGTGACGTGGACGAGGCCGTAACTATAGAATGTTTACTCGAATTCCTCCACGTCGGCCAGCCCCTCTGGTAATATGGCGAACAGAGCCTCTCCAGGCGGCAGTGAGGAGGAATCTTCGACGCTCATTATCCTTCTATTGCCGATCGACTTCCTTATCCTCAAGATGGGGTCTGGCGCGTGGCCTAGCGTGAATCCCCCGGCCGGACCGTACTGCTCCAAGGGAGACATCTTCCCAACCACGTGATTAGTTATCACGCACACGGCGCCGAAGTCGGCGAGTCTGCCCAGTCCAGCTAGGATCTTCGCCATCTTCTGCTGCCTCGCAGGGAGCCTGTTGAGACCCCGGTACTCGGCTCGAAATGGAGCTAGTAAAGAGTCTACGACGACCAACCTAACCTCTCCCGACCTTACGAGGCCTTCTGACTTCTCTATGGCTACTTGGAGGGCTTCCACCGTTCTAACCTGAGCAACCATAACTCGACTCAGAGCCAGCTTCGGATCCAGCCCCTTGGCCCTCGCCATGGCTAATACTCGGGCCCCTGAGAATCCTCCCTCCGTATCTAGGTACACGGCGCCGGCTCCCAATCCTCCCTCCTGCTCAGGGAGCTGAACGTTTACCGAAAGCTGCAGAGCGGTCTGAGTCTTGCCGACCCCTGGCTCTCCGTAGATCATTACCAGGCTGCCCTCAGACAGCCCGCCACTGAGCAGGTTATCTAGCGACCTCACTCCAAACTTCAGCTGCCTCCTAGGTTGTTTAGCCAATTCAATCGCAGGTGTGAATTCTATAGCCTCCTCCGCAGCCAGCCGGGCTATTTCAACAGCAAGATCCTTGTCTAGGCCGCATCTCTCGGATATCACCTCTGGAGGCGTCTTCGCAAGCTCTTCTAAGGAGTCCACCGCCTCGGAGACTCTGGTAGCGACCCACTCAGGCAGGCCTTTGGAGAGGAGGAACTCCTTGACGGATCTCATCTCTACAACCCTCTCTTTAACCCTAACATGACTGCAACCGCGTTTGAGATCACGTGGGCCAGAGGGGTCACTAGAACAGCCACCACTACTACCTCGGCGCTGGGACGCTCTACTGGGAGGGTCAACATCAGAGCGAACAAGAGGAATCCCAGTTGATCCAATATTGGCGCCTGCTGCCCGGGCTTGAGGCCGAGCCTTCTCTTAAGGAACGATCCAGCTAGGTCTCCAATCATAGCACCCAAAGCAAGGAGAAAACCCGAGATCGGCCTTCCCTGCAGCACTCCAACGAGCGTTCCTATAAGAATCCCCGCCGTGAACCCCCGTATAGTTTTGTTGCTCCCGAATATAGGTCTACCGTCCCTCCAAGTTCGCCCTCCATCGATGGGAGCGCCCCCGCCGAATATTACGGGTGAGGCATTGGCGAAATACGCTGGTAAAACGAACCACAGTGCCTCTTTTAGGACCGCGACCGACGTCATGTTACATTCGGGAGGGGCAGTCTCCCTTGATTTAAAGGAACTCCAGCCCCTTAGAGGTCAGGACGAACTCTGCGCGTGTTCCAGCCCCGGGTCCAGACTCCACCACAAGCCTCCTCACCTTGCCCTCACTTGCCTCGACTCTGATCGACCCACTCACGATGGATTGGAGCGCCCGCCCTCCGACGGGAGGCCCCTCTCTGCTGTCGTCAACGACTGTGACGCACGTCATACCGTAGGTAACGGCGTACTGCTTGAGCAGGGCTGCGATGAACAGCATCTCTCGATAAGCCACAGATCTAGCCCTACTATCATCAGGAGGAGAGGTCTCAGCTACCGTCAGGAAGACTGAGGAGAGTTCGTCTACTATCAGGTGGGCTGGGCTGGCGTCCTCCCTGATTACGACAGCAGGTATGATCAGCCTCCTGAGTAGCCTGGGACTCACCCTGATCGCTTGCACACGCTCAGCGGGTAGAGATTTCAGCCCCATGGCGTACAGTCTGGAGACCCCGTCTCCCGCTGGGGAGGTATCAAAGTAGAGAACCTTGTCCCCACTTGCCGCGAGCTTCAGGGCTATGTACGATGCTAGAGTGGTCTTGCCCACACCTGGCTTCCCATGCAATAGTACAAGTCCCCGAGGGACGATGAACTCCGTCACTGGTATCTGGCTGTAATCCCGCAGGCGGCCAGTTTTTAACGCGAGCATCATTGCATACAAACTCGTGAAGAAGCTGCTGGGCTTCCTAGTGAATCCAATCGCGGGGCTTGGAGGACCTGCTGGATTCAAAGGAACAGATGATCCAGAGATCGTAAAGCTGGCCCTCCAGATGGGGTTTAGGCCCATCTCACCCAGCAGGGCTAGGCGTGCAGTGAGGTCCTTGGTCTCCAGCATGCCCGATGTCTCCATCATCTCGCCTAGAGGGGATATGGGTGAGGTCGAGCTTAAGGCAGAGGGAATTGAGCCCTTGGACCTATTAGAAATTCCAAAGGGGGATGTCAGCACAGCCGAGGACACGAAGCAGGCAGCGGAGGAGATGCTTCAGAGAGGAGTGGATCTTATCCTGTTCTGTGGTGGCGACGGGACTGCGGCAGACATAACCTCGGTGGTTGGGGAGAGTGTACCAATCTTAGGAATTCCCGCGGGGGTTAAGATGTTCTCCGGAGTTTTTGCCTACTCTCCGGAGGAGGCTGGCTCTCTGGCGGCCGACTTCCTCCGGGAGAAGGTTGGACTTCGGCTGGCCGAAGTTCTGGATGCTGAAGAGGAGAGCTACAGGGCTGGCCAGCTTCGCCTCACGCTGCGAGGGTACGCCATGACTCCTGACGATCCAAGCAGGATCCAGTCGTCAAAACAACCAACGCCCGCCTCTGAGAAAGAGACCATTAGGGGAATTGCAAAGTACCTGAGCGAGCTTCTATCTGAGGACACGCTGTACATACTGGGGCCTGGGTCAACCGTTCTGCTTGTGGCGAGGGAGCTTGGGATCGACAAAACTCCCCTGGGTGTGGATGTCTCCTTGGGCAGTAGGCTGCTAGCCAAGGATGTCAATGCCCGAGAGCTAGAGCTGTGGGTCGCGCGCCACAGGGGGCCGGTAAAGCTGATCCTCTCGCCGGTTGGTGGATCAGGCGTTCTACTCGGCAGGGGGAATCAGCAGATCTCTCGGCGGGTCCTTGAGAGGCTGAGCAGAGACGACCTGATAGTGATCTCGGCTCCATCCAAGATCGCCAGGTTGAGAGAACTCAGACTCGACGTTGACGAAGACATCAGGGAGAAACTGGCTGGCTATCTTAGGGTTATAACAGGCTACAGGGAGGAGACCGTCATAAAGGTCAGGTGAATTTCTGCTTAAGAAAAAACGGGGGTGTGGCCGAGCTAATCAAACGTCATGATCTTAGACGTTAGGGTCTCAACGAAGGAGATTATCTTCTCCTTGGACTCCTCGTCCTGCATACGATCTCCGTCGATCAGGACGTCGATCACGGGGTTGACTTTGATTCTACGCCGCTTGTCCTTGGGTATTGGCGTGATTATGTTCGGCGCGGTTATGCCTGAGAAGAGGAGTATCACTCTTATCCTGTCCCCCAGCGACGGATCGATGTCGGCTCCCCATTTGAACACCGCATCAGGAGAGAGCTTGCTTGAGACGAGTTCTGCCGCTCTGTGGACCTCTTCGAGTGTCATGCTCTGACCGCCGAGTACCACGAGTATGGCTCCCTTGGCGCCGTCCGGGTTGAAGTTAACTAGTGGGTTCTCTAGGGCCATCCGTATGGCTGCTTCCACTCTGTCCTGTCCTTTGCCATTCGCCTCGCCGATCCCGACCGCCGCCAAGCCGCCGACGCTCATCAGCGCTCTTATGTCTGCGTAGTCGACATTCACTAAGGCTCTCTTGGTGATTATCTCAGTTATTCCCTTCACCATGATTGCTAGCAGGTAGTCAGCGACTGCGAACGCCTGGTCGAGCGGGAGATCCTTGAACTTCAGCAGTTTGTCGTTGTAGATTGTCACTATAGTGTCCGAGTACTCCGCCAACCTTCTGACGCCTTCGGCAGCCTTCATCATCCTAGCCTTACCCTCGCTCTTGAAGGGCAGGGTTACCACGGAGATCACGATCGCGCCTTTGTCCTTGGCTATCTTTGCGACTATCGGCGCCGCTCCGGTGCCCGTGCCGCCCCCCATGCCTGCAGCTATGAAAACCAAGTCGGGTCTCTTGCCCAGAGCGTCAGCTATCAGGTGAGCGTCCTTCTCGGCGCACGCCCTCCCTATCTCTGGATATCCTCCCGCTCCAAGCCCTCCAGTGATTGACTCGCCTATCAGTACCTTGACGTGAGCGTTTGTCCTGTCGAGGTGCTTCTTGTCGGTGTTAATGGCAACGGCCCTCGCGCCGGTTATCCCGACCTTCATGATTGTGTTTATCGTGTTGCAGCCGGCTCCTCCAACTCCGACTATGACTATATTCGCCTCCCCAACCTCAGGAGACGTACCGCCGAGTAAGCTAGAGTACACATCAGGGACGTCGGGTTCCTCTCGCTTCTGATCAGATATTATCCGCCTTATCATGCTAAGCGGGTCTTCTTCCTCTTGGGTCTCAAGCGTGCTGCCTCTGAGTCTCAACGCATCCTCAACTATCTTCGCCATCACGCCCCACCTCCCTCGGGCGAGTACGCACCAATGAGTGAGTGCCTGCTGAGTATGAACTCCCTGAGGGCATCCCTGATGAGTTCGCTTCTGGTGGGATACCCTAGGGCAACTCTGATCTTCTCAAGCTGATTCAGAAGGCTTATCGGAAGCTTCACAGAGACGACAGCGGGTGAAAAGGAAGTACCCCTATCTTCCTCGCGGACTTCAGTCTCTTCGCCCATGTAACCACCTGCGGGCGATGGATCCCGCAGGCGCGCGAAACTTTCGCCCCAGACAAATAAGTCATTCGCAAGAGGCCTAACGGCGTTAAGTTCGCGACTGGCGTAAGTGATCGACCGAAAGAAGTGAGTTCGAGCATCCCTGTTCATATACAATCTCTCGCTCGAATTAGAAAACTGATTGAGATTAGGGTATCAACTCCCTTTCTTGCCTATCTTAATTTAAGATCTGTGGAATGCTAGGCTCAACTACTTAGACGCCGTAAGGAGAGTCTAAGTATCTAATAGTGACAGTTTCCACTCCGCGAGGGTGTGAGCAATCCGCGCGAGATTCCGACATAACATTTCTGCGCGATTCTTACCAACTCATCCACAGTTCTCCTCGCGAACATTTTGTTCAAATTCTAAACAGTCAGCTGAGGGATACCCCTGCCAGAGCTGACAATCTTTAGATTAATCGACATCAGCATGCAAGCTGGCGATTAAAGTTGGGAGATCCGAGCGTTCAACCGTCGGGACTGGTATTCCGTAAAAACGAGTTCATCCCCAACTGGGACGAAGGAACCATCAGAGAGATGTTGAGAGAAATTGGGGTCGCAGACCTGAAAGACCTGTTCAGAGACATTCCAAGAGAGGTGCTGCTAGAGGAGCCCCCCGACATAGGCCCAGCGATGGACGAGCCGAGCGTAGAGGCCCTTGCGCTACAAGTGCTCTCGGACAACAGGGGGTCGCATGAGTTCAGGTGCTTCTTAGGGGGAGGGGCGTGGGACCACTATGTCCCACCCCTAGTCGACGAGCTATCCG
>CBEVRO010000042.1:0-11600 GCA_965552295.1 uncultured archaeon | reverse complement strand
GCCAACCCGACAACCGCCAAGATGAATATCGCGATCGAGCCCAGCGAGGAGATCCTGTCGCGGCGCCACCTCCCCAGGCCGTACACCAAGATGGCTAGGAAGGCCTGAATGAAGAACCAAGATGAGACGAATGTGTGGGGCTTCGTCCCGCTCGGGAACGCGCCTATCAGCGCCAGGAACACGGCTGCAATCGACATGTACGCTCCTCCCACCACCTCAAGCTTGCCCTCGGAGGACAGGATCATGTGGACGGCGAACACTCCGAGAAGGGAAGCCGTGAGCATGAGACCTCGGTTGTAGAGCCAGGGATCGACGGCTCCCTTCGCCCCGAGGTCGCTGAATGCGTCGCAGAACAGGTCGAACCAGGGGTTCCGGCGGACGCACTCTGCTATCACGATCCAGGCGAGGACGGAGGCGGCTACGCCGGAGAACCTGAGAGCGCATCTGATCGATGTCAAGAACGACCCTTCCCTCGCGCCCTGGAGCTGATAAAACCCTCAATCGGCGAGGGGTCAAACCAACCTACAGCTCCGATTAGCTTATCACGTTCCCCTCTCACCCACCACGCGTGCCGTGGAGACCTCCGTCTGAGAAGTTCCTGAACGTGAGAGGCGTCAGGCTCAGGATCTACGACTCTGCTGACAGGCTGGCGTACGACGACCCCACCACTCTCGTACTCCTGCACGGAATGCCCGGCCAGCTGACGAACTGGAGATACCAGATAGAGAGGCTAGAGCGCAGGTGGAGGGTCGTTGCCCCGGACATGAGGGGGTACGGGGAGTCAGAGAAGCCCAGAACCGTGAGCTTCCAAGACTACCTCCTAGACCTCGAGGAGCTCATGAGGCAGCTCTCGATAGATGAGGAGCATGCAGTCTTGTCGGGCCACAGCTTTGGCGCGATGGTGGCTCAAGCCTACGCCAGGGGCAGGAAGCTGAAGGGGCTCGTGCTCGTGGGGAGCCTATTGAAGCATAAGCCCGACGCGATGGACTGGATCATCGAGCACCTGCCGTCATTCCTCTGGAGGCCGGTACTCTTTAGGCCCAACCCCCTGACGCTGCGGTTCTACAGGGACCTGTTCTTCAGCCCGTCCAGCCCGCCTGAGGTGTTTGAGGAGTTCATGAGTGACAACACCGACTACATCTCGAGCCTGCCCGCTCACGTGCACAGGTACTCGAAGATGCTGAAGGGCTACGACGCCTCAGCCTGGCTGAGTGAGGTGAAGTGCCCGACTCTCGTGGTCGTGGGGAGGGACGACAAGGTGACGCCTGTGGATCAGAACGAGAGGATAGCCGAGCTGATCCCCAACGCCAGGCTTGTCGTGGTGGATGGGGCTGGTCACCTCATACTGTACGAGAAGCCAGACTTGCTGAACTCCTTAATAGAGGAATTCGTAGAACGGCTCTAAAGGTGCATGTAGCATTCAAGTAACGTGCTTACTCCTCTTGTAGGAGGACAATAAAGCCAAGAGCCAGCATAAGACTCCCTAGTAGAGTCGGAGTTAGAGGGCCGATGAGCCCTAGGTGCTCATACAGAACTCCCCCCAAGGCTGGAGCGGGAAAGCCGATTAGCCCGTTGAACACGCTTAGCCTCCCCAAGGAGCCGCCGACATCGCCGGAGGGGGCTGCCTTTGAGAGGTACGCCCTCGTGGCTGGAAACCATGTTGCGGCAGCGAGCCCCAGCGCTGAGTAGGCAAGGATCAGCTGCCAAAACTGCCCGCCAAGAAGGATGAGGAGAGTGAAGGGTACTCCCAAAAGCTGAGAGACCACCAACACGAGCCTGCAGCCCACTCTATCTATCAGGGCGCCTATCGGGACTTGCGAGGCGACCATCGTGACGCTGAGGGCCGTCGAGAGGAGGCCTATCTGGAAGTTCCTCAGGCCAAAGTGGCTCACCATGAGAGCGTTGATTATGCCCATTGTTGTGCCCCAGGTTAGGGAGTCAAGCCCATTGAGCAGGTAGAAGACTCTTAGCCCCTTGGGTGGCTTGAATGCTCTCTTGAGCATAGAACTCAGCGAAATATTCACCCTCGCGTTTTGACGTTCATCTGAAAGACCCCTCCACAGGGCTAACAGGCAGAGCGACTCGGCGACAGCCGCTATGGAGAAGATCGTCCAGTATCCAAGCTCGTCGGCTGCTAGACCTCCGGCTGGCCTTGTAAACAATCCCGGAGCAGCGCTTGACACCAATATCAGGCTGTAGGCCATGCCTCGGTAGCTGCCAGGAGTTGCGTCTGCGACTGTCGCGTCCCAGACTGGCCAGCCCATCGCTGAAAGTCCACCCAGTATCACGGCAAGAGAAGCCAGCGCCAGTGATCTCGTGAAGGCAGAGGCAAGATAGCACAAGATTGCCGATAGGAGAAGTACTCTTGCGATCAGAAGTATTGATTTCCTGCCGTGGAGGTCTGAGAGAGCCCCTGCCACAGGCTGAACTAAAGTGGGGATTATTCCGCTGAATCCGCCAAGGCTGAAGAGGAGGCCTATCAAGGCCACAGAAGCGCCGATATCCAACATCATCGGCTGGACAACGACGTCCAACATGGCTGAGTAGGCACCAGAGAGTGCTGCTACTAAGGCCAGCGTCCTCATGTTACCCTTGAGAACCTCTCTGAGTTCTCTCAGCACCTCGAGTACCCTGACCTATTCTTGCCTGCGCGCCGCTCCAAAAAGGTTCGGCCTAATCTAACTGGGGCTGCTGGATCAGAACACGGCAGATCAAGGAAGTATCTCTATGAGCGGACTACCTGCTTGATTTGCTGACAGGAGCTCCGCACATTGGGCAGAACCTGTCAAAGACCCCTACCCTAGCTCCGCATCTCTCGCACTTTAACGCGACCCGCCTCCCACACTCCGGGCAGAAGAAGACCCCCTCAACCCTGCCCCTGCCGCAGAAGGGGCAAAGGTCCTTTGAAAGCCTGGATCTCATTACTCTCTCCGGCGTGAAGTACTTCCTCCTCACGTACCAGATGCCGGCCCCGCTCCCGGCGGCTCCGGCGAGCGCCGCCCCCACTTCCGGCAGGCAGTCGAGGATGAACATCCCGACGCTGCACACGAGCAGGAGGAGACCATAACCCATGAGGACGTTTCCATAGATCCTCTTGAATCCTCTGAGCCTCGGCGCCGCGAGTATCGAGGCCATCGCGACCGGGATCGACACTCCGTAGAACAGCACCCTCTCGTCGGGCAGCATACCCCCTATCTCGTCTAGAGCGATGAACAGCGCCTCCCAAGTGGCCAGGAACAGGAAGATGACCATCGCAACGGCCAATATCTTCTCCGCCCTGCTGAGTTCTCTCTCTTCCGCGATTTCCTCTTCCACATGCATCAGCTGGCAATGACACGCTCTCAAGAAAAGGTTTGTGACTCCAATTGGTAGGGCTAACGCCGCACCGGAACCGCCTTGAGCGGACAACGTTTCGCGGTAAGAGAGGGTTTAAGGAAAAGTCAGGCGGCACGTTGGCCGCAGGGACAGGTATCTGGTGGGGGAAGCCGTGAGGACTGGGATCGCGAAGGGATTCGCTGAGTTCTACACGAAGGCCCCAATAGCCCACCTGCTGGCCTATCTCTCGCTGCTCGCGCCGAACCCCAATTGGAGGGTAGACTGGAGGGATCCAGAGTCGCTGAGAGCGGACTTCAGGGTCTGCGACTTCGCCTGCGGGGCGGGTGTCCTGCTCTCAGCGGCCTACGCAGGCCTCTCCGCTCTCTGCACGGAGTCTGACGAGAATGGAGGGAACGGCCCCTGCCCGGCAGATCTCCAGAAGGCCCTGGTGGAGGATTGCATCTGGGGGTTCGACGCCTCAGAGGAGGCTGTGGGCCTAGCCTCGAGGGCTCTGAGGCTCCTGGCCCTCGGGACCTCGCCCCGCAGAGTGAACATTCACCACCTGCCAATAGACGGGAGCGGGTCTCTGGGCTCTTTGAGCCTCTGGAGAGGAGGTGGACGATCGCTAGAGGCCCTTCCGCTCTTCGATCTTGTGATTATGAATCCCCCCTACTCGAGAACCACGGCCCCCGGCGCGGCAGGCTCTAGGCCGAGGATATTCGACTACTCAGAGTCCGACGAGGATTTCGAGAGGCTCTGGAGGGGGTACAAAGCGTTGATCCGGGATATGGAAGAGCAGCTCAAGGGAGACGAGCGAATAGCCCAGCTCTACCGCGAGCACGTTGGGAGGGGAAGGGCATTCCTGCCAAGGAACGTGGATCCCCTGAGAGCTGGGGCATCGCTCCCCTTCGTCATCCTCGCGGACAGGTATCTGAAGCCCGGGGGTAGGCTGGCCCTGGTTCTCCCGAGGTCGGCTCTGGGGTCCTCTTCTTACTTCCTCCTTCGGACCCTCCTGGCGGCGAGGTACCTCGTGGAGTTCATTGTGGTCTGCGTCGATGAGGAGGATTCGAGCTTCAGCGAGCGGACGCAGATGTCTGAGATCCTGCTCGTGGCGAGGAAGAGTTCGGAGGGAGAGCTCAGGCCCTCTGGAGAGTTGAGAGTCATCGTGCTCAGGAGACAACCGAGAACTAAGGAGGAGGGAACCCAGCTTGCCAAGGAGATCCTCCAGGCCAAGCCCACGCTCAAGATCAGTCGGTTGGTAAGGGCGGGATCTGCGGAGGCAGAGGTCAGAGCCGCAAAGCAGACCTCCGTGGAGAGGCTGGTCTGGAACTGGGCGCCTATCGCGGGGCTGCCGCCCAAGATCACAATGCTGATCGAGCGGATGCTTGAGGGAGAACTGCCTGGCGTGAGCGTGAGGCTGCGCCGCGTCGTGAAGTTTCCTAGAGTGAGGATAACAAACCCCAGGCTATTCAGGGCCGAGAGGTTCTCCTCCCGCTTTGCCTACTCCCAATCTGGCAAATTGAGGATACTGAACAGAACCGGTCGGAGCGTGATGAAGAGGCTCCTACTAGACCTAGAGAGGACTGGAAGGCTCCTGGCGCTCAGTCCAGACTCCTCCAAGTACTACACTGAAATGGGAGGAAGGCTGCTGGTGCCGGAGGCCATCAGGTTCAGCACCACGCCGCTAGTCTCAACGTGGAGCCCGGAGATCATAGCTTCATCTAGGGCCCACATGCTGAGCGCTCAGCCGGATTTGGAGAGGGCGCTGTGCGTGTGGCTGAACAGTACGTTCGCGATAATATGGCTCAGGTCCATGTTCACGACGCTCGAGCGGGGATTTGGGCACATTTACGGCTGGCACATCAGGACCCTGCCTGTTCCCGATCTTGCTGATGCGATCGTGGTTGACGAGCTGAACTCAGTGTTCGAGAGGTATTCAAGCCTGGATTGGGCGCCTCTGCTAGAGCAGTTCAAAGGGGCGCTCAGGGGGGAGTCCAGCACAAGGCTGAGCTTCGACCTCGATGTGCTGAGAGCCTTGTCCTCCTCTCAGGGCGAAGACCTGAATGAGAGGGAGGTCAAGCGGCGCCTCACAGAGCTGTACTCTGAGGTGGTCGCCGTCCTCTGAGGCTTATCCGCTGTCGCTCAGAGAGGCGAGTTCTTTTTCTTCATTCAACGTTGACAGCCTCTCTACGTCTTCAGCGAGCCATTCGATTAATCTGATAGCCGCCTGAAGCCTCCCCAGCACCGCGGGCTCGCCCAAGGCGAGGAAAGACGCGCTCCTGAGGCTCTCGGCTGCAGATCTCAATCCCCCGACTGCGATGGCGAGCCTGTGGGACTCCGCCAGCCTAGCGGTCCAGCCGCAGGAGGGACAGGCGACGAAGCCGAACCTGTCGTCCAGCTCTAATCTGTCCCCGCAGGAGGGGCATTCCTTGACCTCGATCAGCCTCCAGGCCTCCCTTCCATCCTCGCGCTTGGACAGCTCCCACACGCGCAGGGGAGGGGTCAGAATGTTCAACTCCCCACGTGAGTTGGGCATAGTAATGAGCAGTCGGCCTACTGCACCTGTCCGACTGAAATTTTAGGCGGAATCATGCGAACGTCGATCGCAGCGAGCTGAATAGGCTAAGAGTGCATGAGCGCACTCGCTCCGAGCCTCTCCTCTCAGATCGAGTCCTTTTTGGACTGCAGGTACCTCCAGAACCAGAAAACGGCTGCCTCCTGCGAGTCAGTCTCAATGGAGCAAGGTCTCATCGATCTAATGTCCCTTATCGCCCTGTCGGGCTTCGCTCCACGCCAGACGAAGTAGGCCGCCAGGATCGTGCCCGTCCTGCCGCAGCCCATCAGGCAGTGGACGACCACCTTCTCCCCCTTTGACGCGTGCTCATCGATCGTTGCGACCACATGCTCAAGCTGCTCAACCGTTGGGGCTGAGAAGTCTTCCACAGGGAACACGTAGTGGACCATCCCTAACTCTCTAATCGCCTCAGCCACCTCGTCTGGCAGGTCTGGCTCGAGAGAGATCACTACCCTCACCCCAGCCGAGTGGAGCCAGCGGACCTCCTCCCTGCTCCACGGCATGGCGGAGCCAGCCACGTGCTCGTCCACCCAAGAGAAGTTCCTCGGTCTCCTCATCTCCTTCGCGCCCTGAGACTTGCCTGCATTAAAAAGGAGGTAGAGGCGTCACGCCTCCTCGAGCAGGACTGCCATGCCCAGCGCGATGCCTAGGGAGCCTATCATCGTCGGCAGGAGAGGGCCTATCAGCCCCAGCCGGTCGTAGAGCACTCCTCCTATCGCCGGGGCTGCGAAGCCGACTATGCCACGGAAGGCGCTCAGCCTGCCCATGGAGCCCCCGACGTCATCCACGCAGGCGACCTTGGAGAGGTACGTCCTGATCGCCGGGACCCAGGCCGCCACCGTCAGGCCCATCAGGATCTCGGCCGCCAGCAGGTGCCAGAAGCTTGAGGCCAAGATTATGATTAGAATGATGGGTGCTCCGAAGAGTTCGGATATCACCATCAGAGGCTTGGCCCCCACTCTGTCGATCAGGCTTCCTATGGGGAGCTGCGTGACCGCCAGGGAGGCGCTGAAGGTAGCAGAGAGTAGTCCCAGCTCGAACTTCGTCAGGCCGAAATGGTCGACCATGATACCGGAGAGTATCCCAAGGCTGGTTCCCCAGACCAAGGCATCCAGGCCGTTCAGAATGTAGAAGGCCCGGGTACCCTCAGGGGGCATCACGGATCTCACTAAGGTCTCTCTGAGCGACACCTTAGCTGTGACCACCTTCCAGCTCTCCCTGAACCCTAGCCACAGCATTACCAAGCAGGTCACCTCCAGGACGGCGGCCACAACGAACACGGCGGCGTATCCGAGCCTGTCAGCCATCAGCCCTCCCAGCGGCCTAGTGAGAAGGCCGGGCACAATCGTTGACACCATCAGGATGCTGTAGGCTATTCCCCTCCACCCCTCGTCTGTCGCGTCGGCCACCGCGGCATCCCAGACTGGCCAGCCGATGGTCGCGATCCCTGAGAAGACCACAGCTGGGAGCAGGAGCAGTCGTGCTCTGAGAGTGCTGGCGGCCAGGTAGGAGATTAGGGAGCAGAGCATCATGAGCCGAGACAGCAGGAGGAAGGGCCTCCTCCCCTTTACGTCCGAGAGGGCTCCGGCGATCGGCTGCACTAGAGTGGGTATTATGCCGTTAAACCCGCTCAGACTCATGAGGAGGCCTATCACGGCCATCGAGGCCCCCAGGTCGAGCATCAGCGGCTGGCTCACGACATCGACCATTGCGAAGTAGGCTCCCCCTATGGCCGAGACAGCTGCCAGCGTCCTCATGTTGCCCCTGAGGGCTTCTCTCAGGCGAAGATTCACCTTAGTTCACCTGAGGTCTCAAATCCAAGCTGATTGAGGGCAGGGGAACCTTACCGCTGTTGCTGCCCATGCCGGTTAAAAGAGCCGCTGCCTCGACGCATTTGAAGTAATGTCATCATTCCACACGCTGCTCAGATGATGCCCCTCTTCCTCAGCCTCTCCCTCTCCTCGCCTATGGTCGTATCGAGCCCGTGACCCGGTAAGACTACTGTCTCGTCGGGCAGAGCTGCGAGGCGAGAGAGGCTCCTCCTGAGAGCCTCGGGGTCCCCGCCAGCGAAGTCGGTCCTCCCCACGGCCCCCTTGAAGAGAGTATCCCCCGTGAAGATCACTCCTGCCTCCTCAACCCAGTAGCAGACGCTCCCTGGAGTGTGCCCCGGTGTGTGAATGGCCCTGATCTTCAAGCTCCCCAGGCTCACCACCTTCCCATCCTCAACGGCTGGCTCAAGGTGGGGCGGCTCCCCCAGATGGGGCATCCAGTACCTGGGGAGCATCTCGACGTCCGCCGGGTGGGCCATGGCCGGCGCGTGAGTCTCCTCCGAGATCGCCCTCGCGCTGCTCACGTGGTCGAAGTGCGTGTGCGTTGCCAAGATGAGCCTAAGCTGGAGGCCCAGATCCTCCAGCGTCCTGACGATGACCTCGGCCGGGCAGCCTGAGTCGATCAGGACTGCCTCGCCCGATTCCTTCTCAACTACGAGGTAGCACAGGCTGTCGAGCGGCCCGCAGCATATCCTGAATACGACCACAGGCCCATATTCAAGCACGTCGTTGGAGAACTTCATCCGCCGCTTCGTTGGAACTGAATCAATTAAACTAGACCGGTCGAGGGCTCAGTCGATCCTAAGAGCCCTAGGGGTTCCCTCGAAGTCGGCTGGCCTCAGCTTCCTCCTTGGTCTCCTAGCCAGGACGAATCCAACCCAAGGTCTCCCCTTCTCTTCAACGATGTCCACGTCCTCGAAGAAGATCCACGCCATGGCGGTGAGGCTGGCAAGGCCCCAGAAGTGGACCTCGTGGATTACGGGCCCCTCGCCAGACTTCAAATCGATAGCGGCCCTCTTGAAGACCCCCTTCCTGAAGTCGTATCCGGAGTGGACAGTCACGAATAGCCTGTCCTCGCTGACGCCCTCGGGGAGCCACTCCTTGTACCCAGTGCGGTAGAAGACCGTGTACACCCTGTCCAGCTCCTCCACGAGGAGGAGGCCGTCCTCGGACAGAACATCGGCTAGATTGGCGAGCAGCCTGACCATGCTCCAGGGATTGAAGTGAGGCGTGGAGAACCCGTAGATCAGGCACAGGTCGGCCCTCAGCCCGAGCTCCGCGAGCCTCGTGGCGTCACTCTGCACCACGCTTACGCCACCAAGCTCCTCGCTTCCGAACCTCTCCGCCACCCTCAGGGCGTCCATCCTCAGGTCCAGAACGGTCAGCTCGACGCTCTTTCCATCCTCCCGCAGGATCTTCGCGAGCGCCACGCCACCTATCCCCGTCCCGCCGCACACGTCTAGGATCCTGACGGTATCTCGACTCTGGACGAGTTCAGGGAGCCAGTCGTGCTTCAGCAGTCCCCTGAACTTCTCCTTCGCCTTCTCGTACCTCCTTCTCCCCTCCTCCGTGTACGGGTCCTCGGGCCACGGGGCTATCCGGAAGAGTCTGGACAGATCTTCGCCCATTGCGGTCTAGGGAAGTCCCTCTCACCATAAAGCATCTACGTCGCTCGGATCTCGTTGTGGCGTCGGCTGCCGCAGTGGAATCTGAGGCCCCGCGCACTCATCGTCTATACCAACGATTCCAAAACTAACTATAGTTTGCGAGGCGGCAAATCTTGGTCGCCATGGGAAGGTCAGCCCTGCTCGTCCTAGTCGGTCTCGCCATCGTTTGTTTGAGCCTGGCCGTCTACTTGGGGTTGATCCCGATCGGACCTAAGGTCTCTCCCACGCCGCCGCCGACGCAGCCAACCACACAGGCTCCGCCCACCACGGAGAAACCCAGGGGGAGCAAGCCCCCAAAGCCGACTCAGCCGCCCGAGTCGCCGGAAGCCCAGGATTGGGCCTCGATCGTAGCCAGCATCCCACACATCTACCACAAGCCGGAGGGGTGGAACGAGAAGGTCATCATATTCGTTCACGGGCTTGGGGGGAACAAAGAGACCTGGCTCGAGGACATGAGGGCCTTCGAGGAACTTGGTTACGGGACCTTCGCGTTCGACCTCCCATACCATGGAGAGAGGGGGAGGTTCTCGGGAGCGGAGGAGCTCCCCAGCCTCGTGAGGCAGGCGTCAGACGAGATAGTTGCGATAGCAGAGTACCTCAGGGCGGACGGAGCGAGCGAGGTCTACCTCGTCTCTAGGAGCCTCGGCAGCATAGTGTCTGGCGTGGCGCTGGGGAAGGGCGCCCGGATAGACAAGGCTGAACTGCTCCTGGCCTCTGCAGACCTGCAGTACGTCTTCACTCACGGCTCAGTGGAGGAGCACCCCTCCTGGCTGGATGACGAGGAAGTTCTCAGGGAGATCGACCCCATGTACTTCCTGCCCAACTACACCGGCAGGATCCACTTCCACTGCGGCCTGAGGGACACCCTCCTCACGCCAGAAGCCTGCGCCATAGCCTACAACTCCGCGATCCACGCGGCTGAGAGGGAGCTGTTCTGGCACGACGTCGGCCACTCGATGCCCCTCCGGGAGTACTTCGACGAGGCGAAGGAGTTCTTCGAAGACGCAGCAGTTGAGCCCATAGAGTCCGACCTCCTCAAAACGGTCCGGATACCTCCGAACGGGGGAGACGGAGTGTGTGAGGCTTCAGAGGATTGGATGTCTAGCCCGTTCGACTGCGGCAGGTCTGTGCTGATAGTGGCGTTCCAGCTCCACATAGAGGAGATCCCCGGCGGGAGCAAGAAGTACTACGACGAGGACAGGGCCACCTTCGAGAGGTACGCGGACGTACTGGACAGGCTGGCGGCGGTATTTGAGGCCCACGGCGCCAAGCTCTCAATCCAGACGGAGAAGAACTTCGCGAGGGCCGACGTAAAGTTCGGGAGGTACATACTGAGGGAGTTGAGGGAGAGGGGACACGGTGTCGGAGTTCAGAGCCACATGGGGCACCACATCAGAGAACTCGGCCTGGATACTGACGCGGAGAAGCTCGCCTACACCCGGGAGGTCAAGGAGGCCGTCGCGGCAGCCCTCGGAGTCGAGCCGACCAACCTGGGCGGGGGGTTCGAGATGGAGGACGTGAGCCTGCTCGGGCTAGTCGAGGGCGGCCTGGGATTCACCTCGATGACCGCCGTCGAGAAGCCCTACCACCAGAGTACGGGGAAGCCGCCAAGGTGGCTTCACCCCTGGATCCTGCCCCCCGCGCAGATGATCGACCTCTCGGACCCGAGGTGGCTGGTGCACGACGACGCTGGCGGGCTAGTCTACATCCCCGGGTGGTTTGGCAGCGAGGAGAGCTTTGAGATAGACTGCAGGAGGGACGAGAAGTGCTTCGAGCACGCCACTCAGTCGCTCATGGCGGCGCTCCAGAAGGTAGACGACCGCTTCATCAACGTGTGGTGGGTGAGCTCCCACCTGTACCAGACGGGGGGTACCGAGGAGGAAGTAGAGAGGGTGCTCAGGGCCTACGACGAGTGGCTAACCCAGGTGGTGGACCCGCTGGTGAAGCAGGGCAAGGTCGTATGGATGACGTTCGACGAGATCGCGCAGATCTACCTCAAGTGGGAGAAGGAGAGACTCAGGTACATCTCGTCAATCGAGCAGCAGAGGTGGACAGAGCATCACGAAAGCTGGTTCCTCGCTCTAGTCACTATCCCGGGAGATTCGCAGTATTATGCCAGCTCAGATGCTCCTAGAACTCTCGACCTGGATTGCGGAACGGTGGCCCGTTTGGGATGGCTCCAGCCGCAGTCCGTGGGAGTCTCCGTGGCAGCCA
>CBEVRO010000041.1:0-11721 GCA_965552295.1 uncultured archaeon | reverse complement strand
CGAGTACGTCTGGGTGGCGCCATCGCTAGACAACGCCGTCTACTGGTTCAAGGCGGTCTGGAGGGGCAACGAGGACTACTTCGGCGGGGAGTCCCCCGAGGTGAGGGTGACCGTCTGCAGGACCAAGGCCGCGTTGAGCCTCACGCTTACGGCTCCCCAGAACGCATACGTCGGGCAGGAGATCCAGGTAACCGGCTCCCTCGAACCAGCGATCGAGGGGGAGGAGCTGGAGATACTGATCAGCTGGGACGGGGTCGAGTGGACCAGTCTGGGGATCGCTCTGACGGGACCGAGTGGAGAGTTCTCGTTCACGCTGACGCCGGACAGGGAGGGGACTCTCTTCATCAAGGTCCTGTGGAGAGGGAGCGAGGAGTACGTTGGAGCCAGTCAGACTGTGAAGGTGACCGTGATAGCGACCGGCGCGGTGAGGATCAGGATAGTGGACGCAGAGGGCAGGCCGCTGCCCTTTGCTAGGCTGATAGTTGAGGGCGAGGAGGGAACGATTGAGGTGATCGCCGACGCGTCTGGTCTCGTCACAATAGCGATTCCACCCGGCTCTTACAACGTCAGAGTGGTGTGGGGAGGCCAGGAGATCCTGAGCGGGACCTTAGAGGTGTCTGGGGAGTCTGTGACGATCCACACGCCCTCCGGCGGGCTAGTTGTGGCGCCAAGAGGCGAGGTGAGCATATCCACGCTCGTGGGCACGCTGAGGATTCTGGTGGTCGACGCGCGGGGCAGACCGCTGTCGGGCGTCGAGGTGACCTTAACCTACCCCAACGGGACCTCCGTGAAGCTCGTGACCGGTGATGATGGTCTGATAAAGCTTGAGGGGCTCCCACCCGGCAGGTACGTCGTGTCGGCTGGAGGGATGTCGACCGAGGTCCAGGTCCCCGAGAGGGACTCAGTCGCGCTCGTACTTGGAGGCGAGACGCCTCCCGCCGCCAGTCGCGTTGGAGCGCGCTCGGAGGCGCTTGCCGCGATATTCGCAGTCCTGTGCCTGCTAATAGGCCTCGAAGCAGGTAGGAGGTTGGCCAGAGCTGGGTAACGCCTCCCCCTCCCACTCTATTTGAGTCGGTCTTTGATCCGCTCGGCGCCTGCGGGTAACTCACCGTCGTGCAGCAGACTTGAGTCAGCCTTTGATACCAGCAACCTTTTATCTCCCAGCGGAGACGACAACCACCGAGCCGGTCGCGGCCGGAGCGGGCACGGAAAGTGCGGTGTCTAGGGAGCTGTGATTCCCAAGGCACGCGCACCGGAAGCCGCCCGGCATCCGCGGCCGGCGGCAGCGCCGGGGTGCCCTAGCCTGGTAGGGGGCGGGCCTGCTAAGCCCGTGGCCCATCGGGCCGCGTGGGTTCAAATCCCACCCCCGGCGCCACTCACGCTCTATTTTTGGGACTACGTCTCACATTGCGAGTGAGGGGGCCGACCGTCTGTCGACCCCGACCGCGGCCAACGGTTAAATAGGGCGAGTTCGAAGGGCACCCGATTGGAAGGAGAGGGGGCAGCCAATTGGAGCAGAGAGAGATTCTGAAGAGGCTCAGGCTCGCTGGCACCACGCTTGAGGGAGACAAGCCTGTAGTGGTGGCTCTAACCTACATCAAGGGCATAAGCCACACTCTGGCCAGCGCCATCGCCGACAAGGCCAGCGTGGACAGGTGGACCCTGCTCGGCACTCTGAGCGACGAGGAGCTGGCCAAGCTTGAGGAGGTCATCAAGGACCCAGCTAAGTTCGGCATCCCCTGGTGGCTTCTCAACAGGCAGAGAGACCCAGTCGACGGCCAGTCTAAGCTCCTGATAGGAGACGAGCTGGACTTCACGATGAAGCAGGACATCGACAAGATGAAGAAGATGAAGAGCTGGAAGGGAATAAGGCACGCCCTCGGACTCAAGGTGAGGGGCCAGAGGACGAAGACCACCGGAAGGGTCGGCAGGACGGTTGGATACCAGAGGAAGAGGAGGTGACAGCCGGTGGGAGATCCGAAGAAGCCCAGGAAGAAGTACGAGCGGCCCCTCAAGCCCTGGGACAGGGCCGTACTTGAGGAGTCCAACAGGCTCGCCGGGATGTACGGCCTGAGGAACAAGAGGGAACTCTGGCGAGCCGAGTTCATGGCCAGGAAGTACAGGAGGATGGTGAGGGAGGCGCTGACGCTTCACCCTGAGGAGGCTGCCGCCATACTGAAGCCAGCCATCCAGAGGCTGCAGAAGCTCGGGATACTGGGGCTGGACGCCACTCCGGACGACATGCTCGACGTCACTGCGAAGGACTTCCTGGAGAGGAGGCTCCAGACGATCGTGTGGAAGAAGGGGTTCGCCAAGACCCCCTACCAGGCTAGGCAGATGATAGTGCACGGGCACATATGGGTCGCTGGCAGGAGGATAAGGTCCCCCGGCTACCTCGTTCCCGTCAGCGAGGAGGACAAGATAGAGTGCACTCACCCAGAGTATCTGCGGGCCCAGGCAGGTGAGGCCCCCGCGGAAGCTCCTGCAGAAGCCCCCGCCGAGGCCCCTGCTGAGGGCGGGGAGGGAGGTGAGAGCTGATGTCCCAGGAATCTAAGAAGAAGGGCAAGATAGCCGTGGCTCACATCTACTCGTCGTTCAACGACACGATAGTCCACATCACGGACATTACCGGGGCCGAGACTCTTGCCATGTACAGCGGAGGCATGTTCGTCGACGCGGACAGGCTCGAAGGCTCCCCCTACGCCGCGCTGAAGGCGGCCATGGCGGCGGCCAGGGACCTCAAGAGGAAGGGGATCACTCAGCTGATCGTGAAGGTGAGGGCCCCTGGAGGGATAAAGAGCAGGATCCCGGGCCCCGGGGCCACGGCGGCCATAAGAGGATTGGCGAGGAGCGGGATACTCCTTCTCAGAGTTGAGGACGTTACTCCGATACCTCACGACGGCTGCAGGAAGCCTCACGGCAGGAGGGGCAGGAGGGTCTGAGGCACTGCCTTAAATAGGGCAGAAGGGCCCTCTAGTGTCGAGGCTGCCCCCTCATGGAGAGCACCTGGGCAGACTTCCTCATGGACAGCAGATACCGCCACGCCGGAGGCAGGGTGATTAGACGACCCAGCCCAGACGGCATGTCAATGCTGGTTGAGCTCAGGTCTCCGAGGGGGCCCATCAGGGTTCTCGTTGCAGTTTACGACGGAGATGACGACCCCAGGTATCTGCCGAGGTGGTTGAACGATCTGGTTGATGATTACGTGGGTGGGTGGGAGGAGTTCAGGAGGCTGGGAATCTCCAGAATAGATGTGTGGCTCCCTCACGGAATATACGAGATATTTGTAAGGGAAGCCCCGGAGGAGGTCAGGGGCGTACCCATCTCGCTGCAGGATCTCCAGGATCTCCGTCTGCCGCTGGAGAGCGTGGAGGGGGCCAGCAGATCGTTCATCCGGGCCGTCGGCGAGATAAGCGTCACTCGCGAGGAGGACAAGGTCAAAGGGGTCGAGGAGCCAAGCCCCCCTCGGGCTGTGGAGAGGGAAGCATCCAGGCCCGCCGACCTAGAGCTGCTCCAGGAGAGCGGGAAGCTCGTGGACTTGCTTGAGGAGCTGCTCAAGGAGCTCCGCAGGAGGGGCAGGACGGAGGAGAGCGAGGAGAAGCTCTCCGCTCTTGAGGAGTCCCTAAGAAGGCTCGCGGACGAGATAAGAGAGCTGAAGAGCGGGAGCACTTTGGAGTCCCTCCGCTTGGCGGCGTTGGAGAAGAGGGTCGACGAGCTCTCAAGGTCCATCGAGATGCTCCTGACGATAGTACGCCTGCTGAGTTCGGGCGCCTCCATCGCGCCAACCCCGATGGAGATCCACCCCAAGCCAGATGTGGCTCCCCCCAGAACGAAGTTCGAGGCCCCCGTCGAGAGGCGCGAGGCAACCCCGACCGAAACCGTTAAGGACTTGAGGGTGGAGGCCCAGCCCGAGAAGCCGCCCGGGGAAGGTGTATCTCTGGACCTCTTGGAGGAGTTCGCCAGGGACAATCCCTGGGCAGACGTCCTATCCAAAAAGGGTGTGAAGGGAGATGAGGGTTAGAATCGTTGACTACAAGCCCCCCTTCGTCAGGCTTGTTCTGGAAGATGCCAATCCATCCTACGCGAACGCGTTCAGGCGGGCCCTCCTCTCAGAGGTCCCCGTAATGGCAGTGGACGAGGTGATATTCTACGCGAACACAACGGCCTTCTTGGACGAGGAGATAGCCCACAGGCTGGCAATGGTGCCCATACGCACGGACCTAAAGACCTACTCCCTTGGAGACGGCTCGGTAGTCACGCTGAAGCTGGACAGAACAGCTGAGGAGGACATGGAGGTCGTGTACGCAGGCGATCTAGAGCCCTCCGACCCAGTGATAGTCCCCGTGAGGCCGAAGATACCGATCGTGAAAATGGCCAAGGGAGACAGGCTCAGGTTCGACGCCCTCGTGAGGATGGGCAAGGGCAAGTGGCACGCCAAGTGGCAGGCCGTCAGCGGGCTGGGCTACTCCTACTACCCCATATACCGCCTGGCCCCAGAGGCCGTGAAGGAGTGCTCAGAGCACCTGAAGTCTTGCCCCAAGGAGGCAGTCGAGGAGGAAGAGGGAGGCTTCGTGGTGGTTAAGGACTACCTATCTTGCCCGGGCCTCGAGGAGTGCATAGAGAGGCTGAGGAGGGAGCGGCCAGAGCTCGTCAAGGTCGTCGAGTGGGACGACAGCCGATTCATAATCAAGTTCGAGACGACGGGCGCTCTCACGATACCCGAGATACTCGAGGCAGCCGTCGAGGAGCTGCTCAAGAAGTTCCAGAGGTTTGAAGACGAGCTGAAGGCCGCCTTAGAATCCCCGGGCTCCGGTCAGCGCTAGACTTTTATCGGCCGGCGCCCCTAATCTGACGCTAGAGCGGGGGTAGCCAAGCCTGGTCCAAGGCGCCCGCTTGAGGGGCGGGTGGGCGTAGGCCCGCGTGGGTTCAAATCCCACCCCCCGCACCAGTCCTGCCTCAGTTGCTTTGAGCTTGTTTCTCCTCGGAGTGTGTAACCAGCCTAACTACAGTCTCCCAGCACCTCAGCTGTTCCTGGCCATAGAGCTTGCCGGAGGGACCTAGAACAGAGTGGATGATCTCGCAAGCTCGTCCCTCAAAGGAACCCCACGGCCCAGCCAGTTTATCCCCCCTAGGAACCAGGCAGAAGGCTCGGGTGCGACTGCTAGCTCTTACCGTTTGCGTTCTGAGGGGATAAACTTAGGATCGAGGCTTGGACTAGATCCCTGACCAGCGGCCAGGGCGATCCCTAGGAGACCCCACGTTTATTAACGCAGGACTTCAGTGTGCCGAGAAGGTGCGAGCCAAATGCCCAGACCCACAGGGCCGACCAATCCCGTTACCATAAAGACTATCAACGCCCTTGAGAAGGCTTCGCGTTTGGCTGGAGCTAGGATATGGGCAGACGTAGCCGAGAGGCTCAGGAAGCCCAGAAGAAATCGCATAGAAGTGAACCTCTGGAAGATCGACAAGTTGACTGCTCCGAACGACATCGTGGTGATCCCCGGTAAGGTCCTCGGCGAGGGGAGGCTGACCAAGCCAGTCACGGTTGCCGCCTTGACGTTCTCAGAGTCCGCCAAGAAGAAGATAGCAGAGGCCGGAGGCCGGGCCCTTAGCCTCGTGGAGCTAGCCCAGGAGAACCCGAAGGGTTCTGGCGTCAAGATAATCGCGTGAGGGGTGGGCCGTCATGGCGAACTTCGACATCGTGGTGGATGCTGAGGGGAAGATCCTGGGCAGAATGGCCAGCTTCGTTGCCAAGCAGCTCCTGCTTGGCAAGAGGGTTGCCATAATCAACGCCGAGAAGGCCGTGATAACGGGCAACCCCCCGACCATACTGCAGAAGTACCTCAAGAGGAGGGCCATTCAGGGCAAACCCAGACCCGAGAGAGGACCCGTCCAGCCCAGAACTCCAGATAGGATAGTCTGGAAGACCGTGAGGGGTATGCTGCCAATGAAGAAGGCCAAGGGGAGGGAGGCGCTAAGGAGGCTTAGGGTATATATGGGGGTTCCGCCAGAACTCCAGAACGTCGAGCCGGTGCAGCTGGAGGAGGAGTACACAGTGAACCACCTGAAGCCCAAGCCGGGGGTCAAGCAGGTAACGGTGCTGTGGCTCGCCAAGCAGCTAGGTTGGAGGGGTGAGCTGTAATGAGTGAGCAGGCTCAGAGGAGAATAGGAGAGGTTCTCGCCCACGCCTCGGCGGCGAGAAAGACGGCTAGAGCGTTCGCGGTGATAAGGAGGGGGACAGGCAGGCTCTACATAAACGGATTCCCCGTGGAGGTCTACGCTCCGAATGAGTTCGTCAGGATGAAGATACTGGAGCCCCTCTGGCTGGCCGGAGAGGATGTCTACGGCGACCTTGACATCTTCGTAAGAGTGAGGGGTGGCGGATTCATGGCCCAGGCCGACGCGATAAGGATGGCCATAGGAAGGGCGCTGGTGCGGTACACCGGCTCTAAGGAGCTGGAAGAGTTCTACAAGGAGTATGACAGGACAATCTTGGCTGGCGACCCCAGGCAGAGGGAGCCAAAGAAGTTCGGCGGCAGGCGCGCTAGAGCAAGGTTCCAAAAGTCCTACAGGTGACCTTTTAATCGGAGTGGTCTCGCCGCGCTCGGTGAGCTAGATGGGAGTTACTCACGGTTCAGCTGGCGACCTCAAGAAGGGGAGCTACGTCGTAATTGATGGTGAGCCCTGCGTCGTGCTCAGCGTTGCGAAGTCTAAGCCAGGAAAGCACGGGGCGGCAAAGGTGAGGATAGAGGCCAGGGGTCTCTTTGACGGCAGCCGGAGGTCAAAGATCTTTCCAGCAGACGCCGCCGTGGAGATACCAATCATATCCAAGAGGTCGGCGCAGGTTCTTGCGGTAATGGGCGACGTAGTTCAGCTGATGGATCTGGAGACCTACGAGACATTCGAGCTGCCCCTGTCAAGCGTTGAGGAGGCGGACAGGCCGAAGTTGGCCGCGGGAGCCGAGGTGGAGTACTGGGAGGCTCTAGGCAAGAGGAAGGTAATGAAGGTGAAGGGGCCCGGCTAAGCAAGCTGGGAGCATGACGATCTTGAGTCACTTCGCTCAGCAGAGGAGAAGATCGCTAGAAGTCATTCTAGGACTCCTCGAGCACAGGGCGCTGTGCCCATACTGTATGGGGAGCCTCCTGGCGACCTACAGCAGGAGGGTGAGTTCTTGGGTTCTAGGCTACGCGCTCCTCTCCAGAGAGTCTGAGGCAGGCGGAGCCAGAGGCGTCACGGCTTCGAGAGGTCTCAGTGGAGAGTGCTCGCTCTGCGGAGGGCTCCTGCCGGAATCCACTCCCGAGCTCACCTACAGGCTGATAGGGGAGCTCTCCGAGTACGAGTTCGAGTCCTTCAAGGGCGGTGCCGTACTGCCACCCTACGTTCACGAGGCCCACGACGAGGTCAGGGGCAGGTGCGGCATCTGGACCGCCGAGTCGCCGAAGGTCACCGTGTCTAGGTTCGTCGACGACGTTGTGTCGGTAGAGACGGGGGCCAGGATAGACCCCGCGAGGCCCGACGTCGTCGGGCTGATAGACCTGAGCAGGGGGGCTGTTGAGATTCAGGTCAACCCCGTGTATGTAGGAGGGAGGTACCTCAAGCTCGTTAGGGGGATATCGCAGTCTAGGTGGGTGTGTCCCAGCTGCGGCGGGGCCGGGTGCGAGGACTGCGGCTGGACCGGCTTCAGGTTCGGCGACTCGGTCGAGCACATCATAGGTGAGCCAGCCAAGAGGGCATTTGAAGCCGAGGACTACAAGCTGCACGCAGCGGGTAGGGAGGATGTGGACGCGAGGATGCTCGGAACGGGAAGGCCCTTCGTGTTGGAGCTCGTGAGGCCTAAGAGGAGGAAGGTGGATCTGAGGCAGCTGGAGGAGGAGATAAACAAGTCTGCTGAAGGGAAGGTTCGAGTCACGAAGCTCCGGTACGCTGACACCTCCCTGGTCAAGCTCCTCAAGGAGGGTGCGCCCGAGACCCGGAAGGTCTACAGGGCTGTCGTCGAGGTGGACTCTGGGGTGAGCGATGAAGAGTTGGAGAGAGTGGCTCGGGCGTTGGAAGGGGCCCTGATCGAGCAGAGGACGCCAACTCGAGTGCTGAGGAGGAGAGCCGACATAGTCAGGAGGAAGAGGGTGTACAGGGTAGAGGTGAAGAGGCTGTCGGAGAGTTCGTTTGAGATGATCGTGGAGTGCGATGGAGGACTCTACGTGAAGGAGCTAGTGTCTGGAGATGAGGGCAGGACTCGCCCCAGCGTCGCATCGATACTGGGGAAAAAAGCTTTTTGTAGGGAGCTTGACGTTCTTGCTGTACTGACCCCGTACGTCTGATGCGGCCGGAAGGTGATCGGTTTGACTAGGAAATCCAAGGGATACCTACACCGCTCAAGGGACTTCCTCTCCAAGTCCCCCAGAGAGAGAGGACTCCCTCCGCTGTCTAGGTTCTTCCAGCAGTTTGAGGTGGGCCAGAAGGTCGTGATAGACGTGGTTCCCTCCGAGCGGAAGGGGATCCCCCACAGGAGGTACCAGGGTAAGGTCGGCGTAGTCGTTGGCAAGAGGGGGAGAGCCTACCTGGTTGACGTGAAGGTCGGGGGCAAGGTAAAGCACCTAATAATTCCTCCAGTTCACCTGAAGCCCCACGCCGAACCTGCGAAGGGTTCGGGAGGATGAGGCGGCTTGGATAAGAAGCCGCTGACGCTGGCCGAGGTGAAGAGCCTCATATTCGAGAGGTGGGCTAGGAACCAGGCTGCCCTGACCCCGGATCAGAGGAGGCTATTTGAGTACCTGGCCAAGTTCACGAAGGTGAAGGACCCCGAGGCGGCCCGCAGGGCCGTCGAGGTGCTGGTCGAGTCCTACGGTCTTGAGGAGGAGGACGCGATCCAGCTAGTCAACGTCCTCCCGAAGACCCCAGACGAGCTGAGACCGTTCCTCTTTAGGTCCTACCCGCTCTTAGACGACAAGGCGTATTCCGGAATCCTCGAGACCCTGAAGGGCCTCGTTGAGGAAGAGGAGGCCGCTGAGGTAGAGGAGGCTGCCGAGGGGGCGACTTCAGAGGGGGGAGAGCCGGAGGAACCCGATGAAGAATCGTCCTGAGGTGTTGACAGGTTGTGGAAGTACATCCCAGGTAGGAGGAAGCCCCACGACAGCTGGGCTTACGTGCTTGACGTCTACGGAGAGCCGAGACGAGCACAGGTGGTCGGAGACCGGTACTTCATACTGATGGAGTTCTACGTCCGCCCGGGCGTGTCTCTGGAGCCGACCACCAAGGTCTACGTTGGCAAGGGGCAGAGGGAGCACGTGAGCAGGTTCCTCAGGTACCTCTCCCTCTCAGAGCTGAGGGGGCCCGCTCGGGGGAACCTGGAGGAGGCGGTCAAGAAGGCAGTGATCGAGGGCGAGGCTTTCTTCGTGCAGTTCTTCAATGAGTCCAGGCCCGTAACGACGAGGCTTCACCAGCTCGAGCTGCTTCCAGGTGTCGGCAAGAAGCTCCTCATGAAGATCCTCGAAGAGAGGAGGAAGAGGCCCTTCCTCTCCTACTCCGACGTGGAGGAGAGGACCGGGCTCAGAGATCCTGCCGGGGCCATACAGGCGAGGGTGATTGAGGAGCTAACCGGAGACGAGAGATACCTGATTTTCGTAGCTCATAAGAGGATATTCGAAGAAGAGGAGACGTTGCTCTGAGTCTGCACTCTTGTTTTATTCCTTAGACCTGGGTAGATGAGAGATGCATCGAGAGTCCAAGAGTGCTTACGTGATAGACGATATAGTGCTGATACATGGCCTGCTGAGGGAGGAGAGAGTCCAGAGAATCATTCAGGGCGCGGAGCTGATAGTGCCGAAGGGAGTGATCAGGCAACTGGAGACCATGGCGTCTCAAGGGGACAGGTCGGCCCTTGCCGGACTGGCGGAGCTCGCCAGGCTCAAGGACCTTGAGAAGCGGGGGGAGATAGCCTCCCTAAGGATAGTTGACCACGGCTTCAGTGGCATTGAGGCTCTGGAGGAGGTAGCGAAGGCCACGGGTGCCGTCATCCTCACGGGCGACTCCATAAGAGCCATAGCTCTCGGCCTCAAGGACGTCAAGGTGGAGTACGTAGGCCCACCCAGGGGGAGGCTCACCGTAGAGCAGTTCTTCACCGAAGACACGATGAGCATCCACCTCAAGGAGGGTGCGCCTCCCCTGGCCAAGAGGGGTAGGCCCGGCGAGTTCAGGCTTGTCAAGCTGAGGGAGGAGCCTCTCACGCATGAGGAAGTTCGCAAGATGGCCTACGAGATCATAGAGAGGGCGAAGCTCGATCCGAACGCCTTCATCGAGGTCAGGAAGAAAAACGCATACGTGATTCAGTTCGGGGAGTACAGGATCTTGGTGGCCTTCCCGCCCTTCTCAGACGGCATAGAGATAACCGCCGTGAGGCCCGTCGTGAGGGTCACGCTGGAGGATTACGATCTCAGCGAGAAGCTCAAGGAGAGACTGGCGGAGAAGGCGGAGGGAGTCGTGATAGCAGGTCCTCCCGGCGCCGGGAAGACCACGTTCGCCAGCGCCCTGGCCGAGTTCTACAGGTCCCTCGGCAAGATAGTCAAGACGCTGGAGTCGCCCAGGGACCTCATGGTGGGTCCAGAGGTGACCCAGTATGGCAAGCTGGACGGCAGCTTCGAGAGCACAGCCGACCTGCTCCTGCTGGTCAGGCCTGACTACGTGATCTTCGACGAGATGAGGAAGACGGACGACTTCATGATATTCGTGGACATGAGGCTCGCCGGCATAGGGATGGTGGGCGTCGTCCACTGCGGCGCCCCTATTGAGGCGATCCAGCGGTTCATCGGCAGGGTCGACTTGGGCCTGCTGCCCCACGTGGTCGACACAGTGATATTCATTCAAGACGGCCGCGTCGTCAAGGTCTACAGCCTCAAGATCACGGTCAAGCTGCCTACTGGAATGCAGGACACCTCGCTCGCCAGGCCCGTGGTGCTCGTCAGCGACTTCGAGACGGGCATACCTGAGTACGAGATCTACACGTTTGGGGACGAGGTCGTCGTGATGCCCGTGGGCAGGCCGAGGGTCAGGGCCAGGGAGGCCCGCGTCGCCAGGCTCGAGAGGGAGGGCCTGAGGTACAGGCTCATCAGGCGAAAACACACGGTTGTGCTCGACCTAGGTCCAGAGAATGCAGATCAGGAGATCATCATAATGGTGGATGGCCGCGAGTTCGTCAGGCTCACCACGGACTCGAGGGGAAGGATAACCCTCGCCAGAAACAGCCCTGCGGGCCGGAGGATTCTCGAGGCGGCCAGGAGGGACAGGCTGAGCGTCTTCCCATCCGAGGACTAGTCGTACCTGTTGCCCGCTATGGACCGCATCCTGGCCTCGAACCCTATCTCCTCCAAGAACTCCGCAACGGACGGAGGGACCAGCTGTCTCCACAGCGGGTCTCCCCTCGCCGCCAGCCTCCTTATGTTAGTGGCCTCAAACAGGTCCCTCCTGTAGAACGGTATGGGCCTAACCTCTATTCCAACCCTGGTGAGGTCCTCCTGGGTCTCGGGGTCGTTGGAGAAGGCCACGTCAACCCTCGGCACGCGGTCCAGCACTATCTGACCCCAGTCCTCCTCCGGCCTCTCGGTGTCCGGTATCGGAGCGAAGTAGAACTTGATTAGAGGGAAACCCTCAGCCCTAAGGGCCCTCACCATCATCTCGTATCGCTCGTCTATGGTTAGAGGGTTCTTCAGGGTGAACGCTATCTGAGAG
>CBEVRO010000040.1:0-11829 GCA_965552295.1 uncultured archaeon | reverse complement strand
CTTTTTGGAGAGAATCTGATTATCCCCAGCCCATTCTGTCTGTGGGCTCCCACGCCCACGAACTCACCCAATTTGAATAGCTTAGCAGCCCAAGCCGACATCTCCTCGTGCTGTTTGGGCGACCAGTTTGGGTGCATTATGCACTTGTAGTGCGCCCAGCCGACAAATCCAACAACGTTCTCAGTCTCTACTTCGATGGGTCTTGATGTGCAGAGTTCGTGACCTGTCTCGACCACGCTGAGCCTGGCCCAAGAGGCAACCTCCCTAGGTCTGGGGCCGTCTCTCCTCAGCGAGTTCCAGCTGACCGCCAAGCCATGGATCATCAGTGACGGCAGGGGGAAGAGCCTACAATACGGTGTAGCCTGCCTCCTGAAAAGGGTTGGCGTCAGGAACGAGATTCTGAACGCTTTGACGGAGTCCTGTCGCTCTACCTCATCCCACTCTACCGTTTCCGACTCCACGGAACATATCTCAAATTCTACCCCAGCCAGCCTCACTTTGGGGTTTCTGGCAGCCCAGTTCCTGATCATGCTCGACACGGCGTCGCTAAACGTCACCACCCTCGCCCTGTACGTGGCCCCCCTTGACACTCCGATGGCCCTCTCGCTACATTCGACCTCTGGCTTGGATCCAGTGTAGAGCGGGGAGACGATAATGTGACCCCTTGAACCCGCCATCCTGATTGCCCTCGCGGTCAGGGGGTCTGCAGATGAGAGCACTCTAAGGATGGCTCTCCTCAGAGGCTCCCCCGTCACTACCAGTTCGCCGTCGTCGTGCGCAGTGAGTTCTAAGAATATAGTCCATATTGGTGGAAGCTCCCTCAATTTTTCCACCCTCTGACCCCGGATTGCTGGGTCTAAGCCATTAATCTTTTATCCCAAGTGAGGCGACGAGATTCGTGCGTCACAGGATTCCCGGCGCCTACCGCTACGTCATGCTGGTGGGCCTGCCCGCCTCCGGAAAGAATGCGGTAGCTTCAGCGATAAGCGAGGAGCTGGGGTATGTCGTCATAGACATGAGCGACTTAGTGAAGGAGGAGGCGGTGAAGCGAGGCTTTAGCGTGGATAGGGAAGGTCTCAGAAAGACTGGTGAGGCGCTGAGGAAAGAGATGGGTCCTTCGGCGGTGGCAAGGCTGGTGATTCAAAAGATCAAAGAAATTGAGTCATCGAGTCCGGCTCCAGGCTACGTGATCTCTGGAATTAGGAACCAAGAGGAGGTCGACGAGATCAAGGGCAGGTTCGGTGAAGAAGCGATATGCGTAGCGGTGTACGCCCCAAAGAGGCTGAGATACTTGAGGATGCTGAAGAGGGGAAGGAAGGGATTCGACGCCTCTAGCATCGAGAAGATGGAGGAGGAAGATCGCAGAGAGGTCTCCTTCTTCAGGATGGGCGACCCATTCATTCTTGCAGACGAGATGATAGTGAACTCCGGGTCGCTCGATGACTTGAGGGCAAAGGCGCTGGCGGTGGTGCTGAGGATAAGCGGAGCCTAGCTGACCGACCTCCACTTGAGTCCCAACTCTTCGGCCTTTCGCCGCGCTCTAACTATCTCATCGCTGGTGGGCCTTCGCGCTATTTCGGGGTACTTGTGAGCTTTGTACTCGGGTCTATACTGACCCATCACGTTCACCAGGGCTCCAGGCGTGTTCTCAGCTATCCACTCGAGTATGGGGATGGTGCAGCACTCTACATGCTCCGGCATCACTAGGTGCCTGATCACCATCTCGGGCCAGTACTCGTAGGCTTGCTTCAGGTTCCTAGTAACCACCTCCCTGTATCGCGGGACCCCGCTGTACTTCAGGGCATGAGAATCATCCCAGTACTTGAAGTCCGGGAGCCAAAGGTCCACGACCCCCAGCAGGAGCTCGGTAGCGTTCTCTGTCATGTACATGTTAGAGTTCCAGACTATTGGCGCACTCTGTCTCATCAGAGTAAAGGCCTCGAGGATCCACGGCAGGTTTGGGGTCGGCTCTCCTCCAACCAGGTTCACATTCCTGGCGCCTCTCTCCCTCAGGGCATCAAAGAGGGCGGCTAGGTCAACGACACTCGCCTCCCTGCCCGAATCGGGCCTTTGGGATATGTCCCAGTTCTGACAGAACACGCATCTAAAGTTACACCCAGAGAAGAAGACGGTTCCCGAGGGAGTTATCGGAGGCTCCTCCCCCATGTGAATGAATGCTGAGGCCACCCTCGGTGTCGAGCCAGCCCCACAGACCCCAATCTCCCTCGACAGCCTGTTAACACCACACTTCCTCTCGCAGAGCGCACAGCTCCTGGCCAGCCTCTTGGCGAGTTTCACCTTAATGTCCAACAGGCTGAGCGCCGGCTTCTCAGGGAGGGGAGAGCCTGAGTCTACGGCTTTCATTAAGTCCCTTAACTCTCCTAGGAGAGCTCTGTGCTCAGACCAAGCGTCTCCCTGGGACACCCCGCTCGAAGCCTTCAGACGTGAGGCCAAGACGTATTGAGCCGGGACTTCTCCCTTCACAGCCCTTATGTAGCGAGGTAGCGCGGAACTCACCTCACAATCTCTAAACGCCATTGCTGCATCAGGCCTCAATATCCACCACTCCACCGCCTCCAAGGCCGAACCCTTCCCCGGGAATAGGAGAGCACCGGGGGAGGATCCCCCGGCGGACGACGGAGGCTACCCCCGGTGGACCGCCCGGCGGCCCGTTGAAGCGGGCCGTGTTCGGTGCAGGATGGCCCCGCAGCGGGGGGGCCAATACAGGGCCCCCAACACCCCCGAAGGGGCAGCGTGCGGCAGCCGCCCCTGCTGGGGCCATGGGCCCAGCGAGCCGCCGGGCGGCCCGATGCTATAGGGGTTGAGGGGGGTAATAAAGGCTCCGGGGGTCTAGGAGTGACAAGTTAATTCTTTTTGCGGGTGGATAGGTTCTAACGAGAGGTGTTGTGGCCTGGAGTTGGATGGGGTCAAGTTCGGCCCTGCAGGCTTCCCCCTCGACGCTCCGAGGCAGGAGGCCTTTGCGTACCTCGCTAAGAAGGGGCTGGAGGGCATGGAGTACCAGGCGGTTCGCTCAGTACCAAAAAAGGAGGAGACGCTCGTTGGCATAAGAGAGGAAGCGGAGGAGCACGGCATATTGCTTAGTCTGCACGCGCCATACGCCATAAACTTCGCTTCTGAGGATGAATCTAAGGCTAAAGCAAGCGTCGAGAGGCTGTTCTTGGCGTGCAAGGCGGCTCACCTAATGGGAGCCAAGCACGTTACATTCCATCCCGGCTACTACGGAAGCAGGGATCCAAGCGAGGCGCTGGAACTCACAGTTAGAGGCATAGAGGCTGTCATCGAAATGATGAAGGAGGCTGGCTTCAGCGTGGAGCTGGGTCCGGAGACCACGGGCAAGCCGTCCCAGGTTGGGTCCCTCGACGAGGTCATAGACCTGGCTCAGAGGTTCGACGAGGTGGTGCCGACAATCGACTTCGCGCACATTCACGCCAGAGAGGGGGGCAGCATAAAGCGCAGGGAGGACTACGCCAGAATACTCGACAGAGTTGAGGAAGGCCTTGGCGGGCTAGACGGCTTGGTAGTTCACTTCTCCGAGATAGAGCTGACCAAGGCGGGCATCGGTGAGAAGATGCATCACGAGCTAGGCTCTGGGTACGGGCCGGACTTCAAGCCTCTCGCTGAGGAGATGGTGGAGCGAGGGGTCAAGTGGCTCGTGATAAGCGAGAGCCCAATACTCGAGCGAGACGCGCTGAAGATGAAGAAGATCTACCAGAGGGTACTCAAGAGAAGGAGGAAGTAAGGGCTGGCCTCTAACTCCCAGCCGAGAGCTCAGATCCTTTTTGTGAGCTTGAAGTACAGCAGAGGCATTATCACTCCCAGCGGAGCTGCGTAAACCGCCTTCGGATCCAGACCCAAGCACTTGACAGCCCATATGTAACTTGCTGAGGCGGCAAAGAGCATAGCGAGCATAAGGGCTTTCGCTCTTTGAGGTCCTATGACCTGAGTGGTGTTCCTCACACCCGCGAGCCTATCAACCTCGAAGTCCCTTATCTGCTGAGATATCTGGCTGGCCATAGAGAACAGGCCAACCATCGCGGTCAGCGGAACGAGCGTGAAGTCTGGCGGCCTGAAGGCCAAGTAGGTGACTACAAGCTGATGGACCCCAAGAGCCACAGCGTGTGAGAGTAAGTCAAGCAGAGGAACCGACTTAAGTCTCACTCGCCTCCATGAGTAGAGAGCAGAGTTCAGTGAAAATAGCGAGCCCGACAGCAGGGCATCTAGACTTAGTGCAGCCAGCACCGAGAGACCTGCGGCCAGGAAGCCGACGCTGAGCAGGTAGCCAGCCTTCTTACTAATCTTGCCTGATGAAATCGGATTTCTCTCGGCCTTGTGGGGATCTAAGGCGTCATCCTCTGAGTCTTCCACGTCGTTAAAGGAGTAGGCGAATCCCGTCAGTAAGACGTTGGCGATGTAAGTTAACAGGGATCGAACGGTCATCAAAAGGCCTGGAGCTATGATATCCACCATTGGGAAGATCAAGGCCAACTGGAAAGCGTACTCCTTGAATCTAGAGAGTTGAATGGCTACTGTAAAGACTTTCTGAGGGGCTGGAATAGCGGGGATCTTCGGGAGATGCATTGGAGAGGGGAGGGCTGACGACTCATTAGTAAGGTTTACCCTTCTCAGGCCCGCTGAAGACCTTGCTCGGTCGGGAAAAGGCCGTATAGGCTGGACCTGCAGACCTTGATGCCAAACGCCTGAGGATTAACTGGAGAGGCCCCCTAGACGGCGTCTACCGATCATACGGGATTCTCTTTCGTCTTGGGCAGAAGTCGCCGCCAGCCGCGATTTATATCGATCCCGTGAGGCGTGTATCTATGCCGGGGTTCGATCCCCTGGCCTTCGGAGAGCTCGCAGTCAAGAGAATTAAAGAGCGGGTAGAAGGAGAGGCTCTGGCGGCAGTATCTGGGGGCGTTGACAGCACGACAGCGGCCGTCCTTGCTAAGAGGGCTCTCGGCGATAGACTTCACGCAGTCGTGATAGACACCGGCTTCTTGAGAGAGGGGGAGGCCCAGCTAGTGGCGAGTTCGCTTCGGAGCCTATTAGATCCGGAGATCTTGGACAGGTCAGATAGATTCTTCGAGGCGGTCAGAGATCTGTCGGATCCTGAAGAGAAGAGGAAGAAATTCAGGGAGGTCTTCTACTCAGTCCTGTCGGAGGAAGCCAGGGAAAGGGGCGTGAAGTGGCTGATTCAAGGAACGATAGCGCCAGACGTGATCGAGACCGTGGGGGGAATAAAGACTCAGCATAACGTGCTGGAGCAGGCCGGAGTGAGGTCGCTAGAGAGGTTTGGATTTAGGGTCCTGGAGCCTCTAGTAGACCTCTACAAAGATCAGGTTAGAGCGCTCGCCAGAAGCTTGGGCATCCTCAAAGAGATTTCGGAGAGGCAGCCCTTTCCAGGCCCAGGTTTGCTCGTGAGGTGTCTGGGCAGGTGCGGGCCCGAGAAGCTGTCCACTGTGAGGGCAGTCACCTCAGTGGTCGAGGAGGTATTCGGCGGGCTGGGGTGCTCTCAGTACTTGGCTGCAGCGTTCGAAGAAGGGGGCTTCAGGAGGCCGGATCTCGAACGCGCGGCTGAAGTTGAGGAAGTGCGGGAACTCTCAGCTAGGGCAACTGGGGTCAAGGGAGACCAGAGAAGGTTCGGTCTAATGCTCGCCGTGTCGGGTATAGACTACCCCGATCGAGCGGCAGAGGTCCGGAGGAGCCTCATAAGGGCAGAGCCAAGGGCTGTTAGGGTGCTCGTGGAAGTCGAGAGAAGCAGTTCGGGCGAGTTCGGAGTGGCCGCCAGGGCCGTTACGACAGAGGACTTCATGACCGCCTCGCCCTGCCTGCCGTCCATGGAGATTCTGAAGGAGGCGGCTAAGCTTGCCTTCTCCTCAGCCCCGAAGTGCGGGACATTCTACTACGACTTGACTCCGAAGCCCCCAGCCACCATCGAGTTTGAGTGAGGTGACCCAGAGTGAGGGTGCTTGTGGTGTTCTTCGGCGGACAGTATAACCATCTCATCGTACGCAGGCTGGCCGAGCTGGGGGTTGAGACTGGGCCAATCTCGGCAAACACACCTCCTGAGGAGATCGATGCCGATGCCCTGGTAATGGGCGGGGGTCCGCAGAGCGTCCCCGCTGATCTACCAAAGATGGGGTTCGCTCTTGAGTTCGTCCGATCGGGGATTGCCCTCTTGGGCATATGCCTCTCGCATCACGTGATAGCGCATGCCATGGGTGGAAAGGTGGGGGCTGCTAGAGTCCCGGAGTTTGGCGAAGCAGAGGTGGAGGTACTGACAGACTCCCCTCTCTTCGAGGGAGTTCCACGCAGGTTCGTCGCTTGGGAGTCTCACAACGACGAGGTTCTTGAGCCTCCGCCCAGAGCCTTGGTGACTGCCTCCAGCGAATTCTGTGGGGCTCAGGCGCTGGAGTTTGAGGAAAGGGCGCTCTTTGGCGTTCAATTCCATCCAGAGGTCTCTCACACACAGTTCGGAGTGAGGATCCTAGAGAACTTCCTGCGAGCAGCCAAGAGGTGACATCGTCGTTTTAACAGCTCGAGGATGCTACGAAGGTTGTTTTTTTAGGCCGGATACCCCTCAACTCATCTCAACGTGCCACTCTAAGGATCTCACGCCATGTGGTGCTATCTCCTTAAGCCCAGTTTGAGTCACTAAGGCGAACTTGCCCCTCCCCCACAGCTCACGTATGCTTGAGGCCCCGGCGTATCCCATAGCCGCCTTCAGACCTGCGATGAACTTCATTAACACGGTCTCTAGGTCCCCCCTGTAGGGGACGAGCCCCTCGACTCCTTCAGCTATCTCCTTTGACGGTCTAGAGTACCTGTCAAGTGCGAACCTCCTCTGCCTAGCTGAGGGACTTCCCATCCCCCTGTAGAATTTGTACATTCGCCCTCCCAGTATAATCGGCTGTCCTGGGGATTCTTTCGTTCCGGCAAGAGCGTAACCAAGCATTACGGCAGAAGCGCCGGCTGCCAAGGCTTTGACGGCCTCTCCAGGGCCTCTAATCCCCCCGTCAGCGATTACAGAGATCCCTCCTCCGTGTGCGGCTACCGCATCTGCCGCCTGTGCAACAGCGTACAGCGTAGGCGCGGCCACACCAGTAACCTCCCCGGTGGTGCAGATGCTGCCTGAACCCACTCCAACCCTGAGACCAGCCAGGCCATCGATCCTGGAGATTGCCTCCTGGGCCGCCTCCCTAGTGCCCACGTTGCCCACAACGAGTTCAGCAGACACCTCCTTAACCATCTTGGCAGTAGCAGACATCACGTTTTCGTTATGGAAGTGAGCCACGTCGATGACTAAGATGTCTACCCACGGATCCAGGGCCTTAGCTCGATCTAAGTCGAATGGCGATACCGCCGCCGCGACTCTAAGCCTACCCTCTGGATCTCTGGTTGAGTTCGGCCTACTCTCCCTGGCGAACACGTCCTTTGCCGTGATGAGACCCAAGAGCCTCCCCTCCGAGTCTACCACAGGGAGCTTCTCCACCTTGTAGGCCCCCATGAGAGCCTTGGCTTCTTCTGGGGTGACTTCGGGGCCTACCGTAACGAGGTCACGCGTCATTATCTCTCGGACGGTTTTCTTTTCGTCGTCTGCGAATGCAACATCCCTCTTAGTTACTATCCCAACGAGCTTTCCGTCCTCCACAACGGGAAGGCCGGAGATCCCTTTAGACTCCATGAGAGCGCGAATCTCCAAGACGGTGTGCTTGGGCGAGACGGTCACCACATCCCTGATGATGAAGCTCTCAGCACGCTTAACCGCCTTGGCCATCGCCACCTGCTCATCCACGCTGCAGTTCCTGTGGATCACGCCGAGGCCTCCAAGCCTAGCCATCCCGACGGCCATGTCAACCTCAGTCACGGTGTCCATCGGGGAGGAGAGGATCGGCAGGGCCAGAGTAATGGAGGGAGTCAATCTCGTCGATATATCTACTTCTGAGGGCTCGACGGTGGCCTTCCCCGGCAGTAGGATGAAATCCCCAAAAGTAGCCGCGAGAGGCGCGGATCTCAACTTAGAGTAGAATCCGACGGGTTCCATTAGAGCGGTAGGCAGCCTCCACTGATAAAGTCTCCTGAGGTTCGTTCGACTCCGCCGCCAAACGTTACAGCAGACGAACGAGGTAATCTAGGTGGTGCGCAGTTCTCTAAGCAATCTCAATTCGCCCTTGCAGGCTCCAGCCTTATTCTCTCGGTGGGGATCTCTGTGTATCTAAGCAGGCCGGAGAGAGGTTATACCCCGTGAAAGTCGCGTTAGGAATTCTGTCTTAGCGGGTCGCTGGGTTGCCTAAAATCTGGTGAAGTGGAAGGAACGAGGTCAAGAAGTCAAGAGGAGATGGCGCCCGGGCCGGGATTTGAACCCGGGTCTGGAGCTCGACAGGCTCCTATGCTAACCTGGCTACACCACCCGGGCACCGGAGGACGGCCTGATCTCCCGGAATATAAATTTACCCGCAGGCAAACCTATCGACCGATGTCCGCGAAGCCGAAGAGGTACTTCCTGTCTACGAAGGAAAGCAGAGAGCTGATAGACTCTCTGCTTGAAAAGCACTCGGAGCTCGCACCCCTGTTCCCAAAGAGAAAGGAATCGCTTCAGGCCATTGAGTATAAGACTGGAAAAGGCCCAGAGAGAGTTCTGCTCCTAAGCGGGAAAGCTGTGCTAGTGCAGAAAGCCACAGGCGAAGTGATTCCCTTCATAGGAGCGGTCAGAACAGAGGGACTGAAGCTGAAGAGCGTAGTGGTCGACTCAGGGGCGGTGAAGTTCATTCTGAATGGAGCCGACATCATGGGGCCCGGTATCGTAGAGGCCGACGAGGACATAGAGGAGGGAGACTTGGTGGTAGTGCTCGAGGAAAGGTATAGAGCACCAGTAGCCGTGGGAATAGCCTTGAGGCCATCGGCTGAGATTAAAGAGAGAGGAAAGAGTGTCAAGAATCTTCACCACGCTGCAGATAGGGCTGCTACGCTGATAAGAGAGCTCTCAAGAGCGTGACCTCGAGGGTGGAAAAGATTTTACTCGTGTAGCGCCTTAGCGACGAGGAGGTAGTAAGGCGGTGGAAACGATCAGAGCATTGGACGCGATGTTTAGCCCCTCATCGGTTGCTGTCGTCGGCGCTTCGCGCACTCCTGGGAAGATCGGGCACGAGATCCTAAAGAACCTGCTCTCTTACGGGTACAAGGGCAAGATTTACCCAGTCAACCCTCACTGCGACGAGATACTCGGTGTGAGGTGCTATAGGAGCGTCTCCGAAGTGCCGGGCTCCATTGACCTCGGCGTCGTGGCCATCCCGGCCAAGTACGTCCTCGATGCCATAGATGACTTGGGTCAGAAGGGAGCCAGAGTAGCGGCTGTGATCTCAAGCGGATTCTCAGAGATCGGAGAGCACGAGCTGGAGGAAGAGCTTGTCAGGAGAGCAAGGAAATGGGGTATGAGGATACTCGGACCCAACATTTTCGGCTTGGTCTACACGCCAGCAAAGCTCAACGCAACGTTTGGACCTACGGAGGTTCTTCCTGGCTCAATAGCGTTTGTGACGCAATCTGGCGCTCTTGGAATAGCGCTGATGGGCTGGACGATCACAGAGAAGATCGGCCTCTCGGCCATAATTAGCGTTGGGAACAAGTCGGACATTGAGGATTCAGACCTGCTCCTCTGGCTGGCGGAGGACGAGAACACGGACGTGATTCTGATCTACATGGAGGGGGTCAAGGAGGGCAGACGCTTCATGGAGGTAGCTAAGGAAGTGACTCCTAAGAAGCCGGTAGTTGTGATTAAGGCTGGCAGGAGTAAGAGAGGAATCATGGCCGCCTCTTCTCACACCGGGGCGCTTGCGGGGATGGACGAAGTCTACGATTCGGCATTCAGGCAGATTGGAGTTCTCAGAGCCTACAGTGTTGAGCAAGCGTTTGACTGGGCAAGAGCCTTTGCGTCGAAGAGGAAACCCAGGGGCCCGAGAACAGTGATAGTAACGAACGGAGGAGGGGCTGGAGTGCTCGCTACAGACGCCGCAGAGACAGGCGGACTAGAGCTCATCGACCCGCCGGAGGATCTCAAGGAGACCTTCAGGTCATACATGCCACCTTTCGGGAGCCCGAAGAACCCCGTAGACCTCACCGGTCAAGCTTCTCACGAGGAGTTTGAGGGGGCTGTGAGGGCGGCACTCGAACACGACTCTGTGGACGCAGTGATCGTGCTATACTGTGAAACCGCGGTCACTGACCCCGAGAAAATTGCAGAGGCTGTACTCAATGCATCCAAGATCTCCAATAAACCGGTATCGGTTATGCTCATGGGAGGCGAGAGATCCGAGAGGGCCGCGGATTTCCTCAATCAGAGCGGCATCCCCGCCTACCCGACGCCCGAGAGGGCCGTTGGGGCGATCTGCGCGATGATAGAGTGGTGGAAGAGGACCAAAGGTCTGTGAGCCAAGCAGACCGTTTGATTAAAGTTTAAACAAATAGCTCCCCCGGCAGCCGAGGGAGCTGGGACAATGCCTAGCGCGCTTCTCTCCCCTCCTGGCTCTATTGTTCCTCTCTTAGGGAACGAGGCTATAGCCAGGGGGGCCATAGAGGCCGGGTTAGATGTGGCCGCGGCCTATCCGGGTACGCCCAGCACGGAGATAGGAGAGGCCTTAGCCGAGGCGGCAAAAGAGCTAGGTTTCTTCTTCGAGTGGTCAACAAATGAGAAGGTAGCCGCTGAGGTTGCCATAGGGGCAGCCTGGTCAGGACTGAGGGCTATGTGCTTCATGAAGCACGTAGGCGTGAATGTCGCCTCGGACGCGTTGTTTACGCTCGCGTACGCTGGCACCGTGGGCGGCCTGGTCATAGTGAGCGCAGACGACCCCCACGCTCACAGCAGCCAGAACGAGCAGGACAACAGGCACTACGCTGTGGCGATGGGCTTCCCGATGCTGGAGCCCTCAACCCCGCAGGAAGCTAAGGATTTTGTCTACAGGGCGTTTGATCTGTCTGAGAAGTACTCGCTGCCTTTCTTAGTCAGGTCCACCACGAGGATTAGCCACACGAGGGCCCCCATCAGGCTGGGCGAGATACGCGAGAGGAGAATTAAGGGCACCTTCAAGCCCTCTGAACCCGACAGGTACGTTCAGGTCGGAGTATACGCCAGGAAGCACCACGCCGAGCTGCTCGAGAAGCTTAGATCAATCGAGAAGGAGGTCGCTCCAGAATTTGTCGTGCTGAGGGACGGGTCGGCAGATATCGGGATAGTCACATCCGGAGTCTCCTACACCTACGTGCTTGAAGCTCTAAGATTCCTAGAGCTTGACGCTCCTGTACTCAAGCTGGGCATGACTCACCCGCTTCCACGCGATGTCATAGCTGAGTTCATGCAGAAGGTGAGCAGAATCCTTGTCGTAGAAGAGCTTGACCCATTCCTCGAGGAGAAGTTGAAGGCAATAGCGAAGGAAGCTGGCTCAGGAGCCGAGATCATAGGCAAGGAAGGCGGGCTGCTTCCCAGGGTCGGCGAACTCAACATCAGACTCGTGCTTGAGGCTATGGCCAAGGTTACCGACAGAGCTCCTCCGATCGACTTCTCAAGGATGGAGGAGAGAGCAAAACCCGCGCTGGAGCTGGCGGTTCCAAGACCTCCGGTCATGTGCCCTGCATGTCCTCACCGGGCCACGGGCTATGCCTTGAGGAGGGCCGCCGGGGCTGCCGTGTATCTGAACGACATTGGATGCTACGCGCTTCTGTTCCAGAAGCCCTTCAACCTAGGGGACGTCACTCACGCCATGGGCTCCTCGATAGGATTTGCCAACGGCATAAGCCTAGCCACAGACCAGCGGACTG
>CBEVRO010000039.1:0-12194 GCA_965552295.1 uncultured archaeon | reverse complement strand
GCTATCATCAGTAAAACGGGGTCGGAGAACCCCCCAGTGCCGGTCACCTGAACCGTGAAGGATACTGACTCTCCCTGCCTAACTTGTCTCAGGTCGGGCGTGACCAATATGCTGAACCCTCGTGGCTCTACGACCTCTAAGACGAATTCTGTTGTGCGGACTAACCCGCCCCCCTCACCCAAGAGCGTCACTGGGTATATTCCGGAGGGGGTCTCTTCTCCCACGCTTATCGTCAGGACAGTCTCGAATTCTGGGATCTGACTCTCGGTCGAGAATTCGAACGTTGTATCTGAAGGAAGCCCAGAGAGTGATAGCGTAACTGGATCCGAGAAGCCTGCAATCGAGGAGACTGTAACTCTCAATTCAACTGAGGATTCTCTCTCAACAGCTACGTGATCGGGGCTGACCGAGAGGCTAAAGTCAGGCTGCCCGGCGCTGACTTCCAGCTCCACGACTACGGTGTCTGAAGGCGTTGGATCTCCCTCCAATCCACTAACTCCGACGGCCAGTCTATATATGCCCGGCTCTGCATCCTCTCCAATGTCCACTGTGAGCAACGTATCCATGGGGGCTCGTCCCGAGTCCGAGGCGAATGTGACGCTAGAGCCGGTGGGCTCAGGGGTAGCCCAGGTCACAACTAGTTCGACCATCCCCGTGTAGCTGCCCTCTATGTGAACCGCAAAGCTAACAGATTCGCCCTGTGCAACTGTCGCTGAGAGAGGACTCACGCTCAGCTGAACCGTAGATGGAACAAATTCGACCACTAGCCTAGGTTTCTTCTCATCATATCCGCCAGAATTGTCCCCCTCGTCGTCCCCATAGGCGCCTCTGACGGATTGGAAGCAGACGCGGCTCTCATAACCTGAGGCCTCCAGCAGCAAGCCGTAGTTTTCCTCTAAGCCAGAGACGACGTCGCTCACGAAGCTCGTAACGTCTATGGTGTAGACCTCATCCTCAGGATCTGTGTCGCGTATCGTGAGGGTTCCCACCACGCTGGTGTCATAATCTCCTCCGGGACTGCTCCACTCGAGATCGGTATCCCTCTCTATCCAAGTTGCAGCTCTCTCGTTCCAGCTGCTTGTGACTCGGTGCACTCTTATTTCGACCTCCGTCTCCCCTCCGTAGAACGTGGTTCCAATGTAGTAGAGATTCAAGCTGGCTCTAACTATAGTGGAGCCAGGGGGGATCGACGAGAGATCGAAGTACAGCAGAGTCCTTATCCTGCCGGGTAACGATGGGCCCCTGCTGCCGACGCAGATCGCGCTGTCTCCATCGAAGTTTTGGTCCTCTAAGAGTCCGCTCGTTATGTGGACGTCGCCCTCAGCCACAAAAGTCCTAGTGATTGTGCTTGGAGATGATGTAGCGTCTTGAGTTAGGACTGGCACCGTAATTAGTAGTAAAAGCGCCAGGGAGAGAGAAGAGGGAGAAATCCCCTTCTTTCTCATTGAAGGCTTCGCAAGAGGTGTTAAATTTAAGTATTAGTCAACTGTATGTACATTAATAAAATTTCCCTAAGTCATTTATACCCTGATTCAGATTGATTGTGTGAACGCCTCAAACATCAATTCACACGGCCTTTCTATTCAACTTCGGCCAACCGGATATGTCATGGGCTGCGATGATGCCCGATATGATGACAGCCTCCACACCGCCGCCAGGGAACGTGGACGCTCCGACGAGGTAGAGCCCTCTGATCGGGGTCTTGAAGTATGGCCTCTCTGGCGCGTCGGTCGATTGATCTAGCCCCTATATTGCCCCGTATGGGTTAAGGGTGTACCTCTCAAATGTCTTCGGCGTGGCGGCGTCCATGACGACAATATGGTCCCTCAGCCCGGGTATCAGCCTCTCCGCCCTCTCCACGAGTTCCTCCGCGAAAGCCCTCTTTCTCTCGATATACTCTGGGGTTCCACGCTCCCCGAACTGTTCGTAGGCCTCAGAGGGCAGCAGTTTGATTATGCTGAGACTCGAGCAGCCCTCGGGAGCGAGCCTAGGATCTAGGTCCGAGTTGATCGCGATCCCTATCTCGTCGTCCAAGCTCTTTATGAGAGGTGGGTAATCGGAGAGGTCCATGCTAACGCCCAGGAAGACGCAGGAGGCACCATCCGGCCTCCTCAACCGTAAGTAGGATAAGGCCCCTAATTACGCTGAGAGATGGACTGGAGAGCTCATCTTCAGTCCTCATGACTGCCTTAAGCGCCTCAACTCTCTTGTCGAATTTCGGGATCAGTTCGGGAGGAAGCCATTGAATCTCAGGGTGGGTGACCACGCCTACCCTCTCGCTGCACACCACTACACGCAGAAGTGGAATCGCCTTCACCTCGGCCCTGTATGCGAACTTACCGGAGACACACTTGACCAGAACTTTCTTCCCCCCAATCCTCTTGACGCGAACTCTTGGTATCTTATACCCTATCTCCTCAAGCCTATCGATGAGTTCGGCCAGGGGAGCTGGCTCAACTGCGGGGAACAACCTAGGACAGCCTCCAGATAAGAGCGCGACTATGATAGCAAGGCAGCAGGCTATGGTGAAGAAGATTGGTAGACAGACTCCGGTGAGCGCTGCTGCAAGCATACGTGCTAGTTCCATAAGTCCTAAGATTAGACTCGTTAGAACGGGTGGTCGAGACGATTCGTCTACCCGGTCTATGAACTCATTCCGACTTTACCCTCCTCAGAACCTTCTCTAAGGCGAGGTCTAGCGCCGTCCGAACGGCCCTCTCGAGGGTCGCCATTGGGAGGCTCGCCACATCCTTCTCGAGCTTCTTCGCCACTATCTCTGACGAGTAGGGAAGGTGCATGAAGCCCACGACAGAGTTCAGCCCCAGCAGATCCACCTCTCTGAACGCCACGTAAGACACCAAGTTGCAGATGAAGGTCCCGGCGTGGAACGAAGGTCTTGCAGGGATTCCTGCCTCCTTAAGCGTGTTTACGACCTCCTTTACTGGGAGCGTGAAGAAGTAGGCGGCAGGACCCTCTGGATCTATCTCTTCGAACTGGGGCTTGTATCCGTCGGCGTCAGGCTCTCGTGCGTGAGCGACATTCAAGGCGACGGTCTCCACTCTGATGACCGGGCTCCCAGGCGCTAGCCCGAGGCTCAGAACCACGTCTGGCCTGATCTCTCTAATTGCTCTCCTCACCATCTCTGCGGCTCGCTTGTAGGACACCGGAAGGACTAACCTGGCGAGTCCTCTGTATTCTATTCTGTCCACGATTTCTCTCGTGGGATTCTCTGGCACGCTTCCCCAGGGCTCGAACCCTGTCAGCAGAATTCTCATATGGGGCCTTCCCCTGAGTTCAATAAACGGATTACTCAGCTGCCCGCTGACAGCAGGATCTAGTTTCTGACTCACTCCGCCAGTCCGAACTCCTCGAGCACTAGTCTCCTCATGAACTTCCACGGCAGGGAGCCAGCGTACAGCATCGTGTCGTGGAACTTCCTGAGGTCGAACCTGTCTCCGAGCCTCTGCTTCAGCTCGTCCTTGAGCTGCATGATGAGGTGCTTCCCGAGCAGGTAGGAGAGCGGGTAAGTCGGCCTCTCGGTGTACCACCTTACCTCAGATACGGCAGCGCGTCTCTCCATTCCGACCTGCTCAACCAAGAAGTCCACGGCCTCGTCGAAGGTCATCTCCCCCCTCTGAAGCTTCACGTCTATGATGATCCTAGCCGCCCTCCAGACCAGGTCGTTCACCATGATGTACCTGTGCTCTGGATCGTCGTGGAACCCCATGTCCTTCATCATCTCTTCACAGTAGAATGCCCATCCCTCGCTGAACTCGGGGGCGTCTACCACCGCCCTGATGAGGGAGGGGTTCTTGGCCGCGCAGGCGAACTGCAGGTGGTGCCCTGGGTACCCCTCGTGGACCGTGATGTTCTCTATGCTCGCGAAGCTGTGCTCTCTCAGCATCTCTGGGGACGGTGGGGGAGTGACCATGTAGATCCCTTGCTTGACCGGGTCGAACTTCGCCGGGGGCATGTAGGCGGCGAAGGGCAATATGTGCCTCAGGTACTCAGGCGTCTCTATGACCACTAGCACCTCGTCCTCCGGAACGGTGGCCAGCCCCTTCTCGATTACGAACCTCTTGGCCTCCTCCATCGCCTTGCGATAGAATTGAATTACCTCCTCAAAGTTGGATGGATGATTTTCCTTGATCTTCTTGAGCACCTCCTCGGGAGTAGCGTTGGGATCTATCTTCTTGGCCAGCTCTGCCCTCAGGGCCTTCATCTTCTCCAGGTACTCGTAGCCCAACCTGAGGATCTCCTCAGAGTTCAGCCCTAGCCCCCTCACCTGGAGCATGCGCTCGAACTTCTCCCTGCCTATGGCGTACCTCTCAGATGCCCTGGGGATGACCTCCTCCTCTAGCCAGCGGGCATGCCTAGCCATGGCCTCGGCGGCGGCCTGGGCAGCCTCCTCCAACCTGTGCCTGAGGCTGGAGCTCACCTCCCTGGCCGAGTCCACGGCTGCCTTGAAGAGGGCTGACGAGTACTTAGACGACTCTAGGGCAGTCTGGTTCCACAGCTTCACTGGGTCTGAGACGAGTTCTCTAGATCTGGATTCATAGGAGGGAGTCTCCTCCAGCCTGGAGGCTACGCTCTCAAGCCTCACCTTGAGCGGCGCGAACTCCCTCGCAAGGAGCAGGAAGACCCCATTTCCAACGATGTAGGGAACTTTCGACGTCTTTTCCCAACCTCTCAGCTCCTCCAGCTCGAAGAGCTGGAGCTGCACCAGATAGAGAGCAAGCTCTCTGTCGAGCCTCTTGTCTCTCGAGAGGGACTCGGGAGGTATGCTCTCAACCTCTTCTCCAAAGTCTCGGAAGAGGCGGATCTTCTCCTGTATGTACCTCCTGGTGCCTTCTGGCAGCCTTCCGTCGTGCTCGTGGATGCCGAAGAACGTGGCCATGACGGGCTCCATCTCCATGAGGCGGAAGAAGTACTCCTTGACGATCGAGTCAAGTCGCTCGTCTGACATGGGAACCGAGCGAGATTGATCGCCTTCGATATAACTCTAATTCCCAGCGTACTTTGACGCTATTCCACGCACTCAGGCTAAATGCTGTCGAGTATGGGAAGGAATTCATCCACCTAGCAACAAGTCCGACTGCTAGAGTTGGTCACACATAGATCGGGAAGCTTGTCCTCCAAGGTCCGCTTAAGGAATTCTACGATCCGCATGTACGGACAACTCAAATGTCGTTGGAGGCCCAGCGATCTCACCCCTCAACGTCCCAGAGCGGGGATCACCTCACGTGGCGCAGTTAAAAAATCCAGCCGAGGAAACAGCTCAGGGTACCCCTCTTGTGCGTCACAGGTTTCCCCGAGAGGGAGGTGCTGAGATCCGGGAGGGACTTTTGAGTTGAGAGGACCTGCAGAGAGGCTGCTGGCTGGCGTGTCAGCCTATGGCCGAAATCTAGAGAGGGGGTTCAGGATCCTCTTGGAGGGCGAGTCTCCAAGCCGAGACCGCCTCCTCGCAGAGGCTGTCGACGAGGCTCTGGCAATCCTGGGGCACGACAGGAGGGAGGAGATCGAAGAACTCGTGAGAGTCCTGCCTGACGAGGCAGTAGAGAGCGCCTACGCTGCAATGGAGAAGTCTATAGCTGACCTGACTACCCCGACCGGGGCTTTGGGGGCCGCTGCTATATCCATTCTAATGGGGAAGGCTGGGGTCGAGGGGAAGCCCGAGGTCATCAAGAGGCTCTTTGATGCCGTCAAATCCTTGAGAGACGGTGTCACCTTCGAGGAAGCCGTAGAGTACCTCTCCGCAACTGCGGTAGAGGTCGTGAGAGAACTCCCGGAGTTCGAGAGCTACAGGAAGATAGATCAGAGCCTAGATGAAGCAGACTTGACCCCCCACGCGGAGCACCTGGTTCCGGCGCCGTTTAACTGGCTCGGCAAAGCTGTTGGCGCCGGCCCCGTGACCGGCAGGTTCCTGGCCCTTGAAATAGTGTCGTTCGGAGGGGTCATCGGGCTCAGCGAGGCCCTAGAGAGGCTCGAGCGGACCAGGGTCGGGGCTGAGGCGTCCAAGCTCATAAAGGGCCTCGAGGTCGGAGCGCCGGTCCTCCTCTACGTGCTGGGTGAGATCGCCGAGGCTGGAGACAGGACCGCTCTGGCTCTCCCTCTGGCCGCCGCCTGGCTTGCCTCGGAGGACTAGCCGCTCAGGAGCCCGATTCGGACTGGGACATGGCGAGGGGGAAGGTAGAGACCACCAGAACCTCGTCTAGCTGGACAACCCTGTCTCCAGAGGAGTCCTCCCAGAGCAGGAGCCAGCCCACCCCAGACTTTACCGCGTTGGGATTTGAGGCGAGCCACGCGGAGGCGGCCTGAGTTCCGTACCTCGTGCACCCCATCACGCCCACATACACCACAGCGTCCTTCTTGAGCGTGAACACCACTGCGTAATCTCTCGTGCTCCAGTCAGAGCCCGTAACGTTCACCGAAGAGCCGTCTGGGAGGAGCAGGGAGATCAGCCCGGTCGAGACCTGGAAAGATATCCCGGTCTCCGTCAGTATCTCCTCCGCCGCTGGGTTGGCCACTGGACCTCCCACCACTACTATGAAGCCTGAAAGCGCCTTGGTAGTTGTCGGCGTGAGGTTCAGCGCCACGGCGAGATCCTCCGCGGCCTTCCTGTCGACCCAGTTTCCGTATAGAGCGAGCCCCTTGCTCTCACTCCACTTCAGTGATGGCTGAATGAGCCTGCATATCAGCGAGACGTCTATCTCGCCCTCCCCCGAGGCCAAGACGACCCAATCTGGACCTATGAGAACCCAGCTCCCTAGATACCTGACTCCGAACCTCTTCCAGACATCATCTGTGTCCTGAGCGAAGATCCAGTCGCTCCAGCCGAGCGACCTGGCGAATTCGGCGTTTGCGGATTCCGCCCCTCCCGCTCCTATGAGCAGCACCGTTACGCTGGACCTCGTGGGACAGCTCGCCCACTCGCCTGCGAACTTCTCGAGCCTCTCCCTGCACTCCGTGCAGTAGGAGGCGAAGAACACTATGAGGACGTACCTCCCGGAGAGCGTTTCTGTGCCCACCTCCTGGCCCTCCGGAGTCGTTAGCGTGAATTCTGGGGCCCTCTGACCTGAGCTCGGGAGAGTGAGCCCCTGCGCGGCAAGAGGGAGAGCGAGGATCATCACCAGCGCGACTGCCAGAGATCTGCGCATCCCAACATGCTGCGAGGGATTGGATTAGAAGTTATCAGCCGATCGCCGATTCACGCTAAGGCTGTGTAACTTTTTTGACCGTAGCTTCAGGAGTTGGACTCGATGAAGAAGCCGATCGCAATCTTCGCTGCAATTGTAGCCGCTCTAGCAGTCGCCGTTTTCTTTGGGTACCGATCGTTGAGTCAGCCCCCGCCTCTGATCCTAGTTTACGAGAGGAAGGGGGGAATAGCCGGGCTCTCTGAGGAGCTACTCGTGTACGGAGACGGCCTCGTCGTCTATAGGCGACCCGGCCTAGAGTCCAGAGCTCACCTCCCGCCCGAAGTCGTCAGAGCCTTCGAACTCCTCTTGGAGTCTCTTGAGAAGGCTGGGTTCTCAGAAGTCGACGCGAAGCCTGGGGCAGCTGACTTCTTCTCTCACGAGGTCTCGTACTCGCCGGCAGGAACCAAGTTCCGCTGGGTTGATGAGTGGGCGTCGGAGAGGCCACTTCCGGCTGAAGTCACCGCTTTGGGCACCCTTCTGGACTATGCGATCTCTTACGCGCTCGGAGAGGTCTGGGAGAACTCCGCCTCTCACGTGGCAGGGGAGTTGAGAATTGAGGCGCATCTCAATCGAGTAGCTGTTGGGAGGGGTAGTGAAGCTTCCATCCGGGCATTCGTATCGAACCTAGGTAAGAGGAACCTCACGTACGACTCTCCGACCCCGTGCGACCCTGACATAGAGATCCGAGTCGAGCCGAGGTGCTGCTCAGTGCGCTACACTCAGCCAAGCATCGACCCCGATGCCGTTTGTCCCCAAGTTGTGGTTCAGAGGTCGCTGGGGCCAGGGGAGACGCGGGTCAACGCTGCAACAATCGAGGTGGAGGAGGACGCCGAGCCCGGGCTCTACTGGGTCAGGGTTTCGTTCCCCTACGGCAATTCGATGGTGGAGGTCTCCCTGCCCATCGTAGTCGTGAAGGGATAGCTACGGAGAGGCTAGGTAGGCGAGGATGCCTAAGACGGCCGTGATCAGGCCGAGCAGCAAGTGGACTAGCCTGACGTAGGCCATGGCCTTCCCTCTAACCTTGCCAGCTTGCGTGTAGAGCAGGAGCCCGGTGGCGGTTGCGAAAGCTCCGTAGACCAGGGCGAGCTTGGCCAAGACGCAGTGGTTCAGAAGTATCATGCTACCTCCTCCCCACCGGGAAGATGTACAGAGGGGCAAGCTCCGTCCGCAGGATCTCTGCCACGTCTCCGTCGTAGAACGCTCCAACCGCGACCGTACCTAGGCCGAGCGCCGTGGCCTGGAGGTAGATGTTCTGTCCCACGTGACCGGCCTCCATGTGGACGTACCTCACTCCCCTGCTCCCGTACACGGACGTCGTCCTAGAGTAGTTGGCCGCTATGATTATGCAGACGGGAGCCCTCCTGACCCACTCTTGAGCGAGGGCAGCATCTGCCAACTCATCTCCAAAGTCGCCAGACCTCACGAGGGCCAGTGAGTGCGTCCAGGGGTCATACGAGTAGATTCCCGCCTCTAGACCTACGACGCCCCCCGCTCTCACCGCAACGAACAGCTCGAGTGGGTACGTGGCGCCGGCGCTAGGGGCTGCTCTAAACCCTCTCTTCTCATCCGTAATCCCCTGAGCTGCCCAAAGCAGCTGTCCGAGCTCTTGGAGAGTGAGGGGCTCGTCTGCGTACTTTCTAATGGATCTTCGAGTTGCTATGGCCTCCTCAACGCTCATGCTGCCCTTTAGGACTGGCTGAGGAAGCTCGACCCTGCCCGCAGCCTGAACTACTCGCTCCCCGTTTGGGCCAATTCTAACGGCGCCCGTGGCGTGTATCGCAATCAAAGTGGTGAGCAGCACGATGAAAGACACAGCTAGAGACTCCTTGGCTGGAGGGTACCTCATTGTGGTCTACAGCCAGCGGGGGGATATATTTTCCGACGTCAGTCCACAAGCAGGTCTTGGTAACATCGTTTAATGGCACCGCCGCCGAGGAACTCCAGTCATGGAGTTCGACCGCGGGGAAAGCCTCCTTAGGCTCGCACGAGAGATGGTCCTTGCAGTCTGCTGCGGGGTCGTAGACGAGGTCCTCTCTGGTGGGTTGAGCCCTCAACTGCTGGACAGGGACGCGGAGCACAGAGAGTACGTCTTTGACGCAGTAGCCGAGGAGAGAATATCGAAGGTACTCTTGGACCTCGCTGAGCGAGAGGGGGTGGGCATTGACGTCGTGGCAGAGGGCACGGCGATATCTCGCTCTGGGGATCCCACAATCGTAGGCCTCATAGACCCGATCGACGGCTCCTGGGGTCTGTCTTTAGCTCGTGGGACTTGGCCTGAGTACAGGAGGGTAGTCGGGAGGGGGCCGAACTCGTCGACCCTGATCTCGCTCGGACTATCCACCGGGAGAAAATGTGAGAACTTGACCCTCGCCTCCCTGAGCCTGTTCTCCTGCTACGACCACGGATCCCGCGTCGAGTACCTGGTTCTGAGGGAGGGGGATAGTCGCCTCAGGCTCGAGAGGCCGCGGTGGCTCAAAAGAGTCCGCAAGCCCTCAATCGAGTTTGACTCGAGGGGAAGGTTCTGGGTAGAAGGAAGGCCGCCCGTAGCTGTGCTGGGCTTCCAGAACTTTCGAGGGTGGCAGAACTCGCCCAGGGTGTCCAAGCTGATAGATGTTCTCAGCGAGGCTAACTTCGAGGTGGTGGTGGAGGAGACCGGGTCTACCTCAATAGCTCTGCTGAAGAACATAGCCTCGGCGGGGCTCTACGTGGACATCAGGCTAGACCTGGTAGAGGCTGGCGAGGGCAGAGGGAACGTGCTGAAGCTGTACGACGTGTCCGCTCTGCTGGGCATCTACCCCGCCACGGGGCTGAAGGTGTGCGGCCTTGGAGGAGAGGATCTCATGGAGCTGCCGCTGTGGGGAGAGCTTCACGAGCCCACTCCACTCAACCTGCTCGCCGGGCCGCCCAAGCTTGTTGAGTTCTGCATAGAGGCGCTTGAGGAGATCCTCTAATGCTGAATGAGACAATCCCGAGAGGCTTGCCCTCGAGAAGCCTCAGAATCAGATGGAGAGTTAATCCACAACCTGAATGAGATAGGTCTAGCTTCTAGTCTTCCTAGAGAACTCTCTTGAGCTCCTCTAGGTCGAACCACGTCTCGGCGCAACCATTCTTTAGGAGCGGAATCGCCTGACCAATGATTCCGAACTTTCTAAGAACCTGATGCCCGAGCTTGAGTTCGGCCCCGCAGGCCACGCCCACGACCGCGGAATAACTTCTCGATGAGAGTATCTTGGGGATACACGATCCTCCAGGCAGCACGTAAACGTCGTATCCCCTCTCCCTCGCGATCTTAGAAGCCTGATTGATCAGGCAGTCGGGAGAGCAGCTTTCACATAGATACGTCGGGACCTTCGGATCGAAAACGGCTTTGCACCGGCTGTCCATGTACTTTCTGGCGCAGTGAGGTAACAGTAGAGCCCTCCTTCCAGGGGCCTTCCTGAAAGCCTCCCTAGATGCGAGGTTCAGCGCCTCTATCTCGATGAAGTCCTCGAGGAGTGAGACCGCCTCCAGAATGTTCAGGCCAGTAATCTCCTCTATCTTGAACTTCTTTATGAGGGATCTCACGAGATCTCCCATCCTTTGATGAAGTCCCGATTCATACGCTGATTTCACCAGCTCTTGAAAGAAGCTTCTAGGGAGGCTCGTCAGGTCGAACGTGAATTTGTATGGCATGCCTATTCCTCACGTCCCGAAGAGCAACAGGAATTAAAACAGTTTTGCGCGATCTGGCAGCTTCCAGGCCAGCTTTGAGAGCCCGTCGAGCCTTCAAAGGCCCAGGGAGAATGAATCCACTCGACCCACTTCCCTAACTCAATTCCCACTCTTTCAGAGAAGCAAAGAGAGATGGGGGACTTGACCCACAGATTCGAGCATCTCGTCGTTTGAGAAAGGGGAGGGGCTTCAGCCCTCTTCGAAGAGCCTGAATCTATCCTTCAGCTTCTCCATAACGTGAGGTAGAGTGGTGTATTCCATCTCTTCTGGCCCAAGCCTGTGCGGCATGAACGGACCGTGTCTCCTCAAGTAGTCGGCCATCTCATTGGCCAAGGCTCTAGCCCTGTCGAAGGCGACATCCGCGAAGAGGTCGCTGGGCCCTATCAGCTTGGCGTTCTTGATGTTGAAGCCGAGGGCCACCACCCTAGGCGGGCCATCGAACCTGCTCGGCTTGGCGTCCTTCTCGCCCACCGGCATGAGCGGACCATGGTGGGACCCCCTCATCCACCCCGCGACCAGGTGCGGGAAGGCGAAGGGCTCGAGGACCTCACCCAGCGCTGGGAACTTGCTCTGAGCCCTCACTATAGCCACGGGATCGTCCTTGCCCACGTACTTGCCTGCGATCAGGTTCAGCCTAGTCGTGCTGACGGCTGCGGCCACGTCCCGCGGCTCCTCCCTAGTGTAGACCCTCCTGATTACGTACCTTCCCGGAGTTCCTATCAGGGCCAGCAGGTCGTACATCTCCTCCGGAGTGTCGAGTTCTACGATCTTCCCCTCCATGACATCCAGTATCTCGAAGGTGAACCCTCTGTGCAGAGTGGGGGCTATGACCAAGCCGGCGGTGTTGAAGGGATCCGCGAATATCCTGAAGATCGGGAGGTTGAAGGCGCCGGGCTCCGTCTTGTCTGCCATGAACACGACGACAGGCTCGGCCGGTCTCTCCTCAAACTCAATCTCCGCAAAGCCTGGGCCCATCCCCCTCAGGTTGCCTGAGAAGGCGTCGCTGAGCAGGTCCTGCCCGGCCCCATACAGCCCAAGCTCCTTGGCCACGTCTGCAGCCTTGTGGAAGGTCTCCCAAGCCAGCGTGTGGATCTCCGGGTTCCCCTCGCCCTTCCTGTGCGTCATTATCAACTCAAGGTCGTCGCCACAGTTGGTGACGTAGAAGTCCTCAATGAGCCCCTCCTTCTTCGCCTTAGTGAGTTCCTGCTCGGCCACGTCGAGGAGCTGCTGGGGCACGATGTGGTGCCCAGCTAGGCTTCCGACGTCGGCTTTAATCACCGACAGTGT
>CBEVRO010000038.1:0-12388 GCA_965552295.1 uncultured archaeon | reverse complement strand
CGCGAAAACGCCCTATCTCCCAATACTCGTGGGCCCAAGGGAAGACTACGAAGACAGCCCTATCTTCGTCACCCATCAAATCGAGGAGCGACCTGATAATCAGGTAGGCGCTCCTTATTCCCGCCATCCTCGTAAGCGCCGTGAGGCTGTCGTAGATCAGAAGACCCGGACTCCTGCCGAATATCTCCCTCCCCAGCCGCATATGATCGTCGAGCGTGGGCTTCAGGTCGCCGCTTTCCGAGAGTATCAGAAGGTTTACCTCCCCCCTCAAACCTGCCAGGGGACTCTTCTCCTCACAGACGACGGAGACTTCATACCCTCCCCGGGCGGACCTGGCTGCAAGAGACGCCAAGGGCGTTGCGTAGTCGGCATCAAAAGCAAACTCGATGAGTAAGGTTCTCTCCATCGCCAAGGATCTGTACAACTCAGAGAGGTCCCACAGGTGACCTCGCCTGAATATGCCCAGCGCTCCGGCGAGTGGGCTTGCGAGCGATGCTATACAACCCGCCAGAGCGCCAGGGTGGACCAAAGGAGAAGTCACCCCAAGAATCTCGACGGGCGCGTTTTACTCCTTGGAACCATTTTATGGTTTGTTAGTGTGCTTCCATCGTTGATGCCGAGTTCTAACGCTTATGAGTCCGTCGTAATCTCGGTGGGCAACGAGCTCTTGATTGGCAAGACCGTCAACACTAATCTGACGTGGCTGGCCAAGAAGCTGACTCTCCTCGGATACAAGGTAAGGCTGGGCTTGGAGGTGAGGGACGAGTGCGACGACATCGCATGGGCGTTCAGAACGGCACTTGACTTGGGAGCAAGCGTCGTCATCTCGACTGGTGGACTGGGCCCGACGTTCGATGACATGACGCTGGCCTGCTTGGCAAAAGCCCTGGGGCGACAACTCGTGTTAAACGAGGAGGCTCTTGAGATGGTACGAAAGAAGTACGCAGCGAGAGGCCTAGAGCTTACTGAGCACAGGGTCAAGATGGCGATGCTCCCGGAGGGGGCGAGGCCCCTGCCAAACCCAGTCGGCACCGCCCCTGGTGTGCTGCTGGATGTAGACGGAAAGCTCGTGGCCGCCCTTCCTGGGGTTCCAGCAGAGATGAGGGGGATCTTCGAGGCTCACATAGAGCCGATCCTCAGAGAGAGGGGGCCCAAGATCTTCATAGCCGAGGGGACAGTTCTGTGTGAGGGAGTTCCCGAGTCGTCCGCCGCACCAGTAGTCGACAGAGCCATGAAGACATCGCCTCGGGTCTACGTGAAGAGCCACCCCTCCGGAGGCGAACTTACGGTGCCCGTGCTAGAGATTCACGTTCAGGCGTCGGCAGATAACCACGAAGAAGCCGAGAAAGCAGTCAAAGAGGCGCTGGAGGTGCTAGTAGAGGGGTTGCGGGAGCTTGGCGGACGTGTGGAAATAAGGGAAACCCGCGCGGAGTAATAGCAGGTCGATGAGGGGTATGTTTTGGTGGTAGAGGGGGCCTTCAGACTCCTGCCTGAGCCCATCAGGGCGGCCCTTGAGGAGAAGAGAATCACGACACCAACTGAGCCTCAAGAGGAGGCCATCCCCGTCATTTTGGACGGGAAGAATGTACTACTCATAGCGCCCACCGGTACGGGAAAGACGGAGGCGGCGCTTCTGCCCCTACTAGCTAGGCTCATGTCGGCTAGAGGGTCTCCAGGAGTGAAGCTACTCTACATAACGCCCTTGAGGGCTCTGAACAGGGATCTCCTCCTCAGGATCTCTTGGTGGGTTGGAAGGCTTGACATGACCGTCGGCGTGAGGCATGGAGACACTCCCCCTGCTGAGAGGCGAACGCAGACTCTGCACCCTCCAGACGTACTTGTCACAACACCAGAGACTCTCCAAGTGCTGTTGGTGGCCAAGAGATTTCGTGAGCACCTGAGATTCACGCGCCACGTGATAGTGGACGAGGTTCACGAGCTTGCAGAGAGCAAGAGAGGAGCTCAGCTGGCCCTGGCCCTCGAGAGGCTGAAGCTTCTCACGGCAGAGCACCCGCAGATCGTAGGTCTCTCTGCCACGGTTGGCTCCCCTGAGGCGGTCGCGGAGTTCCTAACGGGTTCCTCTCCCAAGGCAGAGATAATCTACGTTCCAGCGTCTAAAGCCATGTCCCTCCGCCTCGAGTACCCTCAACCAACCTCGATGGACGTGGAGTTGGCCTCCAAGCTATACACGGTTCCAGAGGTGACCGCGAGACTCAGGAGGATAAGGCAGCTCATAGAAGAGGCCCAGACAACTCTAATCTTCACGAACACGAGGTCGATGGCGGAGATACTGGGCAGCCGACTAAGGATGTGGGGAGAGAAGCTGGCAATGGCCGTTCACCACGGGTCTCTTGCCGCCAGAGCTAGGATCTCGGCCGAGAGGGCGCTGCGGGAGGGTCAGGTTAGATCACTCGTCTCAACCAGCTCGCTCGAGCTTGGCATCGACGTAGGCCACATAGACCTCGTGATCCAGTACATGTCGCCCAGACAGGCAACCAGGCTCGTTCAGAGGGTTGGCAGGAGCGGCCACAGAGTGGGGGAGGTCAGCAGAGGAGTGGTCGTGGTAATGACTCCGGATGACGCGCTGGAGTCGGTGGTGATCTGTTCAAGAGCCCTAAGAGAAGAACTCGAGCCCGTGAATATCCCCTCAAAGCCTCTAGACGCTCTATTTCATGAGCTGATAGCGCTGCTGATGTGGAAGCCTGAGTGGAGTATCCATGAAGCCCTTAGCCTCATAAGGAGAGCCTACAACTACCGCAGATTGGAGGAGGACGAGCTCCTGGCGCTACTGCGATTTCTCTCCCAGATGCCAAGGGAGCCCGTGTTGCTCTCGCCTGGAGGAACCTTTAGGAGGGGCCCAGGCTTTGCCAGAATGTTCCCCTACTACTTTGAGACCCTGTCCATGATCCCCGAGGTAAAGATGTACACCGTGGTGGACCAGGACACGGAGGAGCCAATAGGTACGCTGGATGAGCCGTTCGTTGCCGAGAGGGGTGAACCAGGGTCCAAGTTCATCATGGCCGGAGAGGTCTGGAGGATAGTCCAGATCTTCAAAGACAGGGTCTACGTCACTAGAGACCCTGATCCAGAGGGGGCCGTGCCTCACTGGCTTGGCGAGGAGATCCCGGTACCATTCTCCATATCGCAAGAAGTCGGTCAGATAAGGGACAAGGTCGATAGGCTAGTCCGCTCTGGAATGGAACTCAAGGAGATCGCAGAGAGCATCGCCAAGCACTATAAGGTCTCCCACAAACCTCTACTGCTGGCCCTAAGGCCGACCTACGAGACCTCCAAACTAGGCCTGTCTGTTCCCACGCACAGACGCATAGTCGTTGAGTCTGCTGGCAAGACTACAATAATCCATGTCCACGCGGGAACCCTGGCCAATAGGGCTCTCGGCCGCTACCTGGCTGAGATCGTGGCCAAGGAGACGGGATCTGCCGTCAGCGTGGCCGAGGATCCCTACAGGATCTACCTAACGGGCCCGCTTGTCTCGCCAGATATGATTGCGAAGGCCTTGAGGTCTCCTCCAGCCGACGTGGGAGAGACGCTCCTATCGGCGGTCGAGAGGAGCGGTTACTTCAGGTTTAGGCTCGACCAGGCCGCGCGTAAGATGGGGGTGCTCTCCGCGGAGGTGGAGGTAACACCGTCCCTCGTGACTCGACTGCTGGAGGGTTTGATGGACACGCCGGTGTACACGCAGGCGATGAGGGACGTCTTGGAGAGAGACCTCTCAGTGCAAGGCGCCGAGTCTGTGCTGATGAAGATCTCCTCTGGAGAGTGGGAGGTCGTCAACAGGGGCAGGGTGGACAGGCTAACGCCTGTGGGTGAGGATGGCCTGAGGTGGATCAGCATGAAGCTAGAGACGATACCGCCAGAGAAGAGGAGGTTATTACGAAGAGAGAGGCTTAGGATCAGGCTGCTCTCGGAGACGAGAACCCTCGCCTGCTTGAACTGCAGGAGCTACGTGGAGGAGGTGGAACTCTACCTCCTCCCTGACAGGCCGGCGTGCCCCGTTTGCGGGTCCAACAAGCTTGGATTGATTGATGCTCCAGAGCTGCTGGTTGAGAGGGCCTTGAGGGCTTCCCAACCGACGCTTAAGTCCAACAAGAGACTTGCTCGAATACACAGGGAACTCAAGAGGACGGCCGCGCTCGTTGAGAAGTACGGGCGGCTTGCCATCCTAGCTCTGGTCTCGAGGCTCCCAAGGGGGGCTTTGCTGGAAGTACTGGAGCGATCCCAGGGAAATGAGACGATATTGTTGGAACTCATCTTAGAGCGAGAAAGGGAGCGCCTCAAGTTCCACGGGAGCCCAGAAGAAGGGTAAGCAAGAGTTCAACGTCGATCTCTATTCTAGTCCTCCACCCAAGAGTGAGCCCTTCCTCCACCTCGGTCAGGTACCCGGCCCTAATGAGCCTAGTCAATGTTCCGGGTACCTTCCACCGAGGCATCTTCGATGAGAGGAGTTCCTCGAGTTCTTCCCTGCTTGCCACACCTCCTTTCGCTGAGATGAAGGCCACACATGCAGCAAGCGCGGCCATCTCATCTATCCTCCAGCCGGAGCCCCTGACCTCTGGCCAATCAGGCGGCTCCCTAAAAGTCACGTAAAATATGGCCTCTTTGAGGTCTCCTTCCTTCGCGTCCGATCCGTCTGGGAGCTTAGCAACTACTTTAAAGCCGATGTCCTTCAGTTCCTCATCAAGGAGCTTTAGGACCAGCTTGAAGTCCTTCCCTAGGGCCCTTCTGAGTTCCCATCCCTTAACCCCCGGTTTTGTGTGGCTCCTGAGGAGCAGCATGTGCGCTGCACGCCTCACCTTCTTCCTGAGATCCTCTCCACGCTCTTCAGACATCTCCCTCACCCTTAGTGAAGCTGACAACCAATGACCGTGGATGATCGGCTGACTCTCTCGGGCTGGCTATGTAGATCTCCCCAGTGAGAGGGTCCTTCGAGAGGGAGATCTCTCCCCTGGTCGCTAAGAAGCTGAGGAGGTAGGCCCTCCGCACCCTATCCCAGAACGTCCCATTGGCAACGTACTCTTTATACGGGACCTTTCCGCCACGCTCTTGGAGCAGCTCCGAGATCCGAGCTCTCTCGGTCTCGAGGAGCGCTTCGAACTCCTCTGGGCTCCAAGGCAATTCAAAGCCCTCTTCTGGCCCGCCTGCAGTCGGGAGCCCCTCCCTCCTGCCCGAGTAGGGAGGGAGCTCCATCCAATACCTAGCCGCGGCCTCGAGAAACGTCGGCGTGATCCCCCTAGCCTCGACTATGGGTCTCCAGCTCTTCAGTAGCACGCTGGCTAGGGCTTTGGGATCGAGGGACTCCACCTTCAGGGTCACAAGGAGAGGGTCTACGAAGAGCCGCGAAGCCCTGTGCTCCACCCACTCCTCTTGCTTCACCACTACCCTGGCCAAGCCCAGCACGGACTCAAGGTCCAGGTTGACCTCGTCCCAGCCTCTCAGCTTCGGGAATTCCTGTCTCAGTCTCCTCAGGAGTTGCACGACGTTCACCTCGAAGGGGTCCACCTTGCCATGCAGCACAGATTCGACGAGGTCGAGCACCCTTTCGAATATCTCCAGCCTCTTCTGAGAACTCATGCCTCGCTCACCCTGGACGCTCCTCCGATCTTCTGGACGATGAGCACGTGGACAGGTCCTTCCACCTCCGGGGGTGGGCCTGGAGTGACTAGAATGCTCTGTCCACCCGCATCCGCCAGCACCCTGGCGAATTCCCTAATGGCTGCCTCCCTGTTAGATGGGTCCATGTGCACGTCGAACTCATCGACTATCCTCACCGGCGACTTAACGTGCTTCTGCAGGCTCAGCAGGAAGGCTATGACGGTGGCCGCCCTCTCACCACCGCTCAGGGCTCGCGACTCAAGCGGGACGAGATCCATTCCTCTGAAGCCGGCCAAGATCTCGAGACCGGCGGTCCTGATGTCGTCGGCATCGACCAACCTAACCGACCCAACTCCCCCGAGTCTCCGCAGGATCTCGCCAAACTCTCTGTCAACCTCTCTCACAAGATCTGAGATCACTTTTCGCCAGTACTCCGCCCTCTCAGTCAGAGCTTCCAAGACCTCCCTTCTATTGGTCTCCAGCTGCTCAACCCTCTGGTGTATCTCCTCGTAAGTCTTCTCGTAACGCTTGTACATATCCTCGACTTCGTCTGAGACGTCTCCAAGTGATGCGAGCCGGGCCCCCACGAGCTTTAGCTCGTCTACAATTTCTTCTGGATGCCTCAACACGCCCTCTGGCCGTTCAACAGACTCAGCATCCGATCTTAGCTCCTCGAGTTCTTTCTTCTCTCTCCTCAACTTAGTTCTCAGCCTTGAGAGGAGTTCTCTCGTGGCCCTGAGTTCCGACTCCGCCAGCGCCTTGCTGACGGCCTTCTCAACGATCTCCCTGTGTAGGTCCATGAAGTCCCTCCAGAGTCGCGAGACACGCTCCACCTCCACGACCGCCTTTGGGTTGGTCTCGGTCAGGAGAGCTCTCCAGCCTTCAGCCAGCCTCTGTTCCAACTCATCCAACTCTGCACTCAGCAACTCTACCTTGGACTGCAATTCCTTCTCCTTAGTCTCAGCCTCCTCCAAATCTCTCTCCAGCGATCTAACCACTTCCAGCTTGTGCTTATACTTGGACCAGGCCAACTCGGCCTTAAGCAGTCTTGCCCTAGCTTCCAGCTCGCGCCTCTCCAGCAGACGCTCGTACTTCATCCTCCAGACTCCAAGGGTCTCTTGGGCTCGCCTAAGCAGATCTTGCGCCTTTGAGATCTCAACCTCTATGCCCGCGAGTTCTTCCATAGCCCTCAGGACTCTCTCCCTGTATTCGTGAAGACCGGCTGCCTCCTCCACCATGACGAGCCTCTCTCTTGGATCCATGGATGCGAACTCCGCCATCGTCCCCTGGTGCATTATCACGAGCATGTTGTCAGGATCGATTCCTATCCTGGCCAGCTGCCTGGTCAACTCATACTTGTCCACGGTTCTGTAGTTCATCTCAAACCAGTACGTGCCGTCGCTCCTGAGGTACCTTGAGACTCTGACCTCATCCTCCCTCGAGAAAGGTATGGGCCTCTTCCCGTCTCGCGGCGTGTTGTCAAATACTACTGTGACCCTGGCCAGCCTCTCTCCCCTTCTTATGAGGTCTCTGAGCCTCCTGGACCTCTCCGTGTAGGTCTGGCCTAGGGCTATTGCGATTGCCAGCACTATTGACGATTTACCGGCGCCGTTTGGTCCAGCCACGATGTTTAGGCCAGGCCTCAGGGGAACTCGTGCGTACTCGTAAGACATGAAGTTCTCTAGCACGACTTCTTTGATGTAGGTCCCCTGAGTCGGCTTCATTTCAGCTCCACTTTTTCCTCGAAAAAGATCTGAGGTAGCCTTTTCAATTTGTCCTGGAATGAACGGGCGTTATGGCTCTCGTAGGCAAGCTGTTTAGGGTTCTCGCAGATCTCACGCTCGAGTTGGCCGCTGAGAAGCTGAGAGAGTGGAGGTCTGAGGCTTCAGTGGCCAAGGGAGATCAGGAGTTCAAGTTGGTGACTCAGACCGAGGTCACGGACCTCAGGGAGGGAGAGCTGAGGGGGGAACTATACGAGGAGTACCTGGTGCCTCTATTCGGCAGGGAGGAAATCAGATACGACGTCTCCGCTAGGATAATCCCATTTCTCTTCTTCTCGACGGACTCGGGTCTTATGCTGCTCGTGATGGCTAGGAGGAGGAAGGCGAATGCTGTGGCGGCTCTGCTATCTTCGGCCTTACTGACTGGACCGGGAGGTATCGTGGAGGCCAAGATATCCCATGACACGCTCAGGGCGCTTCACGAGACCAACCCTGAGGCCACCAAGGTGGTGTACTTCGACCAGGTTGACCTGCCCAACATAAACAAGCTCTCCCTCTTCGGCGAGGCTCTTGCAGATACGGGCCTGTATCAAGAGTATTTGAGGCACGGGAAGATCTGGTACGTGGTGTTTGAAGACAGAGAGTGGGGTTTGACCGTTGGTTTGACCAGGAACTGCGTGATAACCGTGTTTACAGCTACCGAAGTTGAGAACTTCATCAACTATGTCAGAGATAAGATCGTTCCGCTGGTCGAGGCGGAAAGCGAAGGTTAATGAGGCTTACTCTCTCCGACCGCCGGGGGGAGACCCTGGGGACTAAAATCGGAGAGATAACCAGCGGCGAGATTCCAAGAGGTGAGGAGGTAGAGATCGAGGGGAAGATCCGAGAGGTACTCCCTACCGTGAGGCTGGGCCAAGAGATGTACGAGAGGCTCATCGTAGAGGACGATACCGGGACTGTAACTGTGGTCGTGAAGGTTACTCCCTTCTACTTCTTCCCAGGCGATGTAATTCGAGTAAAGGGAGTTGTGAAGCCCTGCTTCTACATGACGCAGGCCGCTTGCGTGGAAGCCGATCCAGATGGCATAGAGTTTGTGAAAGAGTACAGGATCCCCCTCACGCAGAGAGAGATCCTGAGCAAGCTGGGTCCCTTCAAGCTGATGTCTCTCCTTATGTTCTCGCGCCTTGACGCGGAGCTTATTGATCTGATAATCGACACCAGACTGGATCCGCTGAAGTTAGCCAGAGAGGCTGAGCAACCCAAAAGGCTCGAGAGAATAGTAGAACTCCTGAGCGGGATGACCTTCTACAGCGTCTTTGTCCGCGACGTTGGGGCGGCAAAGGTCACAGAAACCGCTCTACTGCTCATCAAGGGGAAAGTGACGGAGCCTAAGTTGCTGGGGAAGCTGGAGCTAATGGAGTACTTCCTCAGGGCAATAGTCGAGGAGCAGGGCTTCAGATACGCGATTGAACCGGTTCCAATGCCTCCGATCCAAGAAGTAGACACGCGGATATCGGAAGAGGAGGCAAAGCAGGTTCACTCAATTGTTGAAACCCTGTCGAGCGCCATAGCGAAGCTGAGGGGAGGCTCAGGGCCGGGTCTAGTCCTAATCGACCTCCCAGACGAGGATCCTCTCAAGGGGCGCGCTCTCGCGAAGCTCGTTGCATCCAAGGCCCACGCTAAGCTATACGTGGTGAACGTTGACGCCATAAGAACGAACTTTGAGACCGTCGTGATGGAATTGACCTCTCTGGCCAGCACGCTGACAGGGCCAGCCGTCGTGTACATTGAAGGCGTTGAGTACCTAATCCCAACAGATCTCATCAAGCTGACCATGGACGCAGAATCTGGTAGCGCATTCGACACTTTGGCCACGAAAGTCACAGAGACGCTAAAGAAGCTATCCTCCCGCCCAAACGTTCTAGTACTCGCAGGTACTATATCTCCAGCGGTGGTGTCATCTAGGCTCCTCTCTGCCGCCGAGCTGAAAGTCGCCATGAAGGAGGAAGCGAGGGCCGAGGAGGAAGAGGGCGAGATGCCGTCTTACGTCGGCTAGGCCTGCCCACCGGAAGTAGTCGAGAGAGTCCCTATACAGTCTCTTCTATCTCACGGAGTTCCTCACGGTCTAGGCTCCACCTGACCGCAGTGGAGGCTCAGGAGGAGAGGGGACGACTTAACGCATTTATCGTCCCGCTTCCCAATGCCCTGGAGGGTGGGATGACCAGTTACTCCCGGCGGCGAGGCTTCGGCCGCTGAGCTGCCTGGGCTTCAGGGGACCACCCTCCGTCACCTTGATTAGGTGGTGACGCGCTCTACTAGCCTGGGGAGAGGGTTGTACGAGTACGGCCCGCTCAAGATTTTCTGGCTGGGCCACGCTGCGTTCAGGATATCCGACACCCTTACTGTGTACATTGACCCTTACGAGATAGGCGGCGGGCCTGCTGCCGACCTCGTGCTAATAACGCACGATCACTTTGATCACTGCTCACGAGAAGACGTCAAGAAGATCTCAGGTCCTCAGACCACCATAGTGGCGCCTCCCAGCTGCGCAAAGAAGTTAGAGGGCCTAGGGGTGGAGGTCGTTCCCATCAGGCGAGGAGATCGGCTGGAGGTCAAGGGGGCGATGGTAGAGGCCATCCCTGCCTATAACGTCCATCCCGCCAGGAAGAACTTCCACCCGCAGGGGAGAGACTACGTGGGGTACATACTGGAACTCTCAGGGGTCAAGGTATACCACGCGGGCGACACGGACCTGATACCAGAGATGGAGGACCTCGAGGTGGATATCGCTCTCCTCCCCGTCAGCGGTACTTACGAGATGGACGCTGAAGAAGCGGCCAAGGCTGTGGAATCCATCCGCCCTAAGGTAGCGATTCCCATGCACTATGGATCGATAGTCGGGTCTGAGAGAGATGCGGAGATTTTCCGAGAGAGAGTGAGAACCTGCGAGGTTGTCGTTCTAAGGCCAGAGGATTGACCTCCAGCCGCCGCGGCCAGACCTGAGAACTTCCTGCATGTGCTCCGAGGCCTCCTCAAGAGACTCAACTCTGGCGCATGCGGTCTCCAGGTCTGGGCCGACAGCGACCGAGCCGTGCCTCTCTATTACCACGATATTGGAGTCCCTCAGGGCCTCGGCAACAGCGTTTGCGAGATCCCAGGTCCCTGCCCTCCTCCAGGGAATTACGCGAACTCTCCCGCCCAGGTATATCACGCCTTCCTCGCTCATGGGCGCAATTCCCCCAACTAGTGTGGCCAGTGCGGTCGAGAGGGGCCCGTGCGCGTGGACCACAGCCTTTGCATCACTCCTCGTCTTGTAGACGGTCGCGTGCACCCTCCACTCAGAAGACGGCTTCCTTAAGCTGGCCTCAACGACCTCCCCCGATGTGCTCATCAGAACCATGTCAGAGGGGCTGAGCGCCCCCTTGTGAGGACCAGAAGGGGTTATCCAGAACAGGTCCCCTGACACTCGGACGCTCAGGTTACCTCCTGCGGCTGTGATGAGCCCTCTTGCATAGAGGAGCCTAGCAAAGCGAGCCAAATCCTCCCTAGGATCCATCGAGGACCTGCTGCGGCGACACGACAAAAAGTTGAGTAAAAAGAGGTTGGAGAGGGTTCACGGCCAGATGCCGCGAGCCCTCATGGCGGCCACGATGCGGTCGATTGCGAGCCAGTAGGCGGCAGTCCTCATGTCGATGTTCTTCTCGTTGCGTAGGTTGTAGATGTCCCTGAAGGACTTTGTCATCCTAGCCCTGAGCTTCTGCCTGACGGTCTCGACGTCCCACCACTCCCTGGTCCTGGCCTGCACCCACTCGAAGTAGCTGACGGTGACGCCTCCCGCGTTGGCCAGCACGTCGGGTATCACCAGTATGTCCTTCTCGTGGAGGATCAGGTCGGCCTCGGGCGTGGTGGGTCCGTTGGCAGCCTCAGCAATGAGCTTGGCTTTTATCCTGTCGGCGTTCTCCTTGGTTATCACGTTCTCTATGGCGGCGGGGATGAGCACGTCGACGTCAAGCTCGAGCAGCTTCGCGTTGGCCACCTTCGGATCGGGGTCGAGGTTTGTGGCTCCTGGGAAGTCCTTCACGCTGCGGGTCTCCTTCTTGTGCTTGAGTACAGCTTCTGGGTTGAGGCCGTCCGGGTTGTAGATGGCGCCCTTGCTGTCGCTCACAGCGACGACCTTCATGCCCAGCTCGTGCATGAACTTGGCTGAGAAGTACCCAGCGTTTCCGTAGCCCTGCACGGCGCAGGTCGCGCTCTTGGGGTCGATGTTGAGGACCTTGACAGCCTCCTCAACCGTGTACTGCAGACCCCTGGCTGTGGCCTCCTTTCTGCCCTCGCTGCCTCCGACCTCGAGAGGCTTGCCGGTTATGACGCCGGGCTCCGGATAGCCCTTGATCTGGCTGTAGGTGTCGTAGATCCAGGCCATCTCCCTGGGGCTGGTGTAGACGTCAGGAGCCGGTATGTCGATGTCGACGCCGATTATGGGGGCTATAGCCCAGGTGTACCTCCTCGTGAGCCTCTCAAGCTCATTTATGCTCAGCTTGTGTGGATCGACCCTGATGCCTCCCTTTGCGCCGCCGTAGGGGATGTCAACCACAGCAGTCTTGATGGACATCCAGGCGGCGAGGGCCTTAACCTCGTCCTCGTTGACGGCCGGGTGGTACCTTATTCCACCCTTGCACGGCCCCCTAGCGTCGTTGTGCTGCACTCTCCACCCGACGAAGACCTCAATCCTGCCGTCGTCCATCTTCACAGGAAGCTGGACCTCCAAGACCCTCTTGGGGGTGGCGAGGATCCTGTAGTAACCCGGCTCTAGATTCATGGTCTTGGCGGATCTCTCCAGCAGCTTCAGGAAGTTGAGCCAGGGGTTCATCTCAGAAGGCGCAGCTCCCCCGGTAATCAGGTACATCTCCTCAGCAGACGGAATAGAGTCTCCCATACGCGGACACCTCGCGGACGCCTCAATCTTTTATTAAAAAGATTGACACATTGGAGCGAGTACCCTTCTACGCCGGTAGAATGGCCTAAACCGGCAGATCTCATGGCATTTTGGGGAA
>CBEVRO010000037.1:0-12553 GCA_965552295.1 uncultured archaeon | reverse complement strand
AGCCTCCACGTGGGCGTGACGCACGCCAAGGACGCGCTCTACGAGGTGGAGGAGGCTCCGGCCGCGGCTGAGCCCTGGAGGGCCGAGAGGTATCTGGAGTACCTCCAGAGGATGGGGGTATTGGCGACCGAGATGGAGCTGGGTACAATCCTCGCCGTTTCTGCTCAGTACAATGCCAGGCTCGCTAAGGAAGGTAAGGCGCAGAGGGTCAGGGTTGGTGGAGTCTTCCTCTCTGTGTCCCCGGTGAAGGGAGCGGAGGAAGAGACTCAGTTCCACAAGCTCTCAGAGGAGGGGCTGATTCGCACGGCTCTAGACGCCCTGGTGCTGGCGGACGAGCGGAGACCCAAGTGGCTCTCGTATCGATGAGCATGTGGCTGAGTCCAGGTAGGCTGGCTCCTACCCCGAGCTGGGAGAGTAGTAGATCGTCGTGAAGCACTCAGCAATCTGGGACAGAGCCTCTATTGGGGCGGCGTGCCTCTCTGGGGTTGGAGCGTAGTTGTGAACCTCCAGCAGCGACTTGAGGCAGAGCTCAGCCCTATCCCTCATCCCCAGGTACTCGAAGACCGCCGCGGCCCAGGCGTGGTGGACGGCGCTCTCCCTAGCCCACAGCGGCGTCTTCTCGTCGTCGTGGAATCGCAGATCCTCCCCCAGCCTGGAGAACAGCCAGTCCGCCCCCTTGACCAGCGCGTCCAAGGCGTAGGAGTCTCCAGTCAGCTTGTAGTAGTCCGCCAGCCCTCTGAGAACCATTGTCTGGTACCCGGCCGAGGTCCAGTTGTAAACGGTGCCGTAGGTCCACCCTCCGTCCTCGAGCTGGTCGTCAACTATCTTATGCGCCACGCTCGCGGCCACCTGAGCGTAGGTCTCGTTCCCCGTGATGCGCGACGCTAGGACTAGCCCGGCCAGGCAGAGGGCGTTGGGGTTGTACACGCCGAAGTCCTGGTCCGGGTACTTCCTTATCCAGCCGTCCGGCGTGAGCTGAGAGACTATGTAGTCTGCCGCCATCTCGATGGACCTCCTCCACCCGGGCTTCTCCTCCAGCTCGATGTAGGCGATGGCGAGGGCCTGCAGGGCCAGGCCTGTGGTAAGAGTGCTCTTCTTGGGTACTCTATAGCCTATCTCCACCCAGCTTCCGTCCTCAGCCTGCTGGCTCACGAGCCTATCTGCCAGAAGCTCGGCCCTCTCCCTGAAGCGCTCCTCGCCGGTGTCTATCCACAGGAGCGTGTAGGCCGTGATGAAGCCGGCCAGCGCCCTCTGAGAGACCTCCTTACCGGTCCTCGGGCTGATGTACGTGCTGCCGTTCCAGTAGACCTCGGCCTGATCGAGCCACTCAACTAGGAGTTCGATGTAGACCTCCCTAGTCGTGCCAACCAAGTCCTCAGGGGGCTCTCCAAATGAGACGTTTCGACCGAACCTGCTCCTGCGCAGCCTGGCGCCGAGAATGGAACCCAACTCACCTACCTTCTCAGAGAGCGATCTAAAGACGGAAATCACGCTCTCAAACTTGCTGAGGGCTGTTGAGCAGTAGGCCTGCGTGAGCGCGGCCGTGACGACCACGGCCACGAGGACGACGGTCAGAGATCGACGGGACACGGTGGCACCCCTCCGGTGATCTCTTGAAGAGCCACTCAGCCTCAGGTTAGCGAGGACAGGAGAGCGGCGAGCAGCACTATCCCCAAGTAGGCGTTGGCCACCTTGAACGTCTTCATGGCCCTCTCGGGAGATGGATCTCGGGCAAATGCTAGCGTGTTCCAGACGAGGATGGCTGAAGCCAGCAACGCCACAGCCTCGTAAACCGCGCCAAGCCTGGCCGCCCAGCCCAAACAGATAGCCACGGCTGCAGCCCCCAGGGAGAAGGCTAACGTCGCCTGGGCCGACTTCTTAGCCCCCCAGACGACGGGCAGCATCGGAACCCCCGCCTTGGCGTAGTCGTCGGCGTAGTAGGTCGCGAGCGTCCAGATGTGCTCTGGTATCCACAGCAGCACAAGCGCGGCAAGCAGGATCCCCTCCAAGCCGATCCCGCCAGTGGCGGCAGTCCACCCTGCCAGAGTGGGCGCCGCTCCGGCCACTCCGCCGAAGATGACGGACCAAGGCGTCCTCCTCTTGGCGGCCAGCGTGTAGACGAATATGTCAAAGGCGAACCCCAGGCCGACTACGATCGCCACCAGCAAGCCGAGCCTCAGCGAGATGAACTCTCCCAGCCCGAACATTGCGAGTCCGAGGGCAATTGCCTTCCAGGGTGGGTCTATCTCTCTCGTCGGCAGTGGCCTGTTCGCGGTCCTCCTCATGGCGGCGTCAATGTCCCTATCGAAGTACATGTTGACCGCCGTAGTCCCTGCCACGGCCAGAGACAGGCCGGCGACGAATGTCGCAACTAGCCTCAGATCAATGGACCCACCGAGTCCTAAAAAGAGCGGGACCAGCCCTGAGAACACCAGCAGGAAGGTCTGCTTCAGCTTCAGCAGACGAGCATAGCTCAGCATCCGCGCCATATCCAGTCGAGGCTCAAGGTTCAGCAGACATAATATAACATACGACCATTGGCCATAGGTACGGGAAAGAACTCGAGAGACCCCGTCAATCTCTTCAGCGCTCCGACCCGCCTCTTCGCTCCCCGAGCTTTGCTCTAAGTTCTTCTATCCTCTTCTTAACCTCCTCGAGCATGGAGACGTACTCCCTCCTCAAGAGGTCCCTGATCTCAGGGTCCTCGATCGCGTCAGGTATGCCCACCTCCTCGAGCTTCTGGAGGATCCTCTTTCTCTCCCTCTCAAGCTCGGCAAGGTCGTGGTGGAGGAGGTAGAACCTCATGGCCTCGTTCATCACATCCCCGACGGTCACGCCCCTCTCCCTGGCTAGGTCCCTTATCCGCTCGTACAGCTTCTTGTCCAGCCTGCGAATGGGTATCGGCCTGTGCACTATCACCTCTCCTGGGGCCGCCTTGATCATTATGCCAGCCTTTGGGGCCTCGATAGCCATCCTGGCAGTCTTTGACATGATCTTCTCTATGCTCCTGCTCAACCTCTCGCTGAGAATTTCTGTCATGCGTTCGATCTTCTCCTCGAGTTCTTCGAGCCTCCTCTCGAACTCGTCCCACTCTTCGCCCCTATCGGACATCGTATAACGTATAACAGTATAACATATATAAAGGCAACTACCTGCCGGCGAGGCTCAGGGCCAGGAGCAGGAACCCGGTCGTTATAGCATCAGCGAGCGAACTCTCGATCGGGTTCACGAAGTTGTCAGGGTCGAGACCCATTCTAAAGGTCAGCACGGCCACCCCCAGGGACACCGCCAGTATTGTGACTGTGGAGAGCGTGCCGCCCAGCGCTAGAACGCCTGCTAGCCACTCGACGCGGGACCCCGACCCGCTCACAACCGCGGTGACCACGCCGAACGCCTGAACAGCTGCAAACCATGCAGTCCAGGCGCCGAGAGCCTCTGGCGCGATGTCCGAGAACAGCCTGAGGCTCGGCCTCGAAGTACCGATCGCCAGCCTCGTCGTGGCTATCGACCCCACGATGGAGCCGAAGTCGCCCACCATCGTGAGCAGGGCGGGGTATATCACGTAGATCTCGGGCATCCCTCTAACTACGCCCTCAACCCTGACGAGGAAGTTTCCAGTCACCGCCACGATGAGCGAGACAAACAGGACGGCGAGGGACGCCTCCCTGAGGATGAACCTGAAGACGTCTCCCTTGGCGTACCTTGCAGCTAGGGCCACCGCGGCCGCAGCGTAGGCGAGCGCAGCCAGCGAGACAGCCAGCCGCCCCAGACTACCAGAGGAGTAGGCTCTGAGCGTGCCCACGTACACGGCGCTGACGACGAAGTCGGCTACCGTGCTCATGCTGGGATAGGTGACGTAGTCTGGATCGAATCCGGCCTTGAAGAAGGCCGAAGCCGCCACAGCCGTGGTCGGGGCCATTATAGCCTGCGAGATCCCCATGGCAGCCAACACGACTGCGAGGATGTCGGCCAGCCCCGCCCCTCCCCTCCCAGCAAGGAAGAGGACGGTAGAGCCGACCGTGAGGGTCAGCGAGGCCGAGGCGAGCAGAGTGAGCGTGAAGGCCGCGGATATCGTGGACCAGAACTCCTCCGTGTTGCTCCGAAGAGAGGGCTTCATGGAACCTATGTTGAGCCCTGTGCTCAGCCTCCCTGACAGAACCCCGTTTACCGCGCCCCTGGCGCTTAGCATCCCGGGGTAGATTGCCAGGGCCCAGGGGGTAGCTCGTAGGAGGTGGATCTGTGAGGCCACCACGCCTCCCGCTAGGAGGTCACCGAGCCCGAAGGTCATGGCTACCAGAGCGCGCGTCAGCGCCTTCGCGTACCTCTTGCTCAGCTCTGCCAGTCGTGTTCTCCTCAACTCCCCATTTCGGAGCACCCCTGGGCATCTCTGCCCGTCCTGGAGTTTCTTGATATAAAAAATCTGCCAATGAAATCTTGCTGGACTTCAAAGCCTCCTCTTGAGTTCAACTTTGGTCATGCGATTGAGCTGACAGAGCTATTATCTTGCGCTCATATTATGTAAAATTTTCCAGGATATAAAATAGTTGCAGACATATATTAATCCATACGCGTCTCACTGAGGAGCAAATATTCCGAGGCACACCCAGCTTAGGCAACCGGATAGTTCTTTAATAGATTACACCGCTCCAACGCAGGTGGTGATCGACGCTGGTCAGCGACAGAGCTATAGGTGCCGGACTGATGCTCATCTCAGTACTCGTGGCAGTCCTATATATCTGGGGGCTCCTGACCCCTGGCTGGGACATATTAGTTCTCAAGCTCACGGCTGCCGTCGCGGTGCTGGCCATATTGGGTATCTTAGGTTGGATTGGATACTCCCTGGCTACAGTTCCGCCTCCAGAGGAGATAGTGCCCGAAATATCTGGTGAGGAGACATCCGAGGAATCCGAGAACCCCAAGAGGAATTGATTTGCTCAACAAACGTTGAGAGCCACGCATGTGACGCCCATACGACTCCCGCAGGAGAGTGTCCAGATGGATCTAACTCCTTCAGAGCTGATGAATGTTGCGAGTAGATTCTTCAGACAGAAAGGGCTCATGCTTGTCACGTTAGGCAATACGCTTGCAGTCCTGATTGGAGCACTCCTGTGGTTCGTAATAGCTAGATGGCTCACTGTATCTGAGTACGGAGAACTAAACTACATGATTTCAATAGGCGCACTGGCTGCCAATATCGCAGTCCTCGGCCTTCCGGTGACTCTTCAGACTTACCTCCCAAGGGGAGAAGAGCATCTCGCTGGCGGGGCTGTGGCGATTGCGGGATTTGCTGGCCTCACTCTTGGACTCATGCTCTACATGATCCACCCTCTCCTGCCCTTACTCACGCTGGGCACCACGCTTTTCGGCGTAGCGGCAGGAGAGAGGCTGGGGAGGAAAGACTACAAAGGGTACGCTATGCTGCAGATATTGAGCAAAGGAACATTGCTTGCCTGGATAGTAGCTCTCGTCCCACGGGCTGGCGTCTACGCGGCCCTGATGGGCTATGCAGTCATCCCCCTGTTATCGTCAGCTTGGCTGCTCCTCCAGCTCAGGAATGTTGTGCCTGGGCTTAAGTTGGTAAGAAGGCACTTGAGATTCTCTCTAGCTGCCTTAGCCCTCGGACTGACGACGGTCGTGGGGCTAAGGATAGATAAGGTGCTGATAGGCTATCTGTATGGCGATGCCGCGCTAGGGTATTATCAGCTTGCCTTTCAGTTCTTCATGGCTCTCTCTGTAATCCCTACGAGCTTGAGAGCCTACCTCTTGCCGGAGAAATCGTCTGGCTCGAGAACGAGGATGGCGGAACTTGCAGGAGTGGCTGTCTCAGTGCTCGCGGCGGCAGCGGGGATAGCCCTAATCCCGTGGGTTGTGAAGAAGTTCTTTCCGAACTTTTACCCAACTAGCGCCAGGGCCGCACAGATAACATCCGTTGGAGTGATCCCCAGCTCTATCTTCAGCATATGGTCGTCTAAGCTCCTGAGTGAGGAGAGACCTGTCCCAGTCTTAGTGATTAACGCTCTCTCATTGGCAGTTCTTGCTGTTTCTATATGCGTGCTTGGGCAGTCGATGGGCGTGACTGGACTCGCTGCTTCACTCGTCCTATACAGGACTTCTGCTGCGCTTATGGGAGTGGTGAGCATGAAAGCTGGCCTTGACGCTCAGGGCTGAGTTACAGGGTTATTCAATTGTAAAGACTCAAGAATCGAGGGAGTATAACGCACCTAGGATTTCTGCTCTCCTAACTCATCTATCAGAGGCTTACGTCCTAAGTACTCGGCAGCCGTAACTACCAGAACCCCTCTAGCCTGGGCCTCCGCGAACACCTTCTTTACACGCTCACGCCACCGCTTCTCCCTCAAGAGATGGTGGTCATATATCACTAGCTCGGGAGAGGAGTTCACAATCAACACCGCGTTCTCCACGGCCCGATTTAGGTTGATCTTGCTAAGCATGTAAGGGAACAAATAGGTCGGAGGGCCGTCCAATATCACCACATCGGGTTTGAGCCTAGCCACGTATTCTGCATAATCCTCTATCTCAGGTCCCATCAAGTCGCTTGAATAAAACACGGTTCTGCTGGAGCGTTTAATCACGATCGGCGTCACCCATCCGGTTCTGTCATACTCAACGCCGTGGAACCAGGGGTCGAGGATCTCAAAGGTTGTGTCTCCAATCTCTATTTCCCTGGCGTCACCCCATATGATTCGCGTTCCCCCCTCTAACTCGATCTCCTCCACCCAAGGCTGGTTTGACCAAAGGTTCTCGGCGAGTTTCCGGAACCACCGCTTGCCCTTTGCCAATATCTCCTGCCTACGCTCTTGGTAGTCTCCAAAATCTCTGGAAATGGCCGTATTGAGCGACTCTACAGGGTCATCAAACTCAACCTCCCTTGGAGGGACAAGGTGGTTCTCGAGGGAGTCGCCCGCTAGTCTGAGCACCTCTGATATGAAGATCCTGGCCCTTTTCCATTGGCTCTCGTTGATGTATTTATTGGGATCCTTCAGCACCAGAAGCTTTCCTAAGAGTACATCGGATCTAGTTATATCTTCGTGACTAGGCCGGAAATGATGATCGAAGTGATAGTGGGTAATGATGATCGCTGAGGCTCTTGAGACCCACTTCTCGATGATTCTCAAAGCCTCTCTTCTTAACCTGATCTTCTCGTGGGGCGGGAGAGGGTAGCTCGGCTGCATCATAGAGGCTCCAGGATCGATTACGACGATACCTCGACTGGTGTTGACGGCTATCGAAGAGCTCTTTGCGCCGAGGCTGTCGAACCAGAGGAGCCTAATGCCCATATCCTCAAGTAGACCCATGTTTCACCATCCTCGAGCTACCCCTTCTCTATATTCCACTCACTCAATGTGACGGCTAAACATAGGGTTTGAGAGACAAAAAGAGGTTCGGCAAGTAGGAGAGGATGAAGTCTTGGGTCTCGACGCTTGACAGTGCCGTCGGTAAAAACACTCATCTTTCCCCCATGTTGGTATCCGGCTTTAGCTCAGTGACTGGATCGGTTGTGCGTAGAAGTTCCTGGGAGGTTCCTGTGATAACACTACAGATATCCTAGGCTTCGAAGCCTTCTCTTTATCTCCTCTTCTTCCTCAGGCGTGTATACATGTCCCTCGCTCTCCTCAGAGAGGACTTCCTTTAGAAGGAACTCAACTAACTCCTCTACCGAGGAGAAGTCTTCGGTCTGCTCAACCCACTGCTTCGCCCTCTGGTAAAGTTCCTTAGAGATCTCAAGATTGACCTTCTCGCTGCCCACGCTCTTCCTCACCTCGACCGTTTGAGAACCACCGGCCTGCTTAATTAAGTTGTGAAAGTTACGCACATAAGAGCGCCTTAGCAAGCGTCAGAGCGCCCAACGCAAGAGTCAGCATCCCTATGAAACGTTCAAGTGCCTCTTTGTGTAACCTGTTCACCGAGTAGGCAGATAAGGGTGTCGATAACATCGCCCCAATGGCGAGTGCTCCCCACACCCAAGCATCAAACATCTCTCGCCCGAGCATGGCATAGAGAAGAAGACCAGTGAGGCACGTCATCCCCTCGGCGAGCGCGGTTATTCCTACAGCCCTCTTCCCATCTACACCAGCCAGTACCTGCCCGCTTACAATGAGCGGACCGTATCCCCCGCCGCTCACCGCCTTGTTGAATGAGGCTACGGCCCCTAGCGCGAGAATCTTGGCCCAAGAGAACCTTCCAGTTCCCCTGTAACCTGATAGTATCATGAGACCCATACTAGCCACGAGAAGACCTATATACAGCTTGATAACCTTGGGTGGGAGGCTAAGAGAGATTATCACAGCAGCTGCGGCTCCTAAGATGCTGCAGGCGGCTAGGACGAGAGCAACCCTTAGATCTGTTGACGTCGGGTTGAAGTCTACATTGCCGAACTCGTGGTGAAAGATGCCGGCAGCCACTCCGGTCAGGAATTCCGAGAAGAGTATTCCCGAGACGACCACTCTGGGATCTAGACCTAGGATGACAAGGAGAGGAGAGAGCGTGGTGCCGTAGCCCATTCCCAGCGTCGAGTCAACGTACTCACAAAGAAACGCCAGCGTGGCGAGTACAAGGAAGCAGCCTGTAGACATCGCCATTAACTCCCGCCCGTTGATGATCTGCTAGGAGAGTAGGCCCATCCCCCTTAGGGCAGCTAAGACGGCTTCGGCCTCCTGCTCGGGGGTCATGGATTCAGAATTAACAACCACCTCTGGACTCTCCGGCTCCTCGTAGGCGTCCTGCACTCCTGTCATGTTCTTCAACTCTCCCCTAACGGCTCTCCTGTACAAACCCTTCGGGTCCCTCTTCATGGCTGTCTCGAGCGAACACCTAATGTATACTTCCACAAACTTGAGGCCCTCGGCCTCAACGATCTCCCTAACCTCTCTTCTTACGCTTCTGTAAGGAGAGACGAACGAAGCCACAACTACCACGCCGTTCCTAGCCAAGAGCTTCGATACATGCGCTACTCGCCTTAAGTGTCGCTCTCTGTCTTCCCTACTGAAGCCAGCCTCTGGGCTGAGCCACCTCCTGACCTCGTCGCCGTCGAGCACCTCTACGCGCCAGCCCATCTCCCTAAGCCTGCTCTCCAGTAATCTGGCCAGCGTGGTCTTTCCAGACGCGGGAAGGCCCGTCAGCCAGACGACAAAACCTTTCTCGCCCCCGGCCATCAGGACACCTCCGCCAGACTCCTACCCCTCAGGTCGGAGGGGATCTGGAGCCCCATCAACCTCAGGATGGTTGGGGCGATATCGTAGATCGAGGCAGGCTCCTCTCCGGGGCTCACTCTGCCGCTCGGGTCGTGTAGCAGGTATATGCCGTCCCAGTCGTGGACGGCGTCGTCGGGCCCGGTGTCGTTCTCCGGGAGGTGCCACCTCCCGTGGCCTATCGTGCCGGCAGACCTCCAGCTCAGGTTGCCGAAGTAGACTATCGCGTCGGGAGCGTCGCCCCTGACGACGGGGTAGAGTTCCTGAGGCCTGTGAGCCTCAACGCCCATGGGCCTGCCGTCTGGGTCGCTGACTCCCTTCATGTCGTCGACTAGTTGGGCCAGCGTGGACTCGAGGTCCTCCGGGCTTACTCTTCCCTGAGGCTCTCTGCCCTTGACGTTCAGGAATATCCTGGCGTAGTAGCCGCCCCAGCCCCACGCTATCGTCTTCTCCCAGTTCACCTTGGCCTCCTTTAGGTCGGTCTGCTCGCTCGGCCTCTCCTCGAGGGCCAGGTATCCGTTGTCGGCCAGCCACTCGTTCACCGCGAAGGCCCCCGTCATGGCCTTGGCCCCGTGGTCGGACACCACAAGCACGACTGCGTCTCCGGCTGCCCTCACTAGCCTCCCTATGCCCTCGTCCAGCAGCCTGTAGTACCTCTCGGCCACGTCTGCGAACTCGCTGTTCGGCACGTGTCTCGGGTGATCTGGGTCGAAGAACTTCCAGAATGCGTGGTGCAGCCTGTCGAGGCCGATCTCGACGTACCAGAAGAGATCCCAGGGCTTGCCCCTGACCAGGTGCTCGGCGACCTTCAGGTGCTGCCTGGTCATCTCGAAGAGGCGATCTACCAGCGGGCCCCTGTCCTCTACCCTGAACTCCACGTCGTGAGTGAAGCGCCCCCCCGCCACGCGCTCGACCTCGAGCCTGAGCCAGGGCGGGTAGGTGTAGTTCTTGGCGGTGCTCGGTGTGTGGAAGTCGCTTATCAGCCAGCCCTCCACCTTGATCGGCGGGTAAGAGGGCGGGAAGGCCATCAGCAGGGACTTCTTCCCGGCCCTGCCAGCGTAGTCCCACACGGCCGGCTCCCTGAGCTCTCTAGAGGCCACGAGGTAGAACTCCCTGTACTCCCTGGCCTCCTGTGCCTGAAGCCGTACATCCCCAGCTCTCCAGGCGTCTTGCCCGTCGCCATCACGGCCCAGGCCGGCACGGTTATGGGCGGGTGGCAGCTCCTTAGCGGCCCGTATTTGGCGCCGTCCATGAGTTCCGCCAGGTTTGGCATCACGGGCAGGAACCTCTCGAAGGCCAGAGACGGCGGGGCCGAGTCCAGCCCTATCACCATTACCCTGTGGGTTTCTCCCATACTCACATCATCTCCCCAAGGCGCCCCCTCAGCCACTTAAGCGCGGTCTGCGCGAACTCCTCGGCGTCGGCTGAGGGGAGTATCACGCCCATGCTCTCACGCTTCCCTCCAGCTTGGTAGCCCGCCTCATTGGCCAGCCTGACAAGGTCAGTCAGGTCCACGCCTATTCCCTTTACCCTCGCGTACATCTGAGCGTACCCGTCCCTCCACCTCTTGTTAAGGACGAGCACAGCTGCCCTCTCCTTACCCCAGGCCAGCCTCCTGCCTACGGCGGAGATGAGCATGTGGCTCGACTCGAACTCCGCGTACACGAGGTCTCCAAAGTTCTCAACCCTCGCCTCTCGCAGGACCCTCTCCAGCTCCTCCTCGGCCGACCTCAGCTTGTCAATCCAGTCGGCCTCCTCCAAGAGGGCCCTCGGTTCTCTGTGCCTCTCGGTGAGAATCAGGACGGCCCTCCTAACCCCCTCCCTATCCCCAACCCTGTAGCTGGAGTCCAGGAGCTTGGCAAGCATGAGGAGTTCGTCGAGCGTCAATCCAGACCTGGACAGAACAGGCTGGATCTCTCTGAAGACGGGCCTCTCCCTCAGCGTGGGGCCAAGGTCCCCGGCAATGCCGACGGCAGATCTCACGTCTGGCTCAATCCTCAACAGCCTAGTCATGTGCCAGCTGGTAGCGGGCTGAGAGGCGTCGATCAGGCTCACCCACTCGCCGGGCAGCTCGCCAGCCTCCCTGACGTGGTGGTCCACCAGCACCACCTTCTCGGCGCCGACGGCCGCCGCAGCGTCTCGAATGGAGTCGACCGTCATGGCCATGTCGAGCACCATCAGAGAGTTGAACTTCCCCAGCTTGGAGAGGGAGCCCACCTCTCTGCTTGGCAGGAAGTAGAAACCGAGGGGAGGGACATACAGCTCAGCCTGATCCCCCAGGTAGTCCAAGGCCAGGCTGGCCGAGGCTATCCCGTCTGCGTCCCAGTGGTGGACTACGAGCGTCCTCCCCAGCTCCTCTGGGGACGGCAGGCTACCTACGCTCAAGCGCTCACCTCACGAACGGGTCTTCGAAGCTCAGTATCACCTCAGCCACCTCGGGCCTCATGACCTCTGGCGGGGGCCGCTGGCCCCTCTCTAACAGCTCCCTGATCATTGTGCCGCTGAACCTGATCCTCTCAGACTCAGTGTGAGGGCAGGTCTTCTCGTTGGCCATCCCACCGCACTTGCGACAGTAGAAGAACTCCCTGAAGAACAAGGGGGTTATGCCGAGGTCTGGGAACTCCTTGAAGATCTCCTGCGCCGCGTAGGGCGGGTAGAAGTTGCCCACGCCCGCGTGGTCCCTGCCCACTATGAAGTGAGTACAGCCGAAGTTCTTCCTCATGATGGCGTGGTGGATAGCCTCCCTCGGCCCGGCATACCTCATCTCGTAGCGCAGTATCGCCATGACGGCCGTGTCCCTCGGGTAGTAGTGCTCTATCAGGGCCCTGTAGGCCTCCAGTATCACGTCGTCCCTGAAGTCCCCAGGCTTCTTCCTGCCTATCACTGGGTTAATGAAGACCCCGTCCACTATGGCCAGAGCCGTCTTTTGAAGCTCCTCGTGCTCTCTGTGCGGAGCATTTCTCGTCTGGAACCCCACCACGGTCTTCCACCCCTTCTCCTTGAATAGGACCCTCGTCTCAATTGGCCAGAGGGTGTACCTCTCGTACGGGTTCGGTACAGAGCCCACGAGCGTGATCCTGCCTCCGACCAGCAGGTCCCCCATCTCGTAGGTCCTCCTCACCCCGGGGTGCTCAGGGCTCTCGGTTCCAAAGACCGCCAAGGCCGTCTGCTTCTTGTCGCACCTGTAGATCTCCTCAACCTCCATCAGGGCTATTGGAGAGCCGTCGAGCGTGAGCAGGACCTCGTCCCCCTCCGAGATGTCCACAAGCTGCCCCTCCTCCACGTCGAGGACTATCGGGAGGGTCCACGGGACGTCGTTAGAAAGCCTCATCCTGGCGAGGCAG
>CBEVRO010000036.1:0-12566 GCA_965552295.1 uncultured archaeon | reverse complement strand
ATACGACCCATAGGAGGCCGACGCGTACTTCCCTGACATAACGAACGAGAAGTTCCAAGAACTCCTATTGAGCTGGGCCGAGGAGCAGATCGACCGCGGAGCCGATGCCATCTGGATAGACATGCTCGTCACTCAGGCCAGGATCATGGAGGACCTCACCGGAGATCCGAACCACCCCGCCGTGGTAGACGCGTTGAAGGCGGCCCAGAGGATAGTCGACGAGATACACGCTTACGGGGAGTCCAAGGGTAGGTACATCTACGTGGGGAGCTGGTGGACCGCCGCGAGGTTCCCTCACGACAGGCCGGACCTCGACTTCGTGACGGTCTCCCCGACGATCAGAGAGGTGCTGACCATGGAGTTCAACGAGAGCAAGTGGAGCGAGGTCGTTGAGCTAGTGAGGGAGAACTTGGGCGATGTCCCAATTTTCGCGTTCATCGACTGGGCGGGCACCGTTAGAACTCCGCTAGGCGTCTTCAGCCAGAACCTGACTCCAGAGCAGCAGAGGGAGTTCCTCAGGAGGGCCGACGCCTTCTTCCGCTCTAGGGGGATCGTATTCATCTACCCAGTCCACGGGGGCTACATGGGAGTTGACGCCGTCGTGCTCTCATTCGGTAGGTACGGCTTCTACGACAGCCTGGCGCCGGAGTTCCAGACCTACGAGACCATAGTGGAACTCGCCCAATCTCACCGCAAAGGATCGCTGGTCGCTTGGTGTGGAGGAGAGGCCACCCACAGCCTCAGACGTCACCCTCTCTAAGTTTGAGGCGGGAGCTGAGCGGTCAACTCGCGTCAGGTAGGCGAGGGCCCTGCGGACCGGCAACCTCTTAAGTCGCGAGGCGCCGGGCCCCCGGAACATGGCGAAGGTCCTCGTAATCACTGAGAAGCCCAGGGTCGCCAAGAAGATAGCGGAGGCGCTTGGCGGGAAGGGAATCAGGGCTGAGCGTAGAGATCGAGTCCCGATCTACAGGTTCGAGCGAGATGGCGACAAGTGGGCCGTGGTACCGGCCTCAGGCCACGTGCTCGAACTCGACTTCCCGGACTCTGGAGGAAAGTGGACCTTCCCAGTAATCTACCCGCCGGAGAAGCTTGTTTACAGGCCGATAAGGGGCAAGGCGGCCTACCTCAGGGCGATAAAGAGGGAGGGCGAGGGCGCGGACACTGTGATAGTCGCCACAGACTTGGACACGGAGGGCTCCGCCATTGGGCTGGAGATCGTACGCTACCTCGGCTGGGAGAGGGAGAAGGAGATCTTGAGGGCCGAGTTCTCGGCCCTGACGCCGGAGGCCATAAGGAGAGCCTTCTCGAATCTCAAGCCATTCGACTACCCAAGGGCGAACGCTGGCTGGGCCAGAAGAGTGCTCGACCTTGAGTGGGGGGCCAACGTGACAAGGGCTCTTACGCTCAGCACGAGAGAGCACAGCTGGGTAAGGGTCCTCTCGGGTGGAAGGGTCCAGAGCCCCGCTCTTGCGCTGATAGTCCAGAGGGAGAGGGAGATCAGGGAGTTCGTGCCTAAGAAGTACTACGTGGTCGTCGGCGTCTTCGAGACCCCAAGAGGCGAGACATTCGAGGCGGAGGCCCTCCCTCCTGAGGGGCAGGACCGGATATGGGACAAGAGCCTGGCCGAGAGGATCAAGTCGGAAGTGCTGGGAAAGTCTGGGCCGGCGCAGGTGACCTCCAGGGAGGTGAAGGTTGCACCGCCCCCGCCCTTCAACGGCACGGACATGCAGGTTGAGGTCAGCAGGATCACAGGCCTCACGCCGAGGCAGATAGCCGACAGGACGACAGGAATAGCCCAGCAGCTCTACGAGGCAGGTCTGATCAGCTACATAGGAACTGAGAGCCAGAAGTATCCGAAGGAGTGGAGCAAGAGGGACTTTGAAGCGATGGTGAAGGTCATTCAGAGCTGGGAGCCCCTGAAGAACGACGCAAAGTGGGTCCTGGAGAACATGAGGCCTAAGCCCGTCGAGGGTAAGAAGGAGGATCCAGCGCACCCGTGCATCCACATCGTTGGCGCTCCAAAGGGGCCGGAGGATCTGCCGACGAAGAGACACGCCAAGGTGTACGAGGTCATAGCCAGGAGGGTTCTAGCCACGCTAGCCCCAGACGGGAGGGATAGGAGAACCCGCGTTGACGTCGTGGTCGAGTCGCACCCCTTCAGGGCCACGGGGAGGGTTGTCCTGGAGCCAGGGTGGAGGAGGGTCTATCCATACGCGAAGCCAAAGGAAAGGGAGCTGCCGAGGGTCGAGAGCGGGGAGGAGCTCAGGTGCATCGACGTCAGAATCGAGGAGAAGGAGACGCAACCGCCCCCTAGGTACACGCCGAGGAGCCTCATCAGGGAGATGGAGAGGCTCGGCCTGGGGACCAAGAACACGAGGGCCCAGATCCTCGACATCCTGAGGGAGAGGGGGTACGTGGAGGGGAAGAGCTTCAAGCCGACCCCAATAGGGGAGGCCGTCATCAAAGCCCTGGAGGAGAGCGCGCCAGAGATAGTCAGTCCGGAGCTGACGGCTCAGCTGGACAAGGCTATGCAGGAGATAGAGTTAGGCAAGATGGAACCTGAGGAGTTCCTGAAGACCACTCTGGCCAGGCTCAGGGAGATCGTGGAGGAGTTCAAGTCGAGAGGGCTGGAGGTTGGCCAGAGTCTGGCGGAGGCGGTCAGGGAGCACAGAAGGGCGGGTAGGCAGGCCGGTACGTGTCCAAGCTGCGGAGCCCCCTTGGTTGTGAGGAGGTCGAGGTACGGCAGGTTCGTCTCGTGCTCTGCCTACCCAGACTGCGAGGTGAAGTTCAACCTCTACCCGGGAGAGGAGATCCTCCAGGAGAGCTGCTCTTGCGGGCTCCCGCTCGTCAGGGGGAGGGTGAGGACAAAGGCTGGAAAGAGGCTCACTTACACGAGGTGCATTGGCAACTGCCCCGAGACCCCGCTCAGGTGCAGGGAGTGCGGAGCCCCCGTCATCCCGCGGAGGGGGAGGTACGGGGTCTACCTGACCTGCACGGAGTGCGACAAGGTAAACTACTTCACCGTCAGGCGTAGGAGAACCTAACCGGGGCTTGAGATCAGAAGGCTTATTGCTGCTGGCAGGTCACACAGCTGCAATGTCGGAGGATCTCTCCAGGCTCTACAGGTTGGTGAAATGGCCAGAGGATCCCTGGTCGAAGGAGGGCAGGGCTAGATACGAGAGAGCGCTGGAGAGGTTCAGGTCCCTGAGGGAGCATGAGTGGATCTCCGATGTGACGGGCAGAGGGACTGTTAGAGTGCTAGATCTCTGCGGCGGGACCGGGATAGGGGGAGTGGCTCTGGCAAAGGCGCTGAGCGAGGCTGGGGTAAAGGCTGTAGAGCTAACAGTCGCCGACCTCAGGAGTGATGTGCTGGAGGCGGCGAGGCGATTCAGCCTGGAGGAGCTTGGCAAAGAGGCGTCAACAAGCTCCGTTGACGCAAGAGAGGTCCACACGCTGAGGAGGGAGTTCGACGTAGCCCTCATCTACGGGTACACGACCCCGCACTTCAGCCCGTGGGACCTGTCCAGGCTCATGGCGTCCGTCTCCGAGAGCCTCGCCGATGATGGAGTCCTGCTTATCGAGGAGCAGGACAGGCAGTACCTCATATTCTACCGGGGGAGGTACAAGGACTGGCTGATCGAAGACCTGGGGCCGGAGAGGCTGCTGATATCCGTGCACAAGGGGTACGACCCGGTCAGGGGGGTCTTCAAGAGGGCTTCGCTAGACCTGCTCGCCAGAGAGGGTCCAGTGGTCAGCGAGTATTGCCTCTGGAGCCTGGCGAACCTGATGACCCTCTCTTGGCTGTTCTTCGAGGATGTGGACTTCAGCCCGCACGCTGGGAGGGGCATGTACGACGGCATTGTCCTAGCGAGGAGACCTAGGAGGAAGATCAGAGCCGAGGATCTCCGAACGCCCAAGGTCCTGCGAGAGTCTGAGGGGTCGTAGCGGCCGCCTACTTCCCATTCTTCTGCCTCCCTAGATACCGCGGCGTCCTTGACCTGTACTCGACGTACCTATCTCCAAATACTCGCTCCAAGTATGGCTCCTTCGGCTCTCAGCGCCAGTCCCCCTACCGCAGCCCTATGAGCGGCGAGTAATCGACTCCTCGGTTGGGTTACAGCGAGGCAAGCCAAGACCTGTACTCGTCGAACAGCCTCTGCTCCTCAGCCAGCCACCTCTCGAAGTCATCTGGGGACTCCGGATAGTTCGCGTACAGCTCGACTGCCCTATCCATGTACTCCTTGACCTTCAAGAGCTGCCTGAGGATCGAGGGCCTCCTCAGCAGCTTGAGGCCTGATGTGACCTTGCTCACGACCTCAGAGGCTAGCTTCCCCTTCGTGCCGATCTCGTATACGTCCTTGCCGGATATCACTCCGCTGGAGATTATGAAGTTCAGGTCGTCGTTGGTCAGCCTCTGAAGGTACATCCTGAGCACGTCTAGCCCGGCCTGCTTCGCTCCGTACAGTTCGTGGTACCTCTTGTGGTACCCCCAGAGACCGCTCATGCTCGGGTCGTCTGCTGACAGAGCCTCCAAGACCGTCTCCGCTGCAGCCTTCGCGCTCAGCATGCTCGGCCCGATGCCGCCGCCGTGAATCGGGTTGGCGGCGCATATCGCGTCTCCCAACGCCATGAATCCGTTCCACACCATGCAGGGGACGGGCTTCCTCGACGGCCCTATTCCCCCTCCAGAGTGAATAACCCTCCTGATCTTGTACCGGGGCCTGAGGTTCTCGTTGTAGGCGAACTTGGGGTTCGGGTTCCCCTCCTTCCACTGGACGCCAATCCCCAAGTTGATCAGGTCTCCGCCCTTGTGGAAGGCCCACCAGTACCCGCCGGGAGCGATGTCCATGTTCAGGTAGATGACGGCGTAGCCCCTCTCCCTCTCAGGAACCTCCTCCACCTCTATTATCTCCCTGAAGGCCGAGTAGAAGTCCTCGTGCGGAGGCTTGTAGGACACCCACCACTCGCTTGGCAGGCTCGTCCTAAGCTTCGCGGAAACGCCAGTGGCGTCTACCGTGACCTTCGCCCTAAGCTCGTAGATCCGCCTCCCTTTCAGGTCCTTGACCTCAACCCCAACGACTCTGGATCCCTCGACTATCGGCCTGAAGGCGTGATGCTGAGCTAGGACCTCCACTCCAGCCTGCTCAGCCATCTTGAGGAGCCTCTGGCCGAAGGCGTGCCTGTTGAGAGCGTAACCCTCGCCCTCTACGACGAAGTAGTCCCTCTCGCTCGGCGCGAAGACCTTGACGCCTTCAAACTTGCCGTCAATCTCCTGACCCCTCGGGTGGGGTATTCCCACCCTGTCGAAGTGCCTGACATCTATCGCGTCTCCGCAGACCTTCAGGCCGATCTGCTCCCTTGGCTTCATGTCTATGAGGGCAACCTTCAGCCCCTCGCGGGCCATGAAGTAGGCTGCGGTCGCGCCGGCGGTTCCGGCGCCCGCCACCAGGGCGTCGTAGCTCTCCCCCATGAACGATCACCTAGTGCGTCAGCAAAACCAGGTGCGCTAAGTTATAAGGAGGGCAGTGAGCCCGCTACAACCAGGTTGGGGTGGTCTCACTGAGGCTTGCCGATGAGCTGAGGGACATCGTAGAGGCTAAGCTGGAACACACCGTTCGAGGGATAGAGGAGACCTTGAGGACGATCCTGAGCAGGCAGGAGATATCGAGGGAGGAACTAGTCGAGGCGCTGAACAGACTGCAGTCGGGGTTCTCCCTGCTGTCGCAGAGGTGGGTCCTGCCCATACTCCTGGTTCTGCTGTTAAGCGGTCAGTCCAGGTTTGGAGAACTTAGGCGGACGCTGGGGGTTGGATCCAGAGTGCTCGCAGACAAGCTGAAGGCTCTGGAGTCGGCGGGGCTTGTCGAGAGAAGGGTCGATCCGGGGCCTCCCGTGGCGAGCTGGTACTCCCTGACCCCAAGGGGGAGAGAGCTGGCGCTGCTGTCCGTCCCGCTGCTCTACAGGGCCGCCTCAGACTAGCGGTGTGCGATAGTTTTATCCTAAGGATGGCCACCCGGCCGGATGCCCCTCTTCGACGTCGTGGTCGTTGGAGGAGGGCCTGCGGGTTCAACGGCTGCAGAAAAGCTGGCAGAGAAGGGCTTTAAGGTCCTCCTCATCGAGAAAGAGCGACACCCGAGGCGAAAAGTCTGTGGAGGCGCTCTGTCGCTGAGGACCGTCAGGAGGTTTCAGATATCCATTGAAAAGGTTGTGGAAATCAGGGATGCCTTCTTCTGGGGGCTAGGAGATGTCCGCCTAACCGTTCCCTCCAACAGGCCAATAGGATACCTCATGAAGAGAGAGGAGCTGGACTCTATACTGTTTGAGAGGGCTTCTGAGGCCGGCGCCGAGGTTAGGGAGGGCGAAGCTGTCAGGAGCGTGTCGGTTGATCGATCAGGCGTATCAGTCGTCACGACATCGGGGAAGTATGACTGTAGAGCCGTTATTGGGGCTGACGGGTTCTCCTCCAGAGTGAGGGACTCGCTGGGTCTCACGCCTGAGGGCTGGTACAGAAAGAACGCATTCTGCCCTGTCTGCTACCTCCCTCTGCCTAAAGATGTGGAGGGGCTTGTCGACGCCGAGTTTTACTTGGGGGTCTTTGGTGAGGGATACGCCTGGATATTCAGGCACGCGGATCACCTCAACGTAGGAATCGGCACGTTCCTGAGGAACTATGGATCTCACCCGGCCGACGCTCTGCTTGAATTCTTGAAGGGCAACGGGCTCGCATCCAAGAAAGTCACTAGGCTGCCAGAACGGTCGGAGATAGTGGGGGCCTACATCCCGTACGATGGAGCCGTGCCCAAGACCTACTCTGATAGAGCGCTGCTTGTTGGAGACGCTGCAGGCTTCGTGAGCACGCTGACTGGGGAGGGGATCTACCACGGAATGCTGTCGGCTGAGATAGCCGCGGACGTACTGGAGAGAGCCCTCGAGGAGGACGACCTCTCAGAAGAGCGGCTAAGAGAGTATCAGAGGAGGTGGCTCGAGGAGCCGGAGCTGGGGGAAACTCTGGCCTATGGAAAGCTCTTGAGGGACCTCCTCTTCAAGGATCGGAGGCTCCTGTCCAGCATCCTGAGGACAGCCGCCGAAGAAGAGGGGCTGGCAAAGCTCCTAAGAGACGTAGTCTTCGGCCTGAGGGGGTATAGAGAGGCCGTCAAGGAACTGGCCAAGAAGGTCCCCCTGAGGGTGGCTCTCGACATGCTGCTGGTGGCTCCGCGTGAGGTTCTGAGGCTTGCTTCCGGCTCGGCGAGCCCGTTCTTCGGGAGGTAGGCATGGATGAGGGTCTCCTGTCCTAGGTGCGGAAGGTCCGAAGATGTGGAGATCACTCCAGAGCTCAAATCGAAGGCCAGGGAGTCGCCAGCCAGAGCGGCGATCCTAGCCATAGATCATGGGGATCACACTCTCGTGCTCATGGTCACAGAGTCTGGAGAGATCGCCAGCGTTGAGGTTGCGTCTAAGGTTGAGAGAGGGAGGTCCGTCATAGACAGGCTCAGGGTGAGGCCCATCCCCTCTAGGTCTCCCCCGAGCCTCGACGACTTGGAGAGGGGTGAGTGGAGGGTGTTTGCCCTCTGCGACGGGAGGCGGACCGCGGATGAGATTGCCATGATCCTCGGGATGCCCGAGGGGATGGTCCGCCTCATACTCGAGGCGCTGAAGGCGAGGGGGTACCTGTCCGATATCCTGCTGGAGGTGATGTGAGTGATTAGGTCCAGTCCACTTGCGGTTTTCGTCGCCAAGCTCAGGAAGAGGTTGGGCGGGAGCGTCGTGGATACGTTCACGCTGAACAGGGTCTACCTAATGGCCGTGACGGAGATGTCCGAGGCCCTTGGGCTTGAGGAGGCTCCTCAGAGAATGTTTGAGTGGGGCTACGCCATGGGGCACGCTTACCTCCTCAAGCTGGAGAAGGACGTGAAGGCATATCCTCCAGACATCAGGACCGTCCGATTCATTGGCAGGCTCGCCTGGTACATGTTCTCAGGCAATGACCCACAGGTCGAGGCTTGGGAGACCGTGACGCCGGAGGGAAAGTGGTTCCATCTGAGGGTGAGGGATCCCAAATCGCCTTGGGCCTCGGGAGTGAGCATGGGAAGGAGGATATGCCACTACCCCGCCGGAGCGTACGAGGCGGCTGGAAACACGTTCTTCGCCTTCGTTGAGGACTTCGGACACTACGTGATCTCGAGAGAGACTAAGTGCATAGCCAAGGGAGACGAGCACTGCGAACTCACGTGGGTGGCGATCCCGAGGGGCGTCAGCCTAGACAAAGCCCTGGAGCAGGTCGGGCGTGACTTTGGAGACGCGTTGGACGAGGTGCCGATCGAGGTGACCAGGCGTCTATACAGCAAGGTGTTCGGGAGGGAGCTGGGCTAGGGGATTGACTTGCCCCTCGTTCCGTTCGGAGATAAGAGGCCAAGAGTGCACCCATCAGCCTTCATAGATCCAGGAGCGAGGCTGGCTGGGGACGTGGAGGTGGGTCCAGGGTGCGCTGTGCTCTTCGGCGCGATCCTCAGAGGGGACGATGAGCCTGTGAGGGTGCTGGAGGGCTCTGTCATCCTAGAGCAGTGCCTTGTAGAGGCCCCAGAGGGCCATCCAGTCTCAATAGGCCCAGGCGCTCTGATCTCTCACCGCGCGACGATCCACGGCGCCGTGGTAGAGGAAGGGGCGCTGGTCGGAATTGGGGCCATAGTGCTGGATGGGGCCGTCGTTGGAAGAGAGGCCATCGTTGGCGCCGGGGCCGTGGTCCTGCCCGGTACGGTCGTTGAGCCCGGGACGCTGGTGGTCGGAGTCCCAGCTAAGGTCGCCAGACGCGTCACAGAACAAGAGGTGAATAGGGTCAAGAGAGAGATCGAGAAGGTCCTCAGGAAAGCTGAGGTATACCGCGCTCACTTTGAGGGGTAGGCAGCTCACTCCAGGCTTGCGTGCCTTCGGGCTATGTCTTCCTCGGTCTTCCCAAGCCTGTGGGCCAGCTCGGATATCAGCGCGTCGCAGAAAACCATCGTGGAGAGTTCGAACAGCGTTCCAAGCGGTGTTAAGGGCTCGTGAATCCCCATGATCTGTCGGGACTCGTAGTCGGCTGTGCTCTCAGGCATTATCCTTCCGCCTATCGTCACGACGACGTCCGCGAGCTTGCCTATCGTCGACTCTGGGTAGCTGGTTATCGCCGCCACCACGCCGCCGAGCTTCTTGGCCTCCTTGGCTATCGTAGCGGGGTAGAGGGTCTCACCTGACCCGCTTATCACGATTAGCAGGTCGCCGGGGTCCATCCTCGGCGTGGTGGTCTCGCCAACCACGTGAACTGCGAAGCCAAGGTGCATTAGCCTCATGGCAAAGGCCTTGGCCACCAGGCCAGACCTGCCAGCTCCGACCACGAAGATCTTCCTGTCGCCGAGGGTTCTCAAGATGGATGAGGTGAGCCTCTCCACCTGATCCTCGTCCAAGCGGGATAAGTTCTCCTCTAGTGCCTCTGTTAACCGCAGAGCCCTATCCCTGACTCCCAGGAGACATCCCCGTAGCTCACCCTGCTACCAAATATATTGTTCGCCTGATGCGGCCACGCGGGACCATGGACGTATACGTCTCGCTAGACCTGACAGACTTGGGTAGGGCGATTAGGATAGCAATAGAGGCCTGGCGTGCTGGACTCAGGCACTTTGAGGTAGGAACGCCGCTCATTAAGTTCGAGGGAATGTCCGCCGTCCGAGCGTTGAGGTCTGCCCTTCCGCAGGCCGTCATATTTGCCGACACTAAGACGGCGGATGTCGGCTGGCTGGAGGTCCAGATGGCTCTAGAGGCTGGAGCTAACGTTGTCAGCGTCCTCGGGGCAGCGCCAGACGAGACGGTGAGATCCGCAGTGGAGACTGCCGAGAAGCTTGGGGGTAGAGTGCTCGCAGACACGCTCGGACTGAGTGGAAGGACTGCTCAGAGGGCTAAGGAACTCGCGTCTCTCGGAGTTCACATGATCTGCGTGCACAGGGGCGTAGATGAGGGGGTCTTCTCTGACGAGGCCCTCCTAGAGAATCTGAAGGGGCTGAGCGTTGAGATCGGCGCGGCGGGCGGTCTAACCCCTGAGAAGATTCAAGCGCTGAAGGGCTTAGTGGACTTTGTGATGGTCGGGAGATACATCACAGGCAGCGACGACCCATTCGAGGCGGCCAAGAGAGTCTTGGAGGCTGCTGAGAGTTAAGGAGGCAAAAACAGGAGCTCGCCGTCTTTGAGCTCGATTCTGAACCTCCTGCTGGTCGCTTTGAAGACTCTGGTCTTCAGAATGGCCGTCTCTCTAACCAAGCTGCCATTCTCCTCTTTGATCGTCAGAAGGATCACCGTGTCCGCGTAGAGCGAGGCTGTCCTGGCGTTTCGCTCAAAGCGCCCGCTGCCAAGTTGAGAGCACACCACGGTTATGCCCCTGTCTTTAGCCATCCACTGGAGGTACCTCGTGAAGTCGAGCATGCCCTGCGGCCCTATCGCGTGCTCTATAGCTGTGAGGCTGTCGACAAAGATGAATTCGGGCTTTATCTCCTCAGTCAAAGTCTCAAGGGCCTCAAACTGCTCTAAAGGCCCCAAAGCCTGCGGCACTATAGCCACCACTTCAAGAGGGTCCTCTGGGCTGTATCCCAGCGATCTGGCGATTCTGAGGACGACGCCCTTCGTGGACTCGAAGGTCACTATGAGGGCTTTCCTCCCTGCTTTTGCTGCATTTACTGCCATGGCCAGCCCGAGAACGGTCTTTCCGGATCCCACCGGGCCCTCAATAACGTTGAGAGACGCTCGAGGAAGGCCTCCACCTAGGAGCTGATCCAATCCCCGAATCCCAGTAGGCACGAGCTCAAGAGACTCCTCCACATTGAGCGATGGAGGTATGGCGATGGTCCTAACGCCCCCGGCCCCCTTGGATATGGAGAAGTTTAGGACGGGCGCTGGAGTGGCTGCCTCTCTCGATTTTACTATTTTGAGCACTCTGACCAATCCGCCCATCTCAGACTCCTGGAGAGATAGGTCAACTACAACGTCGGCTAGAAACCTCAGCTGGGCGCTCAGGCCAGGCTTGAGCCCTAGGGTTTCTGAATTGGCCAAGCCCAGAACCATTGCACCAGTCTCGCGAGCGAAGCCTAGCAGCCTCTGGCCGAAGGCCGCAGAGGCTCTTCCGTGATCTAGCTCCATGAGCAGTGATGCTATGCAGTCGAGAACTATCCTCTCGGGTTTAAAGCTCTCTATCTCGTCAGATAGCGCGAAGAGAGTCATTTGAGCCTCATCAGATGCTGTTGGGACGCCTATCGCTCGGACGACAAGCAGACCGGCCTCAACGTGCGACCTCAGATCTCTCCCCAGCGACTCGGCCTCCTTCAGGAGACTCTCCTGACTTTGCCCCGTAATCGCATAGAGAGCCTTCTGACCTTGTCTGCACCCCTCATCCACGAACTGGATGCCGAGAACGGTCTTCCCGGTTCCCGGCCCACCTTCAATTAGGAGAAAGGAGCCAGGCCGCACGGCAGAGAGGGATTCGTCCAGAACGGAATCACCGAACAGGGTCATTTTCTGACGACCGTCGCCCCGATAGTTTCGCTTTCGTAATATAAATGTATTTTCCCTTGGGCAAATAGGTAACACCTTAAACTTTTTTCCGTAATCCCATCCTTACACTCAGGTACTCTGGCGGCACCAACTCGGTTAGGAACACGACTTCCGAGGCCTTCCAGATTGGTAAACCATCCTCTACCATCTTCTTAGCGTCAATCTCTAGAATCACCACGCGCTCTCCGTGTCTGCGCGCAACGATGAGTGCGTCCTCTGGATTCGTGGTCAGGTGGACGAACCTCCTCCCCATTGGCTTGATGCCCTCTCTCAGGATTCTGTTTAGGGCCTGCTCCGTCGTGCCGTGATACAGTACGTCCGGAACCTCGCGGGTTGGCTCGCCCACAGGCTCGACGGGCAGGCTGTGACCATACGTCGCTCTGATTCTACTCCCCCTGATCTCGAAGCGACCCTTCGGGTCGAGCCTCACGACTTCCAAAATGTGCTCCGGCTCCACCCACGACATCCCCCTGAGCTTTGAGATCCTCCTAGCAAGCTCAGGGATCTCAACGTCTGCAAAACCCTCTCTATCGAGCCTAGCTCCGACTAGCTCGGGCTTATGTCTCAAGATCAGGCTTAGAAGCTTGCTGAGCCGAACCCTCCTCTGCTCATCGAGCCTAGGCACCCTTTGGCACCCAGCTAGTTCTCAAGACCAAGTGGCCTTTTTTTTAACGCGGTCTATGGACGAGTTGAGGAGAATGTTCAGAGAGGGGCTCCAGACTTGGCTGACGCCGACGCAGGCGCAGGTAGGCTCAGGAGGAACACGATCGCCATGGGGGCGACTTGGGCGCTCATGGCGCCCTTCAACTCAGCAGTCGGAGCATACTCGTCGCTATACTTCATGGAGCTAGGGGCCTCTCCCCTCGAGCTGGGGCTTATCCACTCTTCCTACCTGCTGACGCTCGCGGTCTCTCGATTGTTGGGGGGCTATCTGGCAGACAGGATTGGCAGGAGGACTCTGATCATCCCAATGACCGCTGTCTACGCCACATCTAACCTGC
>CBEVRO010000035.1:0-12702 GCA_965552295.1 uncultured archaeon | reverse complement strand
CCCTGATGGCCCTGACGGCCTCCACCGCTCGGGCTACGTCTTCTGCTGTGAGACCCTTCGCGTACCTGAGGACGTTTGCCAGCTCGACGAGGAGGAGCTGGGGGGAGTGGAGCTCCACCTCCCCGGAGAGGAACTTGTCCAGCAGCTCCTCCATCTCACCGGACTCCTCCTCCCTGACGAACCACTTGACGACCGCGCTGGCGTCCAGGACGATCTTCAAGACCCCCTCACTCCCCTATCTCTCTCCCTGTGCTCCCTTATCATTTGAGACGCCGGCCTCTCCAGCCTAGCCCTCGAGGAGATGTCCCTCATGACCTCCAGGGCCCGCCTGATCTCCTCCTCCCTGACCCTCCTCTCGATTGCCTCGCGTATCACCTCGCTCGCGTTTATCCCGTACCTCTTCATCTTCTCCCAGAGTTCCCTCCTTATCTTCGCGGACACGGTCACGTAGGTAGCCATCGCTTTGGATTACCTATCTTTTAGTATTTAAATTGTGAGAATAAATCTTTCTTACCAATCTGGTTTTACCCGCAGATGGAGAGCATGTGATAAGGTGGCTAACTTGGGCGAATAGAATCGAGGCTTCTGCAAAGTGTCTGCGAGCGGGGTACGGCTCCCTAAGACTTGGATGAGATCAGGAGAGGGTCGTGAACATCTTTCTGGCACTTTTCCGTCTCTGGATCAACGTCCCGAGGTGCACCCGCAGGGTCTGCTCAGCAAGGGCGCGCGAGATCGTACTCGCCCCTCTTCACATTCAAAAGTAACCTCGAGAAAGAGCCGCGGATGGAGGTCGATCCGCGCATAAATGAAGAGCTGATCGAGGCCAGGATCAGGGAGATACATGACGCCGTTCAGATGCTCGGGAAACTGACGTCAAGGGACTACAGCAGGATGAGCGTCTACGAGATACTCTCGATGAGGTACCTGGTGATCCAGCTCGTCGAGGCGGCCTCCAGCATTTGCATCCACATACTCATCGCCGCCTTCGACGAGAAGCCCGAGGGGTTCCCAGAGTGCTTTTCGAGGCTTGCCAAGAAAGGAGTACTACCAGAGGACCTGGCGGAGAAGCTGGCCTCGGCCGCCAGGCTCAGGAACCTGCTGGTGCACAGGTACTGGACCATTCGGGATGAGGTCGTTCATAAGAGCGTGAGGGAAGGGTTGAGAGATTTCGAGGAATTTGTAACCTGCGTTAGGAGATTCCTGGAGAGGGGGAGATCGTGAGAAAGCCCGCGGAGGCTGGCAACTTAGAGTTCAGGTACTGGAGGCTCGGCCGAGGAGAGAGGCGCGAGCTCCTCCGCCTCTTGAGGGAGAGGCTGAAGAGCGTTGAGGGGATCGTGTTCGCCTATGTTCACGGGGGATTCGTTGAGAGGGAGTACTTTAGAGACGTGGACGTGGCCGCGTTCGTGAGAGACGCGAGTGAAGCGTTCAGCTACGCCGTCGACCTGTCCGCCAGGCTGGAGTCAGACCTGGGCATCCCGGTAGATGTTCACGTCTTGAACGAGGCGCCGCTGCCCTTCAGGCACCGCGTCTTCACGGAGGGAGCGCTCCTGCTCTCGCGAGACGAGGGGCTGAGGCTTAGGATCGTCGACTTGACGCTCAGAGAGTACTTTGACCTGAGGAAGCTGACCGAGGAGGTCGTCAAGTCCCTGCTCTCGCCCCGCTCGGGCCGCGGCACGGCAGAGCACCTCCCTGAGGGCCAGCGCCGTCGACGGAGCCCTTGAACTCGGCGGTCCGATCCGCTCAGGGAACCCTGGCGGGCTGGCGTGAGAGACCCCTCTGAAAATACACGCTCAGCCCCAGAGCGCCGGAGCTGTACGCGAAGAGGGCGAATCTGATCAGGCAGGGTGCAGAACTCACTCCCCGCGGGAACCACGAGGTACGCGGCACGGATAGAGCAGCTGTCGCGGATCATATTGGTAAACCTTATATCGGTTTACCTAAATTAGGTTGGCCTGGAGTGGAATTGAGCCAGGTCACGGTCTCCGCCAAGATCCCGCGCAGGCTGAAGGAACTGCTGGACAGATACGGCATCAAGCCAGGTCCAGTCATCAGGAGGGCGCTGGAGGAGGAGGTGAGGAGGCGCATGCTGAGCGAGATCGAGGAGAGAGCAAAGAAACTGAGCGAGAGAGTGTCTCACATACCCGACGAGGAGATAGTCGAGATCATACGGGAGGACAGGGAGAGGACGTGAGGTGTACCTCTTCGACGCCAGCTCGATCGTGAACCTCATCAAGAGGGGGATCGTCGAGCCATTCGCCGAGGGGGTCACCATAGAGCTGGCGCTCTACGAGTCCCTCAACGCCGTGTGGAAGGAGCACAGGCTGCTGAAGAGAATCGACGGGGAGGCTGCCGCGGAGTTTGTGGACGTCTTGAGCGGGCTGTTCGAGGCCCTCAGAGTGCTGTCCGCGAGAGGCTTGGAGGCGGAGATCTTCGACCTCGCCTCCAGGGAGGGCCTCACGGTGTACGATGCGTCGTACGTGTGCGTCGCCGCGGAGAGAGGTCTCGCGCTGGTGACGGACGACCGAAGGCTCAGGGAGAAGGCGTCTAAGTACGTGAAGGTGCTCTTCAGCCGCGAACTCAAGAAGTGAGAGGCCGCTCACCGGTCTCAGCGCGGTCTTGAATGGCTCGTCAGCTAAAGCGCCCTCGCGCGAAGCCTTAAGATTGTATGCATCCACATCATGTATACAATTGGTGACGCCATGTCTACAAGCGTGGTCTCCGTGCGGGTTCCAAGGAGAGTGAAGGAGGAGGCCGAGAGGCTGGGGATAAACATCCGCGAGGTAGTGGAGAGGTCCCTCATCGAAGCCATTAAGGAGGAGAAGAAGAGGAGGATGGCAGAGGCCTTGAGAGAGATGGCGGAAGCCGGAGGGGACATGACCCCGGAGGACTGGGTTGAGGCCGTTAAGACATCCCGTCGGGAGAGATCGGCTTGATCATCCTCGACGCATCCGCCCTCTATCCTCTAGCGAAGCTATCCTTGAGCGACCCCACCCTCGTAGCTGAGAAGATGCTCGAAGAAGAGGTCGCCGTTCTCGATCTAACGCTCTACGAGGCGGCGAATGCTGTCATCATAGAAGCCCGCAGAGGTTTGGTATCGGAACCTGGTAGGCTAATCAGAGCAATTTCTGAAATCTCAAAGCTGCTGCCGGTGATAAGGATTGACCCGAGCGATTTGAAGGGCATCTCGGAGTTGGCGGAGCAGATGGGTCTCACCGTCTATGACGCCGCCTACGTCCACTTCGCGAGGATTAAGGAGGGTAGACTCATTACAAGCGATGAAGAGCTGCTGAGGAAAGCTGGCGACGTGGCCATCGAGCTCAAGGAGTGGTTGAAAAGGGTTTAGACTACAAGTTACCTGCGGGTCTCCGCCCTCCAGCCTCGGCCCAGCAGGGGCGTAGATCCCTCCTCAGAGGGGTGGGAGCAACTCTGATGTGGGGGACGGTCAGAGAGCAGCTTCCCTGGCCACTGGACTTCTGGCCTCCCCCCAGGCTCCTTGACCCAAATTGGGATCGCAGGTCCCACCTGGGCGGATCCCAACACGACTGCCGCCGAGTTCTTGTTTTGGAGCCTGTGAGTTCTCGGTGGGCCGTGAGGTTAGCCGGACCCAGCTCGATCCGCGCGGGCCCTGGAGTATAATCCCGAACTCAGTCGCCACCCGGGCTTAAAGCTCCGGGATCTTAGAGTTTTGCCATTTCTTCGAGGAGATCCTCGGCCTCCATGCTGTCAGTCACCTCACTTCAGCTGACCCTTGTGTAAACGGCGTCGGCCCCTGCGTCGCATCGTGTTCCGTGCTCCGAGGGCTCTGTGCTCCATGCCCTCCCTCAGTCTCCTCTTTAACGCCCTGTCTACGCGAGCCACCTCTTCCTTGGTGAGCCCTCCCACCAGCAGTACCGAGTTGACTGCTACCGCCGGGACCTCTTCCTCCACGACCTCCTCGGAGTGGTGGCCCTTCATGTAGTCTCTGATCCTCTCGTCATTCTCCAACAGCGCGGCGGTCTCCTCAGACAGCTCGATGCTCATCGTGACCATTTCGAACAGGGTCCCCTCTACAAGCCAGGGCCAGCATATAATCTCGATAATTGCGCAGGCCTCGCCAGAGATGCGGTCCGAGCCCACTAGCCTGTTCTCGGCGCCCAGCGTGAATGCCTCCTGCGGAACTCGCCCACGAGCATCTGACGCGCTCACACCCCGCGCTGGGCGCTTCCCCACTCTCCAGGAGCTCATCTGACCGGATGAGCTCAATCACCTCGAGCGGGACGCCCCTTCCCAGAGACAAACCTCGGAGTTCGCTCTCCCTCGCCGGTCCGCCGGGCGCCTTCATCTCCTCCGAGGTCAGCCATCGACCTCGGGCCCGGGAGATCCGGCAGTCCCGCGTGCCCGGGCTCGAGGCATCATCCCGGCAGGGAGCATGGTGACCGCCAAGACAAGTTGCGGACCGCGATGTGTCCCTAGGGCCAGCGTGCGGGACCCCCCACTTGAACCCAGCAGGCGCGCGAGGGCGTTCCGCAGGGAGGTTCTCAGCCTCTTCGACTTCGGCTCCTTCGAGAGCTACGGGGCCGAGTTCCTGATCAAGGCCAAGAGGGCTGGTCTGAGGGTGGGCTGCGTTCCAATAAGGACTGTCAGGCGAGAGAGGCCCAGGCTGGGAGGAGCGCTCTCAGCCAACTTGAAGATCCTGCTAGCCTGGCCAACTGCCTGATTAGACTCGGCCTCTAGCCAGAATCTCTTTCTGGCGGGCTTTGCCGCGGCTCTGCCGATTGGGCCGGTGAGGGTCATGAGGAGAACTGAGGACGCCGCGAACGCCCACCTCAGCCAGGTGGGCTGGCTCGCAGGCTCGGAGAGGGAAAAGAGCAGCGGGACCCTCGCGCCGTCCATTGCGAGCGGAGGATGACGCTGGACGCCAAGGAGGCAACGTGCCTCCTCTCCCTAGTAGCCGCCCAGCAGGCGAGGGTCGAGATTGACAGGAAGGTGAGGCTGTGAGATATCCTCGCCGGGACCGGAAGCCCAATGAGGTAGGGTATGTGGTCGAGGTCCAGCGCAACTGAGTATAGAGCGGTCAGACCCACAAGCGTGGGGTCGCCGCTGAGGACTCCCAGCGCCAGACCGGCGACGCAGTGCCTGAGCGTGTCTATCCACATAGGCCTTGAGATCCTGGCGTAGGCTACTCCAACGCTCGTTAGAACCATGCGAATCGACTGAAGCAGCAACCTGGGGAATATCCACGCGATGGAGAGAGCGGTGTTCAGAGCGAGGGACAGCGTGAATGAGACAGCTGCCTTAGCGGCTTTCTCCGCATCGCCAAGCTTGAACGTGTCTAACTCCTCCCGACGACCTGGCAGGGAGTTCCTCACTTGGGCCGAGGGTGCTCAACATCGTCGTCCATCAGGTACTCAGCCGTGGCTATTTCTATCATCTCCAGCGGCACCTTGCCGGGATTGCGCAGCTCGTGGACCTGGCCCGGCGCTATGAGGACTCCCATGCCCTTCGTGAGCACCTTCTCCTGTCCGTCGATGATCACGCTCGCGGATCCCCTTAGCACGGCCCAGTACTCGAACCTGTAGAAGTGCCTGTGCGGGGCTATCCTCTTCCCCGGCTCGATCCTGAGGCTCTTGACCTCATAGTCGTCGCTCTTCAGCAGCGTGGTCTGGCATCCCCAGTCCGTGTAAACCGTCAAGTGTCTAGTGGCCTCGGGCAGCCCTTCGTCTATCAGCTGCTTCGCCAGGCCCTTCACCATCTGGCCGAGGCCCTTTGGGCATATCAGCAGAGCGTCGCCGCTGTCTATCACCATCATGTCTCTCACGCCTATCAGAGCGACGAACCTCTCGCTGAGGACGAGGTTTCCCTCCGACTCCAGCAGTCTGGTCTTGCCGTCGACTGCGTTTCCATTGATGTCCTTGCTGAACAGCTCGTAGAGGGCCTCAAAGCTGCCGAGGTCGCTCCAGCCCAGGTTCTTGGCGGGGACGAGGGCCAGCCTGTCGACGCACTTGGACAGCAGGCCGCTGCTGATGTCTACCTTCATGGCCCTCTGGTAGGCCTCCTGAATGGTTAGTTCTTCCTTGAGACCCATGTTCAGTGGGTCGTAGACTTCGGGGAGGTGCTTCTCAAACTCCCTCTCCATGACGCTCACTCTGAAGGCCATTATCATTGTGCTCCAGTACCAGCCGCCCTCTCGGAGCATCTCTTCAACTCTCTCCCTGTCGGGCTTCTCTATGAACTCCTCGACCCTGTAGATCTCGTCTCCCAAGAGATCCCCAGCCTTCATGTAGCCCAGCCCAGGCTCCGGCTTCGTGGGCTGCACAGCCACGAGGGAGATAAAGCCCCTCTCGGCAGCTATGGCCGCCTTGTCTACGGCTGAGAGGAACTCCTCTTCGTTCTTGACGAGGTGGTCTGAAGGAAATACCATCACTATAGCGTCATCTAGCCCTGCAAGCTTCAGCGCTCGCCTCATTCCGTAATATATCGCCGGCGCCGTGTCCCTCCGCAGGGGCTCGACTATGATGTTTCCCTCTGGCAGCTCCAGCCCGACCTCCCTCGCCTGCCCGAGGGCGTGGAACCTGTACTCCTCCGACGTTACGACATAGACCCTGTCTAGAGAGCCCGCTGCGGCCTTAGCCCTCTTAACGGCCGCCTGATAGGTAGATCTCTTGGACCAGACCTTGATGAACTGCTTGGGAAAGTCCTTCCTGCTCAGCGGCCAGAGCCTAGTGCCGAAGCCCCCAGCCAGTACCAAGGCGATTCGCTGAAGTTCATGTTTTGGCGGTGTCTCAGAGGTCACATGTGCGGCTGCGAGGTTGGTTATACAAAAATCCTACGACAATGTGCTTATCCAGATGAGTCATAGCATATATCCGGATTATCAGACGTTGATTGACTTTTATTGGAGCTATTTGGCCACGAATTTCGTTAAATAGTTATCATCATAAACGTATATCCACTGTTTCATTATCACATTTTTTTACATAGAATTAGGAATTAGTCACATTTAAAGTTATCCCCCACAGAAAAATTGCGGTCAGGGCTACAGAGATCGAGCTTTTTTGGCTGGATGTGAGGACTCTCCTGAGTTGATCGACCCCCTCACCCTGTCAGAATCAACTGAGCGAATTGTCGTTAGAGAGTCTCCCGAGGGACCCCTCAGGAAGTACTATCGATTCAGAGCCGACAGGTGGTATGGAGGCATTGCCACGGCCGATGCCGTGGGCTGCAACTTGAGGTGTGGGTTCTGCTGGAGCTGGAGGTACGTGGTGGATCCGGAGCGTCACGGAGAGTTCTACTCCCCGGCAGAGGTGGCTCAGAGGCTTGAGAGCATCGCGAGGTCGAAGGGGTTCCCCAAGGTTAGGGTGAGCGGAGCGGAGCCTACTATTGGCAGGGGGCACCTCCTCAGGCTCCTGGAGGAGACTGCCGACTTCGGAGTCATCTTTGTGTTGGAGACGAACGGGATACTGATAGGTGCCGACCCAGGCTACGCCAGAGACCTGGCCAAGTTCCCTCACCTGCACGTCAGAGTGTCGCTGAAGGGCTGCACTCCAGAAGAGTTCTCGAGGATCAGCGGAGCTAAGCCAGAGTTCTTTGAGTATCAGCTTCGATCTCTCGAGTTCCTGCTGGACGCAGGGGTCTCCTGTCACCCCTCTGTTATGCTGGGGTTCTCTACGGAGGCTTCCCTCAGGGAGCTTGTCCGCAGGCTCGCTGAGATAGACAGTTCGCTCCCGCGGCGCCTCGAGCCGGAGGCCCTGATCCTGTACCCGGCGGTGGAGGCTAGGCTCAAGAGGCTGGGCCTAAAGCCCACCAGCTACGTCAGGCCTGGCGAGGTCTGAGTTTTACCCTTGGGAGGTCGTCTATTCAACCGATGACTCTGGTGGTGGAGGTAGCAGATAGGCAGGAATTCGTCGAGCTAGTGAGGGCTTACATCTCAGAGATGAGGATGGAGACCGTCCTCTTCTGGCGCGTGTCAAAGAGGGAGGAGAGTGAGGAGGAGGTTGAAGTGCTGTACATCGTCCCCTTCTACCCTGCGGATGTCGACTGGGTGATCTGGCGATATAGAGAGAAGATCAGGGCTCCAGCCAACGTCTCCGACGACGAGCTAGATGCTCTAGCCACGACTGCAGTGGAGGCCATGCTGAAGGACATAGGAGTGAGCAGAGCCGTCAGAATACGGAGTATGACGGTAGACGGTGAGAATATCGGCAAGTAGATCCTAGCCTGACATGGTTTTGTTGGAGAATGTAAATTAGGTCGACCTACATCGCCAAGCCGATGAGCATCACAAACAGCCTGCCGCAGGGGCTGAGTACGCAGGAACTGCTCTCGCTCCTCAGGGAGAGGGAAGGCCTCTCCGTCCCAACCATCTGCGTCACGGGGGGTAAGGGGGGGACGGGGAAGTCTACTGTGGCTACCAACCTCGCCGCCGAGCTGACTGCTAGGGGGAGGAGGGTTCTGCTCCTAGACCTGGATGTCGACGAGCCGAACGACCACCTCCTGATGAGGGCTAGGCCAGAGGGCCGCGAGCCCGTGAGGAAGTGGGCCCCCAAGATCGACCCAGCCACCTGCACAAGGTGCGGGTCGTGCGCTCAAGCGTGCAGGACACACGCGTTGGTTCAGGCGCCCGAGAAGGTCCCTGTGTTCCTGCCAAGCCTCTGCTCTGGATGCAGGGCCTGCCAGGCTGCCTGCCCGGCTGGAGCCATACTCGACGAGTGGGTTGAGCTGGGTTGGACCTACTCGACGGAGATCCTAGGGATCAAGCTAATCTGGGGAGAGCTGAGGGTTGGGGAGAGGGAATCTGCAAAGGTTGTCTCAGCGGCGAAGGAGAGAGCTAGGTCGGAGATCCGCGAGGGGGAAGTAGACCTGGCAATAGTGGACACGGCGCCCGGAGCCCACGTGGACGTCGCCAAGTCCATAGCGGGCTGCGACGTTGCCCTCGCCGTGACTGAGCCCACTCCATTTGGCGCCCACGACCTCGACAGGATACTGAGGCTCACAGACGCCCTCGGCGTCAGGGCCGAGGTCGTCCTGAACAGGTCCGACCTCGCCAAAGGGAGGGGGCTCATCGAGAGCGTCTGCTCCGCCAGGGGCGTTCGAATAGTCGCCGAGATACCGACGGATCCCGAGGTGCTCTCCTCCTACCTGGAGGGGAGGCCAGCCGTGCTCAGCAGGTCGGGCCCCGGCGTTGAGGCTCTGAAGAGGCTCGCGGATGAGGTGGAGAGGTGGTTGCTGTGAGAGAGCTCGTGGTGCTCAGCGGGAAGGGCGGCGTAGGGAAGACCACATTCACGGCGTCCCTGGCGACGCTCCTGTCGGGTAACCTCAAGCTGACCTTGGCTGACGTAGACGTGGACGCTCCAAACGTGGCGCTCGTCTTGGGAGGGAGGGAAGTCGCCAGGAGGCGCGTGAGGGCCATGGAGAGGGCCCATGTGGACTACGGCGCCTGCGACGGCTGCGGATCGTGCAGAGACTCCTGTCCCATGGGCGCCCTGATCTGGGTCGACAGCCTGAGCAGGCCAGCGATCTTCGGGATGATGTGTGAGGGCTGTGGTTCCTGCGCCGTGGCGTGCCCAAAGGGAGCGATACGTCTGGAGCCAGCTGTGAACGGGTCTATAGTCGAGGTAGACACGGATGCCGGCATCCCGCTGATCTTCGGCGAGGTGGAGGTTGGCTTCGCTGGCTCTGGCGAACTCGTCAGCGAGGTGAAGGCCAGAGCGAGGGAGGTGGCGAGGTCCAACGGATCGGACCTTCTGCTGGTGGACGGGCCTCCGGGCATAGGTTGTGCGGCCATAGCGGCAGTGAGTGGAGCCACCGACGCTCTGCTGGTCACAGAGCCCAGTCAAACGGCGCTGCACGACTTGGAGAGGAGCCTGAGGCTGGTCAGGCACTTCGGGCTGGAGGGGTGGCTAGTTCTGAACAAGGTGGGCATGAGCCCAACGTTCGAGGAGCGAGTCAGGCAGTACGCAGAGAGCGGAGGTGTGAGGCTCGTGGGGGAGGTCCCCCTCGACCCCTCCGTGCCCAGGGCAATCACTCAGGGACTCCCCGTGGTCAAGGCATACCCCGACTCGCCCGCGTCTAGGGCTTTGAGAGAGCTGGCGAGCTTCATCCTATCTGAGCTGGAGGGAGGTCACCAGTAGTCCTCCGACCAGCCTCGCCCTCCCCCTCTGCCTCCTCCCCAGCCCCAGCCTCCGCCGCGTCCTCTGCCTCTACCCATCCCCATGCCCCTTCCGAAGCCAAACGACGGCTCTGGCTGGAGTTGGCCCCTCAGGTACATCTCGACAGCCTCCTTGACTGTGATCCCCGGCGGAACCATGAAGACCTGGATCCCCAGGGCTTGGAGCGCCGCCGTGGCGTTGGGCCCCAACTTTGGGGCTAATACCACGTTCGCGCCCATCTCGGCCGCCTTCTGGGCCGCCATGGGCCCCGCTCCCCCTGGAGCGTTGACGGCCGGGTTGGGCACGGCAGTTGCCTCTTTGGGCTCCCCGCCAACTACAGTTACCAAGGTCAGGAATGGAGCCCTCGCGAACCTGAAGTCCACGCGAGCGGTTAGCCCAGACGGGTCCGTCGTGGGCACTACAATGTTCAGAGTGGTTCCCATGGTCTCTCGTGTTAGGGTGACCTAACTCAAGTTAAACTATTTGCGTCGCTGAGCCCCCCACCTCAGGGCCCTGACGGCGGCCGTGAACTCCCTCACGTCGTCGTAGGTCGGCACTCCGGCCGAGTCGAGTTCTCTCCTCTTCCTGTCGGTGTAGTCTCCCCCGGCTGCGAATACAAGCACGGGCTTCCACTTCGCGTCGAGCTTGGGGAGCTCGCTGGTGAACTCGTCCTCCAGCGGAGTGTCCTGGAACACCACGAAGACGCCGAGAAGGCCTACATTGGGGTCGTCTGCAAGCAGGCTCAGCGCGGTCATGTAGTCCGAGGTGGTCGCGCTCCCGGTGAGGTCCACAACGGGGTCTGCCACCAGAGCGTACCCCGGCAGCTCAGAGGTCAGCCTCTCTCTGGTGTCGGGTGAGAACTTGGCCAGCTCTATGCCCTCCTCGTAGAGGTAGTCCGCCGCCATAACGCAGGGGCCCGCTCCGTTCGTGACCATAGCCACACCTCCGGCTTTGAAGGGAGGCTGAGAAGCTAGTGCCTTGGCCGCCCCGTAAAGCTCGCCGAACGAGTCGAGTATGAGGGCTCCAGCCTGCGATAGAGCGCTCTTGGCGATCTCGTACCTCCCGGCCAGCCTGCCGGTGTGCGACGCTGCAGCCTTAGCTCCGGCCTCGGTCCTGCCGGCCTTGAAGATAAGCACCGGCTTCGGGCACCTCCTTATCGACTCTAGAAGGGCCCTCGCGTCCGTGAAGCTCTCCATGTAGATCGCGATCACGCTGGTCTCCGGGTCTTCTGAGAGGAAGGCTATCATGTCCGCCTCGTCCACGTCCGCTCTGTTGCCCAGGCTGGCGAACCTGCTGACGCCGATCCCTTCCCTGGCCGCCCAGTCGAGGAAGGTCGCCCCGAAAGTGCCGCTCTGGCTCATGAAGGCTATGCTCCCAGCCTTCGGCCTGCCCATCCTCTCGTGAGACTGGAACGTCGTGTCCACGCGCGTGTGGCCGTCGAAGACTCCGATGCAGTTGGGCCCTATGATCCTGATTCCTGCCTCCCTGGCTATCCTGACGACCTCCTCCTGCAGGGCCTCGCCCTCTGGACCCGCCTCCTTGAATCCGCCAGATATTATGACGACGGCCTTAACGCCCTTCTCGGCGCACTGCCTCATCACCTCAGGAGCGATCTTCGCCGGTATTGCGAGCACTGCCAGGTCTACAGCGTCAGGTATGTCAAGGACGCTCGGGTACGCCTTTAGATCTAGCACCTTATCGGCCCTGGGGTTCACCGGGTATATGGCCCCGGAGAACCCGCTGTCGATCAGGCTCTTGAGGCACTCGTGGCCGACCTTTCCCGGCTTCGTGGACGCTCCCACGATCGCAACAGACCTAGGGCTAAAGAACCACTCAATGCCGGTCGGATTAGGCTTTGCCATCGGAGACCTCCTCGATGAGGACTCATAAAAACGGCTCTCGAAGCTTGGGAGAGGTCGCCCATGTTGATGCAACCGTTATATGTCAGCAACCGAACGCGTGCCCAAAGTAGCCGGTTCAACGCCTTCCGGGATGGGCTAGCAGGGAGGTCGGCTCGTTGAAGATTCTCATGATTTCTCCAAAGACCACAGGGATAGGTGGCATAGCACAGCACGTGTCTTCCCTCGTTAGAGAGCTAGGCAAGCTAGGACACGAGGTAACAGTCGTTTCATCGGAGCGCGTGCCCACGCTGCGTGTTAGGGGGCTCGCAAATGCGACGTTTGCTGTTTCTGCATCCTTCAAGACTTTCCTCAGAGAGTTCGATGTTATCCACGCTCACAACGTCCCCTCTGCCATTCCGATGAGGCTCGCAAGGGGGAGGAGGGTTCTGACCATACACGGCGTCTTCTCAGAAGCCCTATCCCTCTCTAGAGGGGGTCTGACAAGCTGGCTGGGAACCATCTTGGAAAATAGAGCAATCCGGTGGGCAGACGTAGTCACGGCCGTTTCTAAGTCGGCTGTGAACTACTATCGCTCGAAAGGGGTCCCGGCAGTTCACATACCCAACGGAATAGACCTAGAGATCGTACCCAAGGAAGGCAAGAGAGTTTACGATCCTCATAGAAATTCCCAAACTAAGAAAACCAGGTAGACCTAAAAAAGAACTATCTGAAGA
>CBEVRO010000034.1:0-12748 GCA_965552295.1 uncultured archaeon | reverse complement strand
TCAGCGAGTTCAGCGTCGTCTGCGTCGAAACTGCCGTGGTAGTAAGCAGCCCAGCACCTGATTAGATCGTGGTCCAGGGTGCCTGCAGTTGTCACGACCACATCGAACAGGCGCTCCTCTAGCAGCTGGGCAAGGACTCCGCGTAAGCCCGTGGCCACGAGGTTCGCAGTGAAACTGAGAAAGAGGACTGCTGATCTGTCTCTCCACATGTCTGTCAACACGTCAACAGCTGATGCGATATTCACAGCTTGGAACCCTCCTGAGTGCCGCAGCGCCTCAACCAAGCTTGCAACGGTAGAATTTCGCTCCAATCTGTAGTTAATCACACTTCTCGCGCGCAAGGCCCCCAAGCCCCCGCCCTTCCGCGGGGAGACCCCCACCCCAACATGTTATAACCTGAGCCGAAAGCCGATAAAGCGAAGGTGTCTTGGTGCGAATCGGTGACGTAGTGGGTAAAGAGGTTGTCACCAAGGACGGCGTCAGATTAGGAAAGGTAGTGGATCTTCTCATCTCCCAAGATAATTGGGCCATAGTCGGCCTGATCGTTCAACTATCCAAACAGGTAGCCCGAGCGATGGGATTCAAGAGTGTGATAAGAGCGCAGAGGGTCTCCATCCCCACGGGCTATGTAGTTGGAGTTAGAGACGTTGTGGCTCTTACTGTGACTCTAGAAGAAGTCCAGCCTACTCTAAGGCCGCTCTAGGTGGACGCCAGCTCACGTATCATTATGTTAATTCCTTCACTTTGAGGTGCTGAGATGATATCCCGAAATAGCTTTTTTATTGTGGTCTCTGCAGTTGTCACCAGCCCAGCCCTAAGGGCGGGGTACAATCCCCGGCCTAGAGGGGGTATGCAGATGCGAAGTAGGGAGCGATTCGGTGTTGCCGCGCTGGCCTTGATCCTCGCAGTGCTTCTACTTCCAAGTGGGGTGGTTACAGCACAGCCAAGAAAGGGACCGGCGATTGACGAGATCATCGTTGAGACCAGGGCCACCGGAGAGGTCGCAGTCGGCGACGTGGCCACCGGCAGGCTTGACATGTACATGAAGTCTCTGAGCCCCACCGTCTATGCAGGACTTCCCGAGTACATGAAGGAGAACCTGAGGCTTGTCCCCAACGCGGGAGGAATGTGGGAAATCACCTTGAACCCGTACTACGAGGAGGGCACGCCTTACCTAGTGCACGTTGAGGGGAAGACCTACTTCAACCCCTTTGCGATTAGGAAGGTAAGGTTCGCCATGAACTTTCTGATCAACAGGAAGTACCTAGTGGACGAGGTTCTGCTGGGTGGAGGAGAGATCGCCTACAGCCCGATATCTCCGTCTCACCCGGCCTACAAGGAGTTCGAGGACATCTTCAAGGAGTTCGGCTTCACTCCTGAGGGCAACGAGCAGCTCGGGCTTCAGATGATAGATGAGGCTCTGACGGAGGCGGCCGCTCAGCTAGGAGGCAGGCTCAAGAAGGTACCCGATCCGAGGGCTCCCGCTGGCTACTGGTGGACCTTCGACGGAGAGCCGGTCACCGTTAAGTTCTACATCAGGATTGAGGACGAGAGGCACGAGGAGGGTCTCTACGTAGCCGATCAGATAGAGAAGGCGGGCATAAAGGTCGAGAGGATAGAGGCGAACTTCCTGAAGTGCATCTACACGGTCTACTTCAGCAACCCGGCCGACTACCAGTGGAACTTGTACACCGCTGGCTGGGGATCCACCGCAGCCACCAAGTACGTCGAGGGCGACTTGGCATGGTTCTACACTCCGATCTTCGGCTGGATGCCGGCCTACCAGATGGCCGGATGGTGGGAGTGGCAGAACGAGACCGTTGACGAGCTCATCCAGGACCTGGTGTTCATGAACATAGCTAGCGCTGAGGAGTACTGGGAGAAGGCCAGGCAGGTCATGAGGATAGGAGTCTACGAGAGCATAAGGGTCTTCACGGCTATCACGATAGACTTCTTCCCGGTCAACAAGAACAGGGTCACCAGGCTGGCTTACGACGCGGTCACCGGGCTGTGGTCCTACTGGCCTTGGAGGACCGTCGAGACTGTCGACGGCAAGTTGAGAGTTGCCGTCGAGGCTCAGCAGGCCCAGATGTACACTAGCGCCTGGAACCCGATCGGTGGTCTCGACGACGTGTACTCCCACGTGATAGCTAGAGCGACCTACGACGAGGCAACGCCTCAGCACCCGACTGAGGCAGAGCCCATGCCTGTGCGAGTGACCTGGGACCTAGAGGTCGACTACACGATTGAAGATGGCGACAAGGTCGGCCAGATAGAAGTCCCGTCCACCGCCGTCATATACGACTCCAAGGAGAACAAGTGGGTTGAGGTTGGCGCCGGCCAGAAGGCGATAGTGAAGGTCGTCGTCAAGTACAAGTTCAGCAAGTGGCACTCCGGAATCCCCATGGACCTGAACGACATCAGGTACGCGATAGCGTTCGCCTACGAGTGGGCACACGAGGATGAGGAGGGAGACCCGTACTTCCACCCGGAGTACGCATCCGGTGTAGCCCCGTCCCTAGAGTACTTCAAGGGATTCGAGTTCATAGAGCCTGATACTCTGGTCGTTTACGGAGACTACCTGCACATAGTGTCTGAGAACGAGACCGCCGACTTCTACATCTGGTGGCCGATACTGCCGTGGGAGATCTACGAGGCCTGCGCGTACGTGATAGCCAACGGCGGACCTGTGTCTGGAAACGAGTACAGCTGGTACAAGGAGGAGGGCAAGGAGTACCTTGACCTGATATCTCCTGCCCACGTGGAGGACCTGAGAGCTGCCATAGAGCAGCTCAGGCTTGAGGGTCACGTGCCCGATCCTCTAGTGGGCGTCACGCCGACTCAGGCCGTAGAGAGGTACAACGCCGCGCTGAGGTTCATGGACCTCTACGGTCACGCCTGGATCTCCAACGGTCCGTTCGTCCTAGTCACCTACGATCCGCAGAGGATGTACATGAGGCTGCTGGCCTTCAGAGACGAGTCCTATCCGTTCACCGAGGACTACTGGATAAACAAGTTCATGGTGATCAGAGAGCGTGTTGAGTCCATCCAGGCGCCCGTTACCGTGACCGCTGGAGAGTCCTTCGACGTCATCGCCAACGTGATCGAGTCCCAGGAGTACCCCGAGGTGCTTGAGTACCCGGCTGAGGAGGCCTATGTCGCCGTCAGGCTCAAAGATGCGGCTGGCAACACTATCTACGAGACCGAGATGAGCTTGGTAACCGCTGGTCAGTTCAAGGCCACCATACCAGGAAGCGTCACCGAGGGCCTGCCTGAGGGCTCCTACACGATAGAGGTGCTTGCTGGTAAGACCTCTGGCCTGATAACCGGAACATCCTCCGTGGAGATAGTGCTCACCGTGCCCACTCCGCCGCCCACGACTGAGGCTCCGACTACCACTCCGCCGCCCACAACCGCTCCGCCGACTACCACTCCGCCGCCTCCGCCCACGACCACTCCGCCGCCGCCTGGGCCGAACTGGGCCCTGATAGGCGGAGTAATCGTGGTCATCATAATAGTCGTGGCTGCGATACTCCTGCTCAGAAAGAAGTCAGAGTGATCAGAGAAAGACCGCACGACCTCCCTTCTCTCTTTTTCTTTTTTTATACCTGCTCTAGTGAGTTCTGTTTTGATAGGGCTCACTTTTTATACATTGATCGTGGCCAGCCTCGTTGACTGGGGGGTGCTTCAGTGGGATTCGGCAGATACATAGTAGTGCGAGTTCTGAACGCAATCTTAGTGCTGGTCATCGCCATCTTCTTGGTCTCTCTGATATTCTCCAGCGTGGCAGAGAAGGAGCTTAAGGCTCAAATCGAGGAAGAGCTAGCAGCGAAAATGAAGGATCCAGAACTTCTAAAGGTATTTTCGGTAAACAAGACGGCGAGAGATATTTGGTATCAGACGCAAAAGGAGATCCTGTACAAGAGGTACGGGCTTGACAAACCCCTGTTAGAGAGAGTGATAAGAAGGGCGTTAGATCAGCTTAAGCTCAACATGGGGAAGTCTCACACACTGAGATCTGCGACCGGCACCAGCGACGTCTCTAGAATAATTCTAGAGGCTCTGCCGAGGACCATACTCTTGTTCACCACTGCGACCATAATCGTGACGATCATAGGCCTGATAATAGGACTCAAGGCCGCTCAGAGAGCAGGCAGACTGCTGGACAAGAGCCTGTCTGTGTTCGCTCTGATTACCTACAGCTTCCCGATGTGGTGGGTCGGCATGCTCATGATAATCTTCTTCTCTTACTACCTCGGATTATTCCCATCTGGCGGAATGACCTCAATTCCGCCCCCAGAGGGTACGTTCGAGAGGCTCATCGACATTCTGTATCACATGATTCTCCCGGTCTCAACGGCAGTCTTAGTAAGCTTTGGAGGCTGGGCGTACACCGCTAGGAGCGTCGTGCTCAGCCAGTTCCAAGAAGATTACGTCATGGCGGCGCGCGCCAAGGGAGTACCCGAGAGGAAGGTGCTGTACAAGCACGTCCTAAGGGCTTCGGCCCCTCCGATAGTCACCATGATGATATTCGGTCTGTTGGGATCACTCGGCGGAGCCATGATCTCAGAGATAGTGTTTAACTGGCCGGGAATGGGCAGGCTGTACTGGACGGCCCTCATCGAGCATGACGTCCCCGTCCTGCTCGGTAACACTACCTTCAGCATAATTCTGTACCTTACGACGCTAGTAGTGATGGACCTGATTTACGGTCTCCTAGACCCCAGGGTCAAGGTAGGAGCCCAGGTGGTCGTCTGAAGATAGGGAGGTAAAGCGAATGCGTTGGATAGACCTCAAAGCCAGCCTCTCTGACTTCTGGTTTGAGTTCAGGAGAGAGAAGAGCGGACTGATAGGACTAGGACTCCTGCTATTCTTCGTATTCTTGGCTATCTTCGCTCCGCTCATCGTTCCGTCTGAAGCCAACACGCACTGGCGGGACGTGACCTACTGGCAAAACCTACCGCGGGCGGTTCCGCCAGAGTGGGTCAACGTATTCTCCGCCAAAAAGAAGCCTCCACACATGACTCTGCTCCCTGCGGACACGGAGACTAGGCAGATAGGCAAGATAGTAGAAGTCACCTACACATTCGAGTACGAGTACGCGTACGATGTCCACCCGACGGACCTCATGCTGATCCTAGCTCTGAACATCACAGACCCCAATAACCCCCCGACCCTATCTCTGACGGTCATCAGGCCGGACAATAGAACGATAGACCTCCTAGCTACCAAGTTGGCTGTTACCGGAGTTGGTGGGCAGAACAGGCTCCTGATCTCCTCACTTAAGGACTTCAAGGCGAGGCTGGTGGGGTTCGCCAGAGAGTTTGAGACCAAAGAAGCGGCGGCGGGCATCGAGTACCAGCTGATAGACCCCCTGCAGATCCTATTCTCTAAGGCTCAGCCCGGCATCCTGAGTGCGGAGCAGGCCGAGCCCCTCAAGGGAACTTACGTCTTCACCGCGAAGATCTACCTCTTCAACCCCCAGGACAACGTGTCTGACATAAGCTTCATCGTGGCTGGCAGGGTCTACGGCCTCTTGGGCACCGACACGCTGAGGAGGGACCTCTTCGCTGGCCTTGTCTGGGGAACGAGGGTCTCCTTGGCCGTCGGTATCGTTAGCTCTGTGCTAACTACGCTAATTGGAGTAGTCTACGGGGTTGCGAGCGCCTACTTCGGCGGATGGACGGACGAGGCGATGCAGAGAGTCGCTGAGATCGTCGCCTCGATTCCGGTCTTGCCCTTGCTGATCATTATCTTCGAGTTCTACAAGCCCACGATCTGGCCCGTAATCATCCTGATGACAATCTTCTCGTGGCCAGGGACCAACAAGGTGGTCAGGAGCATGGGGTTCCAGCTCAAGGAGATGCCATACGTAGAGGCCGCTAGAGCGCTCGGGGCCACTGGGAGGTGGATAATACTTAGGCACATGATGCCACAGATCCTGCCCTACGTCTTCGCGTCGATAGCCCTGGGAGTCCCAGGCTACGTGCTGCTGGAGGCGGGACTGTCCTTCCTAGGGCTAGGAGACGTTAGCAGAGTCACGTGGGGACAGATACTGCACGACGCTCAGGGAGCCGCCGCGACGCTGCACGGGATGTGGTGGTGGGTTATACCCCCAGGTCTGGCCATAGCGCTCATGGGGCTCTCCTTCGCCCTGATTGGAGCCGCTCTGAATAGGATACTGAGTCCGAAGATGAAGACACTGTGAGGTGCTGAATATGGCCCTGCTAGAGGTTAGGAACCTGAAGGCATATTACCTGACGAGCAGAGGTCCTGTTAAGGCCGTAGACGACGTCACCATAGAGCTCGAGAGGGGAGAGTCTCTAGGCCTCGCCGGAGAGTCTGGCTGCGGCAAGAGCACGCTGGGATTCGCTCTCATAAACCTCCTCCCGCCGCCTGGCAAGATCGTGGACGGTAGCATAAAGATAGATGGAATTGAGGTCGTTGGCCTTCCAGACGACGAACTGAGGCGAGAGGTGAGGTGGAAGAAGATCTCCATGGTCTTCCAAGGAGCGATGAACTCACTGAACCCAGTCCTGACTATCGGAGATCAGCTGGCTGAGCCGCTTATCTATCACCACGGAATGTCGAAGGAGGAGGCTCTAGAGAGGGTTAGAGAGCACCTAGAACTCGTGGGACTGGAGCCGGATATAGCGAAGAGGTATCCTCACGAGCTAAGCGGGGGAATGAAGCAGAGGGCTGTGATCGCGATGGCCCTGCTAGAGCACCCCGATGTGGTCATAGCCGACGAGCCCACTACGGCTCTGGACGTGATAGTGCAGGCGCAGATACTCAACTTGATGAAGTCGCTGAAGATGAAGCTGAACCTCTCCATCATCTTCATCTCTCACGACCTCGCGGTGATCTCAGAGATAGCCGACAGACTGGCGATAATGTACGCGGGCAAGATAGTCGAGATAGGTCCCTCCGAGTCGGTGTACCTTAGGCCGAAGCACCCCTACACGCAGAAGCTCCTAGGAGCGATACCTCGGCTGAGGCAGAAGCAGCAGAGGTTGGAGTTTATACCAGGAGCGCCCCCCAACCTCATACACCCGCCGTCAGGCTGCAGGTTCCACCCGAGATGTCCACACAGGTTCGAGCTGTGCGATCAGGAAGAGCCAGTGCCTGTCGAGGTAGAACCGGGCCACTGGGTTGCATGCCACTTATTTGCTAGGAGGTGATGACTTTGCCTGAGCCAGTAATCAGAGTGGAGCATCTGAAGAAGTACTTCCCTCTGAGAAGGTCAATCTCTGAGTTCCTGAAGGGCCGTCCCCCAAGGAGCGTCAAGGCCGTTGACGACATATCCTTCGAAATATACAAGGGCGAAGTCTTCGCTCTGGCTGGAGAGTCTGGCTGCGGCAAGACAACCACTGGGCGTCTCATAGTGAAGCTCATCGAACCCACCTCGGGCAAGATCTACTTCAACGGAGTGGACGTAACCACCTTGAGCAGGGAGGAGGAGAAGGAGTACAGGAAGAAGGTCCAGATAATCTTCCAAGATCCCTACGGCTCCCTCAACCCGAGGTTCAGGGTCTACAACGTCCTCGAGGAGCCGCTCATACTCGCTGGCATCGGAGAGACCAAGGCGGAGAGGGAGGAGCTGATCATAAGGGCGCTAGAGAGCGTAAGGATGGTGCCGCCAGAGGAGTTCTTGGGGAGGTACCCGCACCAGCTATCCGGCGGTCAGAGGCAGAGGGTAGCCATAGCCAGGGCTCTGATACTGAACCCCGAGTTCATCGTGGCTGACGAGCCTGTCTCCATGCTCGACCTGTCCATCAGGGCCGAGATACTGAACCTCATGGAAGACATCAAGAAGAAGTACGGACTCACATACCTGTACATCACGCACGACCTCTCCACAGCCAGGTACTTCTCAGACAGGATTGCGATAATGTATCTAGGCAAGATAATGGAGCTGACGGACTGCGACACGCTAGTCGAGAACCCGCTGCACCCGTACACAAAGGCTCTGCTGGTGGCGGTTCCTGAGCCAGACCCCAGCATGAAGGACGTGATCAAGGAGATCCCGATCAAGGGAGAGGTTCCGAGCGCCGCCGCCATACCGCCAGGCTGCAGGTTCCACCCGAGGTGCCCCTACAGATTCGAGCCATGTGACAAGGAAGAGCCCGAGTTAATTGAGGTAGAACCGGGCCACTGGGTGGCGTGCCACCTTCACGCGAAGAGTTAGGGGGAGGAGCCGATACGTTGAAATCCCTCGAACTCTTTTTTGTCGTTACTCCCCCTCCTCCTGAAGCTCTCACGCCTAGGGCGCTCCGGCTGGCGCTGCTGGGCTTGGCTCTGCTCTTTGTGTCATTTCTGCTATCCCTCGCGATGATCGTGGAGTGGAAGTCCGTGGACATGATCAGCGCATTCGCGGCCTTCCTGGCCGCCGTAGCTGGGGCAACTCTAAGCTACCTCGGCCTGATCGGCCTCTACCACAGGGGCAGAGCAGGAGCCATCTAGAGAGCCTCTTCCCCTCTCTTCTTGGCCTGTAGGATCTTCTCTCTCACGCTAATTGGAAGTGATACGTCTTCCGCTCTCTCGCCGCTGGGGCCTAGGACTACGAGCCCCTTGCCGTCCTGCACCGTTATCTCGTACATCCTCAAGTCGTGGGGGGTCTGTCTCATCTTCTCCACGATTAGATACCGGCGGAGGACGCCTCCCCTCACAAACCTCCTGAACCTGATAATTCCGTCCGCAACGTGCTCGATCCCAAAGCCGAAAGCCTCGGAGGTAGTTACTGCGTACTGGCTGACTGCCAGCACGGTGAAGTCCCATCGTGACAGCACCTTCTTAACGTAGTAGCTGTACTTCCTAGCCATAGCCGGCTTGTCTAGCCAGAAGGCGCTCATGCTGTCGACGACGAGCCGCGCCCTGCCGAAGCCTAGCTCCCTCTTGGCCTTCAGTACCATCTCAACGAGTTCCTCAGGATCCAGGGATCTCAGGGACCAGGGATCGCTGGCCCTGCCCAAGAGTGCATCTATCACTATGGCCTTCTTCTCCCTGACGGCGCCCTCGAGATCCATCCCAAACTGGGAGGCCTGGCTCAGGATAGACTCCCTGCTCTCCTCAGTCGTGACGTAGACTACCTTGTCTCCCTCCTTAACCCCCTGCCAGGAGAAGTGCAGGCAAAACACGGTCTTGCCCGTTCCCGGCTCTCCAGTTACTGCGACCAAGAACCCTCGCGGTATTCCACCAGCTAGCATCCTGTCGATCTCTGGCACGCCCGTGCTTAACCTCTCCAAGCCGCTTGCCCCACGTACCTCTTGCCACGCTGGATTTTTAATCCCCCGACGAGACTACGAGTCTCACACGAAACGCTCAACGGGGTGTCACAATGGGGGAGCGCTTGACTCTAGAGGAGGCTGGCCGCTTCCACGGCCACCTCGGGCCCTACTTGACGCTGGGCTACCTGGCAGGCGATTTCGCCGTGAACGTCTTGAAGCCAGAGACTGAGATAGACCTGGAGGCGAGAGTGAGGGTTCGTCCTCAGAGGCCGTACACATGCTTCGTGGACGGCGTTCAGTGCTCCTCGAGGTGCACCCTTGGTAAGCTCAACATAGATGTCTCGGAGGGGAGTGGGATAGAGGTAGAATTCCTCAACACTAGGACGGGAAATTCGCTGAGACTGAGAGTCAGAGACGAGACCCTATCAGCCATCCAGAGCGCCTCAGACTTGAGGACGGCCGTAGAGTGGATACTAGCTAGGAGCATCGAGGAGCTCTTTGAGGTGTCAAGCCATATCCAGGAGACCCGCTCTGAGGATCCTCTCGACCATTAGCAGAGCTAACGCCGTCTTCAGATCCCTAATTCGGTTATCCTCGACCATCCTGACGGCCTCGTCGATGGGGACTTTCAGCACCGTGATCTCCTCATCTTCCTCTTGGTGCTGGCCCACCTCCCTGAGGTCTATCGCCAGGTAGAAGTGCAGGAGTTCGTTGCCATATCCTGGAATAGAGTAGGCCTCGTAGAACTTGATGAGCTTCCCTGCCTCGAGTCCCGCTTCCTCCCTCAATTCTCTAATCGCCGTCTCGTCAGGCTCTTCTCCAGGCTCTAGCGTGCCCGCCGGAACTTCAATCAACTCTTCGCCCACGGCGTACCTCCACTGCTTCACTAGATAGACCTCTCCTTCTTGGAATGGCACAATTACCACGGCTCCCGGGTGCTCAACGAGCGGCTTCAGCTTGACGCCCAATCTGGTTCTAACCTCGACGGCTCGGACTATGACGGGCTTCAGGGACAGCAGGTCTTTAGTCACCCACATCCCACCTCCCTAAGAGCCTCAAGAGCAACATCCAGGAGGCGCGTCGCCTCTTGCTTCGTCTTCCCCTCCGCGGTTATCCTCACCAGGGGCTGCGTGTTGGATGCTCTCACCAGAACCCAAGCCCCTCCGAAGTACGCCTTCACCCCGTCTATCTTGGAGATCGAATCCGCGAGGGGCTCTAGCTTGCTCGCAACCGCCATGACTACTTCATACTTCTTCTCGTCAGGGCATTCCACGGAAATGGAGGCCGACTCGTACCTTGGCAGGGCGTCGATTAGCTCTGAGAGAGCACCTACCGTAGAAGCGAGTTCGGCCATTCTGAGAGCGGCGAATATGGCGTCATCCATGCCTCCTAGCTCGGAGAAATAGAGGTGCCCGCTTCGCTCTCCGCCAAGTATGGCACCGTGTTCCGCCATGGCCCGCTTGATGAAAGCGCTGCCGACCCTCGTCTCGATCGCCTTCCCGCCCAGGGACTCGACCACTTCTCTGACGGCCATGGAGGAAGATGCGTCAAAGACTACCGTGGCTCCAGGGTTCTTCTGAACGTAGTAGCTTGCAAGGAGAGCCAGCGATTGATCTCCCGTAAGCACGCGACCTCTGTCGTCAACGAACACTGCTCTGTCACCGTCTCCGTCGAAGGCGACGCCGAAGTGGAGACCGCGCTCTACAACGAGTCTTGAGAGTTCTCCCAAGTACTCGGGGAGGGGTTCGGGCGGGTGGCCTGGGAAGTCCCCATCGATGTTGCCGTTGATCACCTCCACTAGGCAGCCGATGTCTCTAAGAGCCCGAGGCGCCGCGAGCGAGGCCACTCCGTTTGATGCGTCTACTCCAACCCCCACTCCTACAGACAGGTTTACCAGCGAGGATAGGAAGCCGACGTAGTCGTCTAGGATCTCTGTCCGACGAATTGAGCCCAGAGATCCGCTTGGCTGTGCCTTGTCGACCAGCTCTCTGACGGCCTCGAGGCCAAGGCCCATCGCTATTGGCCGAGCTCCCTCGCCCACCAGCTTGAACCCATTCCACTCCGGAGGATTGTGGCTTGCCGTGATCATCACGCCACCCTTCGCTCCGAGTCGCCTAACTGAGTAGTACAGTGCGGGGGTCGGCACCATGCCCACATCTAGCACGTCTACTCCAGAGTCTCTCAGTCCCTCAACGACTGCGGAGGCGAGAGAGGGCGAGCTCCTCCTCCCGTCCCTTCCCACGGCTACGGATCCCTCTCTCAGGTAGGTTCCGAAGGCGAGGCCCAGTCTGTAAGCTCCTCCTTCGTCTAGGTCTCTCCCGTACACACCCCTGATGTCGTACTCCCTAAAGCACCCTGGCGCCAGCAGCGCAGAACACCCTCCTCAGGCTGGGTTAGAGGAGCCTACCTTCCATATCTCCTTTGCCTTCTCTGGTAGTCTCTAATCGCTCTGAGGAAGTCGACCCTCCTTAGCGTGGGGAGGTACGCCTCCATGAAGTACAGCTCTGAGTAGGCCGCGTGCCACAGCAGGAAGTTGCTGATCCTCTCCTCGCCAGAGGTTCTTATGATGAGGTCGGGATCTGGAATGTCCTTCAGGTAGAGGAAGTTTTCGAACGTCTTCTCGTCTATATCCTCTGGGTCCAGCTTTCCCTCCTTTACAAGCTCTGCCAGCTTTCTGACCGCGTCTATTATCTCTGCCCTCCCTCCGTAGGCAAGCGCTATGTTTACGGTCTTCTCTCCAAAGCTCTCGGTCGCACGCTCTATCTCCTCCGCGAGTTCACGTATGTCGGGGGGCATCAGGTCCAGCCTTCCGATGAACCTGACACGAACCCCGCGCCTCTTGAGTTCATCTAGCTGGTTGAGGAGATGTTGCATCTCCTCACGTATGACGGAGAAGACTGCTTCCACCTGGTCCGGGGGTCTTGAGAAGTTCTCCGTTGAGAATGCGTATAGCGTGATGTGCTTTATTCCAAGCTGGTCGCACCACTCTAGTATTTCTCTCACCTTCTTCGCGCCGAGCCTGTAACCCTCTACCAGATCAAGCCCAAGCGACCTCGCGAATCTCCTGTTACCATCTAGGATCACGCCTATGTGTCTGGGAACAGGACCATCTTTGAGCTTGCTCAAGAGGAACTTCTCGTACACGGGGAGCTGGATCCTCCTCAGCAGCGCGTAAGCTATATCGCCAAGTCGTACGGCTAGGCGGGGCATCTCCATGAACCCACCGCCTCACAGTCTGCTGATGAGGATCTCCAGATCCTCGCGGGCGACTCTAAACTCTACTAAGCTCAGGCCGTCGTTGGAGTAAGTGGTGTCGGCACTCAGCTCAATTCCCTCGAGGGAACTCATGTTGAGCACATATTGCTGGAGGTGTCTTGGATCAACGGATGAGCCCTCTGAGGCTAGAACTGCCCGCATCCTGACCTCACCAGAGTCGTCCACAACCACGGACATCAAAAAGTACATACCTTGCAGGCCTTCTGGCGGCCTTCCCACGATCAGCTTCAGAGGCGTCGAGTCAT
>CBEVRO010000033.1:0-12750 GCA_965552295.1 uncultured archaeon | reverse complement strand
CCTCACGATGCCGGCCCGCTCCAGGTCCCTGAGGTGCTCAGTCACGACGCTGAGAGCCATGTTTAGCTCCTTGGCCATCGCAGATGGCGATACTGGCCCCCTGACCAATAGGCGGAGCAGCCTCAGCTTCGCGTCGCTGGCCAGCGCTTGAATCACTCTCCTCGCTGCGAGCGGTTTAGTCGCTGGAATCCTCAAGGCCTAGACACCCTGACTAGGGCATCCCCCATGCCAACGTTGATCGTGAGGCTGAATCCTTCGCCGGAGCCTAGCATGCCGGTGAATTCGTTTTCAGTCTGCGTTACGGGCTGAACGCCATGGATATCGATCTCCCCCATCTGAACGGAGATTGAGACGGTTCCATCTTCACTCTGCGGGATCAGCGTCAGGTCTATGCGTCCCATGCCCAGATCGACAGCGGCCACGCCTGTCTCTGAGAGCGGAATCACACCCTCAAGGTCGCCAATGCCCAAGTCGATCGTCAAGCTATCAAAGCTGAAGCCCTCGGGCAAGAGGACCTCAACGTTTCCGGCGCCTACATTCACAACCGCACCCTGGATGTCGATCCCTGTGCCCTCTACCTTCACGATAACGCTCTCTCCCTGCCCGAAGTTCTTAATGCTGACATCTCCAGCTCCGATCTCGAGAATCAGGTTGGCGGCCTGATCCACTGGGATCTCTACAGTCTGGGATCCAGCTGCCCCTGTGAACGTGACGTTCCCTACGGCCCAGCCCAGAGCCTGCGCAAGTTCTCGGAGACCCTCTGGGGGCTCAGCTGGCGCGAGCTTTGGCGCCACAAAGCTGGCAGCGATGCTGAAGATCACCAAGCCAACAATCACAAGGCCTACAACCTCTTCAGACCTCATGCTCGTCACCCTCCTCAGCCACCACGCTCCCCTCACGCAGCTTGTGCTCCTGCATCTTGGTGAAGTAGTACGCCAGACCGTACGCCGCTAGTATCAAGATCAGGCCGTACTTTCCTAGGAAGAGCGCTAAGAACAGGTCTGCGAGCGGTATGAGCACTGTGGCTAGAAGAGCCCTGCCAGCGTCGATGTTGTAATTCACAGAGGTCCCGATGATCAGGAGGGCAAGTCCCCACAGCAGCGCAACAACCAAGAGCATTCCTCCCAGCGCTAGCCACCCGAGCGCTCCGAGCCCTCCGACGAGTACTGCTAGAGCGAACGCTCCTAGCGGGATAGACACTGGCAGTATTGAGTAGGCGGCCACGCTGAACATCCGCGTGATATCGCCCTCTCCACCCAGAAGGATGGCGTTGGCGTGGATTAGGAGCGCTGTGATTCCTAGCCAGAGTACTCCAGCTACCGCGAATCCGAGGCCTGTAAATGGACCGGCGAGGGCTATAAGAAATCCAAGGGGCAGAGCTCTAAGGATGGCAGACACAGTTAAGGCACCTTCAGTGAAGAATATGGCCGCTGCCAGCAGCAGCGGGAGCCCTATAGAGACGTCCTCGTGCAACATAACCTCAAAGGCCTGCCTAGGATGCAAGAGGACACTGCCAACTCGGTAGAGGTTGCTCCTGAACTGGCTCGCCATACTGCTCCCTCCAAAATTACTTCGGTTAGTTATAATAAAACCGAAATAATTAGGATATAAACTTTCTCTAAGATAGTCTGGCTACTTATCGTAGAGCCAGATCAGGCCAATCGATTTGATTCGAAGAGAGTACGCTTGAAATCAGCTAGATCGTTGGAAAAAGTTGGACTTTCCAGAATTGCATATTTTTAGATGCAAGCTGGGCTGGCGAGGACGCTAGAAAATGTTTCAAGCTATTCGCTTGTGTTTCAAATGAATTTGCAAGGTTTAAATAAAGTGCTAGATATATCAAGGTAGGTAGGTTTGATAAATTTGAGTCTAACATTAGGTGGCGCACTATCATCTTTCCTGTTTGGAGGCGCGGCCGCTATAGGCTCTGTCGTTAATCCCGTGGTTACCAGAGTTTTCGTTGAACCCGAAGTTCTCAGAGTCTTTACAGCTGCGGGGGCCCCCTGGCTCATAGGATACACTTACGACGACATAGCGATGGAGGAAGACTTCTGCGCGGCCTCTCTGGACACGGAACCAGAGTCTCTCTACGTCAAGGCAGAATTGACTGCCTGCTTGAAGACGGGGGATGAGGAGGCAGCGCTGGCAGCCAAGCTGCTTGAACTGGGTCTAACAGTTGGGGAGGCCTCCACGATATCTGCGGCCCTCGGCACGCCCCATGATAGGGTGATCCTCCTAAGGGAGGAGGCACGTGAGATGGCTAGGAGGCTGGGCTTAAGCCCAACCTCTCCGGTAGGGGTCTTGGTCGACGCCTTCCAAAAAGATGTGATAACACTTGAGGAGTTCGTTCGACTTTTCGGGCTCTTCACGGAGGATAGCTCCTCAGGAGGTGCTGTGGAGTGAGTAAGACAGCCCAAGCAGTCCAGAAACAGGAGAAAGAAATGAGGGCGACTCTAGAAGAAGCCTGGAAGGAGGCAGAGAGAGTAAGGAAGGTCAGAATGAAGAGATACGCCGTGGCAGCTGGCTTCATAGCTTTCGGCTTCTTCTTGATGTTCATATCCCTTATGATGCTCTTGGAACGGCTAACGCTGCCCTATCTAGATGTCGTAGGCACGTACATCCTGCTGACTTTAGTGGGATCAACGTCCTTCGGCTACGGATTCTATAGGATGGGCACTTACTGAGAGAGTCCAAAATGTCTCCCAACCCGCTTCCCTCTTTTTCAGTCGTAATTCCAGCTTACAACGAAGAGGAAGGCATCGCCGCCTGCTTAGACAGCGTACTCGGGCAAACCATTGTTCCTGATCAGGTTGTAGTGATCAACGACGGCTCGACGGACCGGACTGCAGAGATTCTAAAGCGGTACTCGGGTCAAATCACCGTTCTCCATATCGCCAAGAACACCGGTAATAAAGCGCTGGCCTTAAGGGCGGCGCTGCCTCTGATCCGGAGCGACATAGTGATATACACGGACGCTGACTCAGAGCTAGAGCCAGATGCCATTGAGAGGATACTACCCCATTTCTTTGATCCAAGCGTAGGTGGAGTATCGGGCTCTGTTGTGTCAAGGAAGCACAACATAATCACTGGAATCCGGGAGCTTCAGTACATAATGGGGCAAGAGGTCTACAAGAGAGGCATGGATGTTACCAGCTCAGTTATGGTCATTCCGGGGTGTGTGGGCGCGGTGAGGAGGGAACTCTTCGACCCAAGCCCGGACACAGTCACGGAGGATATGGACCTGACACTCTCGGTCTTAGAAAGCGGATACAGAGTCGTGTTCGAGCCTGAAGCCGTGGCTTGGACGAGTGACCCGCCCAACCTGAAATCTTACGTCCGGCAGACGAGAAGGTGGTTCGCTGGATTCTTTCAAAATGTGAGGAAGCACTTCAGTAACCTTCCAATGAGGCTGAAGGTGCAGATCGCATTCCTGATTGTTGAGAATACTCTGCTCTCCATTTTGGGCGGATTGTTTCTGATGTCTAGAATGTTGGGCAGGCAGAGCGGGGCGATTCTAGCTTTTGCATCAGCAGATTTAATCTCTTGGACTCTAGTTGCGCTGTACGGAATCGCCACGAGAAGAAGGTGGGATCTACTGTTTTCGATCCCTCTTATGCTGCTGTCAAGAGCAATTGACAATGGAATTTGGTTGTATACGATGATCAACGAGCTTCTACTCAGGAGAAAAGACCTTAGCTGGCACAGATCTGACAGGTTTGGCCTAAGTGGCGACTAAGGCTGGAAGGCGAGAGTTTAACTTATGTTAAGCGAGTCCTGAGAAGGCATGGCAAGAAAAGACCTGCTCCTCCTTGGGGCTGGCTGGTCGCTGGTCGCCTCCAACTCCGGCCTGATATCCTTCGCTCTTCCTCTAATAGCAAGGGAGTGGTCGCTAACTGGGAGGCAGACCGGCCTCATGCTCAATTTATTCCTGATAGGCATGCTTCTGGGAGCCTTCGCCTTTGGGAGGCTGGCAGACAGGGTTGGAAGGCGTCCAGCCGCGGTGCTGTCCCTACTGATCTTGGCCTTGGCCACGACCGCTTGCTCGATCGCTCCGAACTGGGCGACCATGGGGATGCTCAGGCTCATCGCTGGAATGGGAGCCACCGGCTACATGGTAGTAGCAAGCACGCTCCTATCAGAACTCTCCCCGCCAGAAGTTCGAGGGAGAAACGTGGTCATACTGGACTCCTTCTGGGCCTACGGATGGCTGTTAGCCTCCCTGCTGGGATTGGCGATAGCGCCGTCGATGGGGTGGAGACCAGTCTTCCTGTTCGGGATACTGCCGCTCTTCGCGGCGCCGCTTCTGAAGCTAGCCCCTGAGTCGGAGAAGTTTATCAAGGAGGTTGAGAGGGTCAGGCTGCCGGTGTCAACGCTGTTCAAGGGAGAGTACCTGCGTAGAACCGTCATGCTGTGGTTCCACTGGTTCTGCATAGTCATGGCCTATTGGGGAGTCTTCCTCTGGTTCCCACGGGTTCTCGTGGCGCAGAGAGGTCTCTCACTCGTTAGATCTCTGCAGTGGTCTGTCTTGATCACTCTGGCCCAGCTGCCGGGGTACTGGAGCGGGGCCGTGGCTGTAGAGAAGCTGGGGAGAAAGGTAAGCCTCTCGCTCTACATGGCGCTCGCGGGCTTGGGGGCCCTTGCCTACTGGCACGCCGCAACGCCAGCTCAGGCTCTAGCCGGAGCCATCGTGCTGTCGTTCTTCAACTTGGGAGCCTGGGGCATAACCTACGCCTACACACCCGAGCTTTATCCTACTAGCATCAGAGGCCTCGGCGCTGGCGCTGCCAACTCCTTCGGGAGGGTTGGAGGAATTATAGGGCCTTACCTAGTTGGAGCCATCCTCGACGCCACGGGGAGCTACGCGCTGGCCTTCCTCACGTTTGCGACTGTCCAGTTGGCATCAGCGACGGTCGTCGCGGTCCTTGGCGTAGAGACTAAGGGCAGGCCTCTTGAGGAGATATCCCCGGAGTAGCTCCCTCAGGCGAGCCTGCCCTCGGAGACGGTCTTCTCGTGAATGGCTATCCCTCTCCACGCCAGCCACTCAGCTACCGAGGTCATGAGGTCAGGGTCCATTCCCAGCGCCTCAGGAGGCACTACACCCGGACCTGGCACTCTCCCGTCCGCTAGGAGGCTCGCAACGGCCGTCGCGGTGAAGGCAGTCGTTCTAGCGAGGGCAGTCATTCCCATAGAGTCGTCGTACCTATCGATCACTCTGTACTCCAGCGTGGTCATCCCCTCCGCGCTACTCCCTCTCGCCCTAGCTAGAAGGACCACTAGGTCTCTGCACTGACCCCCAAGCTTCTCCTTGAACAGCTCTGCAGTTAATTTGGCTGGCTCCACCTCCTGCGAACCAATACGCACGGGCCTGTTGTCGAGGAACCCCAGCTCCCTGAGGAGGATCACCTTCTCGGCGTGGCCCGGCCACCTGAGAGTCTTCTCCTCCATGTTCTCAACTCCCCTCAGAGTCTTGAGCATGGTCCTGAGGCCGTCCGTCAGGAAAGCCTCCATCTCGCCAACGCCCTCGATCTCTATGCGCTCCACTTCAGAGAGGGCTGGCAGGGACTCCAGTCTACCACGCCTGATCACTCTGGCGGGTCTCGTGTACTCCTCGATGAGGTCCTCTGGGCTCCAGGTCACCGTGTAGCCCAGCGGATTGTCCGGCCTCTCTGGCACCGCGCCCACGTAGATCGTCAGCTCACTAACCCTCCCCTCAAGCCTCGCGTAGGCCCTCCCGGCCAGCATGTTGCTTAGGCCGGGCGCCACGCCAGCATCGGGGACTATGGTGACTCCCGCCTCCGCCGCCTGGAGACTCACCGTGAGCGGGTCGTCGGGCGAGTAGGAGATGTCCACTAAGTCGACGCCAGCCTCTATGGCGGCCAGCCAGGAGTTTCTTCCGAACCTGCCGGGGAGGGCCCCCACCACGACGTCGACGTCTCTCAGGGCTCTTGCCAGAGAGGATACATCGCTTGCATCGACTACCCTCGTTTCCACTCCTTTGAGTTGACGCGTGACTTCCCTGAGCCTCTCCTCGCTTGAGTCGATGAGCAGGAGGTCGCGCCCGGTCAGTCTGTCGTACAGGTCAAGTGCTGCTGCCCACCCGACCCTCCCCAGCCCTACCACGGCGGCCCGCATAACGCCCGACCTAGGGTTGCATTACTCAGCGTACTGGGATAACCCTTAGCATGGGGCTCAGCGGAGAGTCGACGGATGCCCTCTACGGGTTTGAAGACCTCCATTCGCACTCCGCATCCGCCTCATCAAAACATTTGGGTGCAGGTAGCTTGCCATTCTTAGTAGATTGGCCACGCAAGGAAAACCGGCCCGCTCAGCCCCCATCTTAGCTCGGGCTTAGAAGAGACCCACAGGGCTACGAGGGACAATTCTTAACAAGAGCCCCCGCGCACGCTCAAGTGTGTCGAGCCAGGCGAGGTGGCTGACCGCAGCAGCCATCTTGCTGCACTGCCTTGCGGCCATAGCGGCTGGAGTGAAGTCCGCCATAATAGCGCTCTGGCTGGCCGGAGTCCTCAAGGAGGCCGCCAGCCCAGAGTGGCTTGCGTGGAGCTTTGGCCTCAGCTCTGTGCCAGCCGTATTTGCCGCGGTAGGGTCAGCCGTCTTCGGGTTCTTGACCATCGCCTCGTTCCTACTCGCCGCTTTGATCGTTCTATGGGCCAGGTCAGCCTGGAGGGGGGAATCGTGTCGCCCTCAAACTCGCCTGGGCCATCTCGCTTCCAGTTCTGTTGCTGGCCTTGCTGAACGCCGTTGGCGGGGCCGGACTCATCGGGTGGATCGAACTACTCTCGGGATTGTTCGGAGTCTCCGGTCTCGTGACAAACCTGCTTCAGCGTCGCTAACTTCTAGACGATCTCTGGAGGGGACTCCGGGTAAGGTCTCACCTTAGCCTCTAGCGGGCACCCCCCGCCGCACGCCTGGAAGAGCGGACAGGAGGCGCAGACCTCGCCGGCGAAGGCTCTCGACCTTATCTCCCTGCAGAGTTCGTGGTTCCATATGGAGTCCCAGCTGTCCTTCAGGATGTTTCCCAGCGGTTGATAGTAGCTCTGGCAGGGTATCACTGTGCCGTCCGGCTCGACGGCCATCGTTATGGAGCAGGCGGAGCAGAACTTCACTCCTAGCTGGTGCTCGAGAGGGTTCAGCTCGCAGTACCTAGTGACCCCGTACCACCTGAACTCGAGGTCGTGCTCCGCCGCGGCGTCTGCCATCTCCTCTAGGGCTTCGAGCGTCTGCTCAGGCGTCGGCTCAAACCACTCCTTGACTTCCAACCCTCGACCGCTGTAGATCAGCCTGTTGGCTGAAACGGCGTCGGCGCCCAGCTCCGCGGCAAGTTCGACGAGCCCCCTGATGTCTCTCACGTTCAGCGTGCTCAGAGTGGCGTTGACGTCCACATATATGCCCAGATCGGCGAGGTTCCTTATTCCCTCCACGGTCTCCCTCCAGCTGCCCGGGACTTGAGTTATCTTCTCGTGCACCTCAGGCCTGTGGGACTCTAGAGTGACCTGAGCGTAGTCCAGGCCAGCTTGCACGAGGGATTCAGCGTAAGATCTGTCGGCGAGCCTCCTCCCATTCGTGACGAGGCCAGCCACTAGCCCCAGCTTCTGGGCCTCGGCTACCAGCTCGACCAGATCGTCTCTGAGAGTCGGCTCCCCGCCCGTGAAGACTACGTTGGGCACTCCCAGCCCGATTACCTTCTTGAGGACGGCCTTCCACTTCTTAGTGTCCAGCTCCGGCTTGACTTCAGCTGGGGAGCCGCTGTAGCAGTGAATGCACGCGTTGTTACACCTGTATGTCAGGGCTAGGTCCATTCGGAAGGGGGCTGTGGTCTTCACGCTGAGGGGGTCCACCCTGCTGAAACCCAGGTCCGTTATGGGACATACCTCCTCGGCTTCGAGGAAGGCCTTGAGCCTCTTGGCGAACTCTTTGTAGTCTTCCAGCGCCTTCTCCGCCGAGATTCCCTTGAACCTCTTCGATGCAGACTTCGCAACCTTCTCTGGCGGCTCACCCTTCAGGAAGGACTCCGCGAAGAACGTCCCCGTCCTGTTGAGGTAGGCGGACCTCCTAGCGGCGACAACCAGAACGCCGACGCCAGAGGGGTCTACCCTTAGGTGCACCTTCTGGCCCCTATGGACGAAGCTCAGCATCCTAAGCTTGGCCATCAGCCAGCACCTCCCCCTGCACAGGCGCAGGCACAGCTCACGCACGCACAAGCACAGGCGCAGGACACGCACGCGCAGACGCAGCTGCTGACCCTGACCCTAGACCTCGGCCTCGGCTGCTCTGGAGTGATGAGCTTGGCGACCTTGTCTGCCAGCCCTTCCGCGCTCTCTGCCACGGACTCGAATACAGACTCGACTCCCCTGGCTACCTCATCTGCAGCCCTCTCTAGGGTCACGACCGGCCCCTCTGCCCGCTTCTCCACCTCAGTGACTGGGGTAGGCGGGGCCTCTGCCTTTGGCTCGGCTCTTGGTATCGCGACAGTGACCCTCCAGTCTGGCCAGGTCCAGTACCATATTCGGTACATCCACCAGTCGCGGGGCAGGACGACCTTCGTTGGACGCGGGGCAGCCCTTAGCGCCTCTCTCAGCTTCTTGTGGAACCTCTCGTCGATCATGAGCCACTCGATCCATTCGTCCAACACCTCACGCTTCTTCTCCGGCGGGGCCTCTCGCAGCTCCCTCCACGCGTCAGCTATGAGCTTCCTGTAGTGCTCTACAGTCTCCTTGCGAGAGAATCCGGACAGCTTCCTCCAAGTGGCCCTGTGCACCGCCTTGATGAGGCTGGCCAGGCAGTCCTCCTTCAACCTACCGTCGTCTCCAACGCAGCTAACAAGCCTCCGCAGGTAGTACTTCCACGGCCCCTGCTTCTTCACGACCTTGAGCCTGAGGGGATCTAAGCCCTCCACCTCGACTATGCCAAGCTTCAGGGCTTCTATCAGCGCCACCGTCACGACGCGAGCGAAGTCCTTCTCCCCCCTCTCCATCAGGAGCAGGTAGGCTGCCTCAGGCGGGTTGAGCCTGTCTTGAGCGCCTAGGGCCTCAATGCCTATCCAGGGCGTTTCGTACTCCCAGAGGAGGGATCTAGTCCTTTTGACGTATGCGTACGCTATTATCCCGACCACTAGGAAGAACGGGAACACAACGACCAGCACACCCAGAATATGCCCGATCCTGTAGAGGAGGCTGGGTTGTGACGGGGGCTGCTCAACGAACTTCTCCACGTATTGGGAGGGGAAGCTCACTCCAACTGAGAACTTCTCCCCCGGCGCCAGATCTCTCCTCTCCCAGTACAGAGCGAGCCTGCTGTCCACGGTCAGCAGGTTGTCGTAGTCAGGAGTGTTCCTGACCTCTTCGGGCTCAACTCCCTCGGGGAGCACCACCATGACTCTGAGGTCCTCGACAGGCGCGTCGTCGAACCAAGAGGGGATGAAGAGGAGGCCGACGTTCCCTGGGTTCGTCTCGTCTTTGTAGATGAACTTCGGCACTATGACCGTGAAGACGTACGTTCTAGACTCGCCAGCAAGTATCGGAACCGTTGGGTGAAACTCAACCGCGTAGTAGTCCCCCTCCTCTATCTCGTCGAAGTCAGGCTCCGCCCCTGTCTCTAGCTCCTCGGCGTGCACGACCTCGAAGTCGGGCGCCGGCATGCCGACCCTGAAGAACCTCCTGATGGCTCCCTCTTCCACCGCGACCGTGATGTTGTAGGTGAGGGTGATCGAGCCGTCACTATTAACCTCCAGAATCACCCATTCCCTCTCAATCCTGTACCTGAGCGTCTCCGCGCTCGCCGAGGCGGCGAGTTGGGGAAGTAGAATGAGACCCACGAAGAGGGCTGCTGCAAGCTTAGACATCGCCGAGGGTAGGATGGAGCACGCTGAGCTAAAAATGGTTGGGTTACCGAGCGGTAGAGCTACCCTCCTTGGGACTATCTGGAACCAGCCTTCTGACAACCCTCTTGCTGGCCTTGTTGATTAGGTATGCCACCGCGAACATCCCGCCGATCGCCATCGGGGAGGAGAGCGAGATCTTCATCTGCTCGAGAGTGGACATAGTCACCAAGAGACCCTGAAGTACGTTCATGACTGGAGCGAGAGCCAGATAGGTGAAGAGCAGCCTGAGGGCGAGAATTAGCGAGGCCGCTCCCTTGGCGAGCTCGGTGAAGATCTCCCGCTCGAAGTAGGTGTAGGTGTGCTGTAGCGTGGATATGAAGATTCCCATCGACGTAATGGTCAGCAGAAGCTGAACCAGCGCCGCCTCGCTCGGAGCCAGCTTCGACACGCTCAGGACTAGGTAGATCACCACCAGCCTGAATAGAGACCCGTACATCCACCTTCTGAACTTAACGTCCTGCACGACCTTGTCCGCACCCTGGCTCAGGTCGCGCAGGCTCACCTTCAGGAACTCGGGCAGCCTGGAGATAAATCCCTCCGCCAGCCTGTGGACTCTGTTGGCTACCTCAGAGACCAGCGTCAGGTTGAACGCGTACGCGAACATGGCGGACAGAGCCACCACAGGAGGGAGCTGGCTGACGAGGCCAGCAATCGCTATCAGCCCAAACTCCCCGGTGTTGGCGAGCACCATGGCCATCTCGGCCGCGTCAATGAGATCAAACCCGGCCAATATAGCCGAGGAGAACAGGATGAAGCCCCTTAACACATACGCCAGGCCAGCAAGGGCGAGGCCAAAGCAAGCAGCCCTCAGGAAGGTCTGCAAATCGACAGGAGCTGTCACGTAGAAGGGGAAGGATGACACGAAGCCCAGCAGAGCCAGCATGAGGTATCCCTCTATGTAGTGATAGGTCTCTCTGTCGAAGCCCCTGAGGGAGAGCATAATGCTCCCTATGAACACGGGGATTGCTTCAGGCAGGTGCAGGCTATGGCCAACAGATATCAGAAAGAATAGGTACATGAGGGTCGCCAGAACCCGAGCGTCGATCCTGTCAGTCGCCTTGAGGAATCTGTCGAAGGGCTTGGCCGCTAAGTACAGCACGGGGACTAGAAGGGCGGTTACGGCGATGAGGTCCACCAGCTGGAGCCTGATTGCAGACATGCTCCTCCCGGCAAACAGCCCGAAGGACGTCAGAGAGACCGCCAGGGCATCCTCCAGCACAGATAGGGCGATCCCGAAGTTTGCCAGCCTCTCCTTACCCAGCTTCTTGAGTTCTAGGACGAAGTACTCGTTTGAGGCCACCATGAGGGCCACTATCACTAGCGGCGTTGGGCCGTCGAACGCCGAGGATAGAACGTAGAGGAGGCTGAGGAGTATCGCCGCCTCGATGGTGAACATAATGAAGAGCCTCTCCTTCTCGGCGAGGAAGGTCTGTATGTCCAGCTCCAACCCAGCGATGAACACGATGAGCGCGGCCGCCAGGGGAGCGATGTTCAGGAGGCTCTCGTGGGGTCTCATCCCGAACAGCAGGGAGATGAGGGAGGCAAACATCACGGCTGGGAGTATGACGACTGCCCTTCGCTTGGCGTATATCAGCGCCAGCAGCGAGGCCACTCCCAGGTGGATAATGGGACCCTGCTCTCTGACCAGCTCTGCTAAGCTGAGCATCAGCCGCCGCGCGGCATATGGGTGTTAAAAATGTGGCTGGGCGGGTTCTCACGAGGCCGCCATGAGCTGGGTAGGTCTGCCTGGATACGATTGCGGGCTCTGCGGGGCTCCGTCGTGCACCTCAGCCGCGAGGCTGATGGAGGCCAAGAAGCTGCCGAGAGATGCATGTCCCTTCACATCGGCGCACGCTGTCCAGCCGTGGATAGCGCAGCCCGCTCCCGTGAGGATAATCAAGCCCTGCCCATCGAGACCCTCGCTTGCCGAGGTCGTGCTCGTGGTGACTCCTCCTGAGAGCAGGTTTCGGCCCCTTGATCCGGATGTGCTCCAGGCTTCGCTCCCCGTCCTCGGCTTTAGGGTAAGATCCGCGCTCAGGGGCCAGATGGTGATCGGGGAGAGGGAGGACCTGAGGGTCAACGCGTTCATAACGGGCAAAATTACCCTCAGGTCTGAGCAGGGCGCGGAGAGAGCCAGGGCGGAGGTCCCGAGTCTGCTCAGGGCGGTAGCTCCAGCGCTGGTTTGTCAGGCAACGGGCTTCTCAGAGGCTGAGGTTGCAGCGGGCTGGGCCGGACCGAACCATCAGGTTCTCTGCAGGACTGCAGAGGTGTTCTCCGAGGCTGAGATCGCGGTGAGAGGGATCCCGGCCAGGAAGGCTCTAGAGGAGAAGCCCGAGACGCTGGAGCTGCTTAGGTCTATGGCCTCGCTTGACGAGAGCGACGCTGAGGAGGTTTTAGAGAGGGACTCTCCCTCCTGCTAGAGGGAGACACGCTGGGGCTGTGGCTCTCTGGAGTCGCGCTCGAGGTTCTCAGGGCCCTGAAGAACGACCCCGGTAGGAACCACTGCGAGAACCTCGCCGCCATGCTGAAGGGACGCAGCGTGCCAAAGGGGCCTCTAAAAGAGGCGATCGAGGCGGGGGAGAGAGACAGAGTGAGACCTGCCCTCGCAACCTTACACCTAATTGATGCCATGGAGGTCGCAATTTGACGAATGCCGATGGTTAGATTGTCTCATCGGCGCTTAGGTCGCGAACTCGTTTATAGGTCCCAAGAGGTTGATAGAAAGCGAGATGTTAGCATCTGGGCGCGTCCGCCCCCTGCTGCTCCTGTGCCTGCTGGGGCTGCCAACACCGCTCCTCATTGCCGGGGACTCCGCTGCGTGCGGTCTGCACGAGTTCCCAGGTGGCGTGGGC